>JAGXIJ010000050.1 GCA_024635675.1 Gillisia sp.
AAATGCCATCGTAAACTCCGTACAAAAAACCGTAAGCAAATCGCTAAAAGACAAACCTTGGCATATTGAAGGCAGTGATAATGCCGAGTGGATCTTAATGGATTATGTGAATGTAGTAGTTCATGTATTCCAGAAACACATTAGGGAGTATTATGATATTGAAAGCTTGTGGGGAGATGCAAAAACTACCTCGATAGAAACAAAGTATTAAAAAACTAATTAGAGAAGAATGTCGAAGCAACAACCAAATAATAAATTAGAACCTAAGAAACCTAAATTCAGTGCATATTGGATTTACGGGGCTATAATTATAATTTTTTTAGGTATCAATTTTATTGGTGGATCAGGTTTTAATGAACCAGCAAAAACAAACCCAGCCGAATTTGAATCATACCTGAAGGCTGGTGATGTTAAGAAAGTAGTAATAGTTAATAGAAATCAAGCAAAAGTTTATTTAACCGAGGAGGCTAAAGCCAAGGATATTCACAAAAAAACCGATGAAAACGAATTGTTTTCTACAGGTGATGCCCCAGACTATAGTTTTGAATTTGGTGACCTTCAGAATTTTGAGAACAATATTCAAGAAATTAAAGCTGAAAATAATTTAACCACTTTTGTAACGTATAACACTCAATCCAATGTTTGGACAGAAGTATTCTTAACGCTATTACCATTTATCCTGATCATTGGAATTTGGATATTTATAATGAAAAAGATGAGCTCCGGTGGCGGAGGTGGTGCCGGTGGACAGATCTTCAACATCGGAAAATCTAAAGCAAAACTCTTCGATCAAAATACAGATGTAAAAACTTCATTTAAAGATGTTGCCGGTTTAGAAGGTGCAAAAGAAGAAATTCAAGAAATAGTTGATTTCTTAAAGACTCCTGAAAAATACACCGCATTAGGGGGTAAAATTCCTAAAGGCGCCCTTTTGGTTGGACCTCCGGGAACTGGTAAAACTTTATTGGCAAAGGCAGTAGCCGGTGAGGCAAAAGTTCCTTTCTTCTCTTTATCTGGATCAGATTTCGTAGAAATGTTTGTTGGGGTAGGAGCTTCCAGAGTTCGTGATCTTTTTAAACAAGCTAAAGAAAAATCTCCTTCTATTATTTTTATTGATGAGATCGATGCTATTGGTAGAGCCAGAGGAAAGAATAATATGTCTGGATCTAACGATGAGCGTGAGAATACATTGAACCAGTTATTAACGGAAATGGATGGTTTTGGAACCAATACCAATGTTATTGTAATTGCAGCGACCAACCGTGCAGACGTTTTGGACAAAGCATTAATGAGAGCTGGGCGTTTTGACCGCCAGATTTATGTAGATCTACCAGACGTAAGAGAACGTAAAGAAATATTTGAAGTTCATCTTCGTCCAATCAAAAAAGTAGCAGACGAGCTAGATATTGATTTCCTTGCAAAGCAAACTCCTGGATTCTCTGGAGCAGATATTGCAAACGTGTGTAACGAAGCTGCTTTAATTGCTGCTAGAAAAGGAAATAAAGCTGTTGGAAAACAAGATTTTCTTGATGCAGTAGATAGAATTGTTGGAGGTCTAGAAAAGAAAAACAAGATTATTACTCCAGACGAGAAGAGAGCGATCGCTTATCACGAAGCTGGACACGCCACTGCAAGTTGGATGCTAGAACATGCAGCTCCATTGGTGAAAGTTACTATTGTACCTAGAGGACAATCTCTAGGAGCAGCATGGTATTTACCTGAAGAAAGATTGATCGTGCATCCAGAGCAAATGTTGGATGAAATGTGTGCAGCCTTAGGAGGAAGAGCCGCAGAAAAAGTGATCTTTAACCGAATTTCTACAGGTGCATTAAGTGATCTAGAAAAAGTTACTAAGCAAGCTAGAGCAATGGTTACCATTTATGGATTAAATGAGAAGGTAGGAAACCTTACTTTTTATGATTCTTCAGGGCAGAGTGAATATAACTTCACTAAGCCTTATAGTGAGAAAACTGCTGAACTTATTGATAAAGAGGTTTCAAATTTAATTGAAACTCAATATCAACGAGCAATTGCCTTATTAGAGGCTCATAAAGATAAATTGACTCAATTAGCAGATATTTTGCTAGAAAAAGAAGTGATATTTAAAGACGATCTTCAAAAAATATTTGGAAACAGACCTTTTCCTGAAAAAGAAGAAACACCATTAATTGCTAAAAAATCAGATTCTAAGGACACTAGTGCTGAAGACAGTGAAGAAGACAGTGAAATTGAAGAAGAATCTCCAGTAAATAAATAATTAAAAAACCATAAGTAAAAAGTCTTAATTTATCTTAGTGTTAAATTAAGATTTTTTACCTTTGATTGAAAGGTGATATAAAACCCCGAACTCTCAATATGAGTCTATTTAGAAAATTTTTAAATCCTAAATCTAAATCAGACAAAGGTCAGGACAATCCAGACAAATCTGACCGAGGCAAATATATGCCTGATGTCAAACTTCCCACCGATGAACGTTTCATGCTCAACTTCAAAAATAACGGAGGTAAATTCTTGTACTGTGAGAATGAAAAAGAAGTTACAGATGCCTTCGATAATATTTTGCTAGAAAATGATTGGTACGAGCAACCTACCTGTTGTTTCGACTCTAATTTAAAAAGCAGATTCGATAAATTCAATTTAGAGTTTAACACCTCTGGGGATTCTGCGTTTTTTCTTTCTACTTGCGAATATTTGATCGCTAATGACGGTTCTATTCTTATTTCTTCTAACCAGATCAAGGAGAAAAGATTCAATGAACTTCCACAAAATTTTATAATCTTAGCCTCTACAAGTCAATTAGTTGATAATATTGGGGAAGGGTTAAGAGGTATTAAATTCAATAACAAAGAACGATTACCCTCGAACATTACTACAATTAAAAGTTTTGAAACCCAAAAAGAAGGTAATTTTATGAGTTATGGAAGTAGCACAAAAAACCTATATTTGCTGCTTCTGGAAGATTTATAAAATATGAGGGAAACTATTATTAGGGCAATATCTGGATTACTATATGCATCCATTTTGGTAGTATCTATTCTCTCTTCAGAAATGATTTTCATTAGCCTCTTCTTCCTTATTGGTTTTGTTTGCTTACTAGAACTCGAAAAATTATTGAGATTAAAAAGCTATGCCCTTTACGGAGTTCATGCAGTTTTATTTTTCCTGTTTAGTTACCTGAAATTCAACACAAATGCAACCCTATTACTTTTAATAATCACTTTGTTTGTTAATTTATTTTTAGTGAAAGATCTACTTTTCATTAGGAAGATCCCTGTATTTGAAAAGAAAAAATATATCATCCTGATTTTCTATTTAATATCTTCCATGATATTTCTTACATTGATCCCTACGTATTCTGGCACATTTAACCCAGACTTAATTGTAGGAGTATTTGTACTTATTTGGACCAACGACACTTTTGCCTATTTAGTTGGAAAGAATTTTGGTAAAACAAAATTATATGAAAAAATATCACCTAATAAGACTATTGAAGGATTTCTTGGAGGATTGATATTTAATTGTGTGGCCGGATACTTCTTATTCTATTTTACACGTTATCTAAATGTTGAGTTTTGGTTGGGACTAGCTATTTTATTGAGTGTTTTTGGCACTCTGGGAGATCTAATTCAATCTAAATTTAAACGTCAGGCAGGTGTTAAAGACAGCGGGAAATTAATGCCGGGTCACGGTGGATTATTTGATAGACTGGATAGTATAATATTTTCCAGTCCTTTTGTTTATGCTTATTTATTGATAATTAACTATGTTTCATAAAGAAGGTTATAAGATAATGACGGTTACTGCAATTTTATTAATTGCACTTAACATATTTTCCTATTTAAATATAAACACCTATTGGATAAAATTTTCTGTACTTGCAGTTAGTATATTATTCTTTTTACTGATTGTCCAATTCTTCAGGAATCCTAAAAGGCCTACCAAATTAAGTGATGCTACTGTAGTTTCTCCGGTAGACGGAAAAGTTGTGGTAATAGAAGAGGTAATGGAAAATGAATACTTCAAGGACAAACGCCTTCAGGTTTCCATATTTATGTCACCTATAAATGTACATGTAACTCGTCATCCTATTGGAGGCTTGGTAAAATTCAGCAAATACCATCCTGGAAAATTTCTAGTTGCATGGCACCCTAAATCTAGTGAAGAAAATGAACGGACTACTGTAGTTGTGGAAAACAGCATGGCCGGAGAAGTCCTTTACAGACAAATTGCGGGTGCTTTGGCCAAACGAATAGTAAACTATACTGTAGAAGGTCAGGAAGTAGTTCAAGGAAGCGATAGCGGGTTCATTAAATTTGGATCTCGCGTGGATGTGTTTTTACCAATCGGCACAAAGATCAATGTGAAATTGAACGATAAGGTTAAAGGTGGTGTAAGTGTTATTGCGAATATAGACTAAGTAAAATAAAATGTCAGATTCTTCAGATCAAAGATTTTTAAAGGCATATGAAATGGCTTGCACTACAAGTTTAAAGTTTCCGCCAGATGTAATGCTTCATTTTTATGCATATTACAAGCGAGGAACCACATTAAATGGCTCTTATGCAGCTAATGGTGATGAGGATGTAAGAAATGGCTTTAAAGCTAATGCATTGATTCAAGTAGAACAACTTTCACAACCTGAAGCCAAACAGAAATATATAGAAATGGTAGAAAAATATATTGGGGAAATCTAATTAGACCTCCCCAACGCATATTTATTAAAAATAGTTACCTCTTCTTCTCTACTAATCCAGCCCAGCCAAACTAGCTTTTAACACCTGAATTTTTGCCTCGGCATCTGCTTGTTTTGCCTTTTCTACCGCTACAACAGCATCTGGAGCATTACTTACAAAACGCTCATTAGATAGTTTCTTTTGAACAGATTTCAAGAATCCTTCTGTATATTTTAATTCTTCCTCTATTTTGCCCTTTTCTGCCTCTACATCTATTGCGCCTTCAATAGGAATGAAATATTCATTAGATTTCACTCTATAAGAAAGCGATCCTTCCACTTGATGATTTACATATTCCAATGTAGAAACATTCCCCAGTTTTTGGATAACTTCATTAAAAGTTTCAGATGTTTTTTCATTGTTCAATATCTGCAGAGAAATTTGATCCTTAAAAGAGATGTTTTTCGATTTTCTAATATTTCTTATCCCAGAGATCACTTCTGAAGCAAAAGAAAATTCTGGAATAATTTTAGTATCGATAGCTTTTGCTTCCGGCCATTTTGAAACTATTAAAGCTTCTTCCTTAGTTCTTGGTGCTAATTGCTGCCAGATCTCTTCAGAAATAAAAGGCACAAATGGATGAAGGATTTTCAAATTATCTTCAAGTATAGCTATTACCTCTTTATATGTTTTCTCATCTATAGCATCCCCAAAATTTGGCTTAACCATTTCCAGGAACCATGAGCAGTAATCGTCCCAAATCAGTTTATAAGTGGCCATTAAAGCATCACTCATTCTATATTTAGAGAAATGATCTTCGATCTCCAATAAGCTTTGCTGAAACTTAGCTTTATACCAATCTATTGCGATTGCAGAAGATTTAGGTTGTTCCAAAGAACTATCAATCTCCCAACTTTTTAATAATTTAAATGAATTCCAGATCTTATTTATAAATCCACTCCCTTGCTTACAAAGATCTATTTCGAACATTAAATCGTTCCCTGCAGGAGAACTAAGCAACATCCCAACACGAACACCATCGGCTCCATATTCATTGATAAGCTTTATAGGATCCGGGGAATTTCCAAGGGATTTAGACATTTTGCGTCTCTGCTTATCCCTAACAATTCCTGTTAAATAAACATTTGTAAATGGTTTCTCACCTCTATATTCATACCCAGCGATCATCATTCTGGCAACCCAAAAGAATAAGATCTCCGGAGCTGTTACAAGATCGTTTGTTGGGTAATAATAATTAATTTCCGGATTGTCCGGTTCCAGGATTCCATTAAAAACACTCATTGGCCATAACCATGAAGAGAACCAAGTGTCTAAAGCATCAGAGTCTTGTGTAAGATCCTGATGTGTAAGATCCGGGTTATTTGTCTGGATTTTTGCTTTATCCAGAGCTTCCTCCTTGCTTTCGGCAATTACGAAATCATTTTTACCACTTCCATAGTAATATGCAGGAATTTGTTGTCCCCACCATAATTGCCTTGAGATGTTCCAATCTCGCACATTTTCCATCCAATGTTTGTAAGTGTTTACAAACTTATCCGGAACAAGGTTTACATCCTTATTTAGTACTGCATCCAATGCTGGCTGCGCTAATTCTTTCATTTTCAAGAACCATTGGTCACTAAGTTTTGGCTCTATAACTGCTCCTGTACGTTCACTTGTACCAACTTTATTAATATGAGTTTCCGTTTTAATTAAAACTCCTAAACTCTCTAATTCTTTAACTATTTCCTTTCTGGCAACGAACCTGTCTTTGCCTTGATAGTGCAATCCAAATTCATTTAGGGTTGCATCATCGTTAAAAATATCGATCACCTCAAGATCGTGTCTTTCTCCAATCTCTTTATCATTAATATCATGAGCCGGAGTTACTTTTAAACAACCTGTTCCAAATTCCACATCCACATAATCATCTTCAATAATCGGGATAGATCTATTGGCCAATGGTACGATAGCTTTTTTTCCTTTAAGATGACTGAACCGTTCGTCATTCGGGTTAATACAGATAGCTGTATCACCAAGTATTGTTTCCGGGCGGGTTGTTGCAATAGTTACCGTTTCCTCACTATTTTCTATCATATAGGTTAGATAGTATAGATTCCCTTGTTTTTCCTGATAAATAACCTCTTCGTCTGAAAGAGTTGTTTTAGCTTCCGGATCCCAGTTCACCATCCTGTAACCTCTATATATTAAACCTTTCTCATAAAGGTCTATAAATACTTTTATTACAGAAGCCGACATATTCTCGTCCATCGTAAACTTGGTACGCTCCCAATCGCAAGAAGCCCCTAATTTTTTAAGTTGTTCGAGTATAATACCCCCATGTTTATGTGTCCAATCCCAGGCATGTTCTAAAAACTCTTCTCGCGAAAGGTCATTTTTATTGATACCCTCTTCCTTTAGTTTAGCAACTACTTTTGCCTCTGTAGCGATAGAAGCATGATCTGTTCCTGGTACCCAGCACGCATTAAAACCCTTTAACCTTGCTCTTCTAATAAGAACATCCTGAATGGTATTATTCAGCATATGTCCCATGTGTAGTACTCCCGTAACATTTGGTGGAGGAATAACAATGGTATATGGAGTCCTTTCATCTACTTCCGAATGAAAATAACCTTGCTCCATCCAGTAGTTGTACCATTTATCTTCTACCTTTTGAGAATCGTATTTTTGGGATGCTGACATAGTTGGTCTAATTTTTGAAATATCTGCAAAAGTACTTATAAGTTGAAGATTATAAAAGAAGTAGTTTTGCTTATATGTTTTTCAGTTTATTTAAAAGAACATACCTTTACTTAATTGAAAATTAGAAATTATGAAAACAATTCTCGCAATATTAATACTAACAGTAACCGGTTTCTCTACAGCCATTGCTCAAAATACCGCTAAGTTTGAATTCAAATCTGAAGTTATAGACTATGGGGATATTGAGAAAGGGAGTGATGGGGTGAAAGTTTTTCAATTTAAAAATGCGGGTACCGAACCCTTAATTATTGAAAACGTTTATTCAAGTTGTGGCTGCACCGTTCCTACCTGGACTAAGGCTGCTATTGCACCGGGAAAATCTGGAGAAATTCAAGTAAAATATGACACCAATCGAGTTGGACCCATTAGAAGAACCATTACAATATATTCTAATGCAGACGAACCAACCAAAGCTGTAAAAATAAAAGGACGAGTTCTGGATCCTGATGAAAAATCTTAATTATAACAACTCTCGAGAAATCGGGAGTTTTTTTATAATACCCGTTTCAACTTGAACTGGATATTTAATGATACTCCATTCCTAATAATTTTCAGTCTAACATTTTTCCCTTCTTCAGAACTAAACATTTTATTTATTTCAGAGAGTTCATAATTGTAAGCAGGTTTTCTATTGATAGTTTCTATTAAATCTCCAATTTTTAATCCTGCCAAAGCAGCTGGCGAATTCGGTCTTATTTCAACAATAATGTATTGAGGCTCTAATTTAAATTTCACCTTGGAATAACTTTTATAAACAACTACCCCTTTAAATGCATCTTCGGGCACATTAAATACTGGAGAGTTATTGTTTTCAAAATCTTTCACAACAGTATATCCCTCATGTGCAAGAACAAGTCCGCTCATATCATATTCAAACGGATCGCTGAAATTTTTATTTGGCTTCAACCTAAGCCGTTTTTTTTTATAATCGAATGTAGAATAAAAGCGTTTTAAGATCTGGGAACCTAGGCTCCCATTACGCTCCCCATAACTTGTAATTTCTTGGAAATAGATAGTATCTGGAAAGCTTGCTGTAACTCCTTCTAATTTGAATTTTCCGATTTTCAAATTTTCAATCCTCGATCTTTTCCCATAAACACTTCCCCCCATTCCAAATCCAAGAAAATCCTTAAAACTTTCATCTGGGATATGGATTCCAATTTTTGGGTCTTCAAAGATCCAAATAGCATCTCCAGAACCACTATCAATCAATAAATCCATTGGGATATACTCGTTGTTATCTGTACTCACCAACACCTTCAAATAAGGCTTATTTTTATAGAATACCATTTCAAAATCATCACAACGTTTACAGTTATCATAAACGTAACTATCTGCATTATGAGCAACGAACCTTTTTTTTACGTAATTAAATTCAACTACAAAATCTTTAAAAAAATCATATCCAATTATCCCGTGAATTGGAAATCCTAGCCTATTAGATAGGCTTATTTGATGATCGTAAACTATATAAACAGTAAAATTTGAATGCGAGGCATCCCCTAATCTTACAGTATTTCCGGTAGATTTAATAGCGGTCATTGCCTCTCCTTCTCCCCAACCCCGAAGTAAAATATCTGTTGCATTTTTTACACTAAGGGAATCCTTTTCCTCCAGACTAAATATGATAGAAGTTTCTACTCCTGTATCCAACAGAAAAGAAAGCTCTACTCCATTTATTTCTAATGGCACAACAATTAAGTCGTTAATTGACTGGTATGATAATTCAAACTTATCTTTCCCTCCATCTATTATAAAAACTCCTTGAGCCTTAGAAATATTTCCATAGCAAAGAAAAACTAACAATATGTAAATAAGGCGGGACATAGAATTCATTAATTTACGAAAAATAAGAGTGCAAATGTCAATCCGAAATCAATGGATTTCTGCATTATATTTCGCATTTTTGCAGTGAAAAAATAAAAATTGTTATGCCTAAAATTTCAGTTAAAGGTAATTCCATGCCGGAATCACCTATTAGAAAATTAGTACCCTTCGCAGAAGCAGCCGTTAAAAAAGGTCGCAAAATATTTCAATTAAATATTGGACAACCAGACATAAAGACTCCAGCAGTCGCCTTAGACGCTGTTAGAAATCATACTATTGAAGTGCTTTCTTATAGCCATTCTGCAGGTTTTGAAGGATATAGAAATAAATTAGCCAATTATTATAAGAATCATGATATTCCTGTAAGTAGTGAAGAAATAATAATTACTACCGGTGGATCTGAAGCCTTACTTTTCGCTATGGGAAGTATTGCAGACGTTGGTGACGAAATTATTATACCGGAACCTTTCTATGCAAATTACAATGGTTTTGCAACGGCATCAGGTATAAATATTGTCCCGGTTGAATCTAAAATTGAAACAAATTTTGCCTTACCTCCTATTGCCGATTTCGAAAAATTAATCACTGGTAAGACGAAAGCTATATTAATTTGCAATCCAGGAAACCCTACCGGATACTTATACACCAAAGATGAAATAGAGCAATTAGCGGAAATAGCAATTAAGCATGACATTTTCTTAGTAGCAGATGAGGTTTATAGAGAATTTGCCTACGATGGCGTAAAACATCACTCTGTAATGAGCATAGAGAAATTGAAAGATCATGCCATCATGATAGATTCTGTTTCTAAAAGATACAGTATGTGTGGAGCCAGAATTGGATGTTTGGTGTCTAAGAACAAAGATGTAATTAAAACTGCGATGAAATTCGCACAAGCTCGATTAAGTCCGCCCACCTTTGAACAAATTGCAAGTGAAGCAGCTTTAGAAACTCCGCAAAGTTATTTTGATGAAGTTATTAAAGAATATACTTCTAGACGTAATCTACTTATTGCTGGTTTAGGAGCAATTGAAGGAGTAAAAGTTGCTAACCCAAAAGGAGCATTTTATTGTATCGCAGAATTGCCTGTTAAAAATGCCGACGATTTTGCAAAATGGCTATTGGAGGAATATCAATTAGACAACGAAACGATAATGGTGGCCCCGGCAGCTGGTTTTTATTCTACGCCAAATACAGGATTAAGTCAAGTAAGGCTTGCCTATGTTCTTAAAAAAGAAGATCTAGAAAGATCATTGGTAATTTTAAAGGATGCCTTAACAGTTTATAACAACTAATGAAGATTTCCCGAAATACTTCTTTAAAATCTTACAATACCTTTGGAATAGATGTTAAGGCAAAAAGCCTGATATCTGTTAACAGTATAGATGAACTAATTACTGTACTTAAAAACAATTATTATAAAGACCTTTTTATATTAGGAGGTGGTAGTAATATGCTATTAACCAAAGACATCGACATGAATGTAGTTCATATCGATATTAAGGGGATTGAAGTAATTCGGGAAACAGAAGATTTTGTTTTTGTAAAAGCTAACGCCGGAGAAAATTGGCACCAATTTGTACTGTACACCTTAGAGCAGAACTGGGGCGGATTGGAAAACCTTTCTCTAATTCCGGGAAATGTAGGCACCTCCCCTATCCAAAATATTGGAGCATATGGTGTGGAGCTAAAAGACCATTTTGTATCCTGTAATGCTATTGATATTCAAAGCTTGGAGGTTGTTCATTTCACGGCTGAAGAATGTGAATTTGAATATAGAAACTCTATTTTCAAACATAAAGTTAAGGGCAAATTCATAATTACCAGCGTTGTTTTTAAATTAAAAAAAACCAATCATAAATTGCTAACTAATTATGGTGCAATCAATGAGGCTATTATGGACATGGGTATAATAAACCCTGGGATTAGGGATGTTTCGAATGCAGTTATAAAGATTAGACAACAAAAATTACCCGATCCAAAAGAATTAGGGAATAGCGGAAGCTTTTTCAAAAATCCTGTAATTACAACCCAGGAATTTGAAGTATTAAAAATGAATTTTCCTGAAGTCCCTAACTATCTTGTTGGTAACGATAGCGTAAAAATACCTGCAGGCTGGCTTATAGATAAAGCAGGACTAAAAGGATATAGAGAAGGAGATGCCGGTGTTCACAAAAACCAGGCTCTCGTTTTAGTTAACTATGGGGAAGCAACGGGAGAAGACATTCTTCATCTTGCCAAAAAAGTTCAGGGCGAAATCCTTAAAAAGTTTCAGATTAAGTTAGAACCTGAAGTCAATATTATTTAAAAGTAAAAGATCCCGCAATTGCGGGATCTTTTGTATTAAACTAGTTTTTTAGCTAGTTATGATTTCTTCATAACAACAGCATCAATCACATGTACTACTCCATTAGAAGCCTGAACATCTGCTTGAACAATAGTAGCGGTTTTACCCATACCATCTGTTAATACAATTTTATCACCCTTCATAGTTGCTGTTAACTCAGCACCTTCAACGGTAGTAAATTTATAAGTCCCTTTGTTATCTTTAATTGCTTGAGCTAAATCTTTAGAAGTGATTTTACCTGAAACTACATGATATTTTAAAACAGATTGCAATTTCGCTTGATTTTCAACCTTCATTAAATTATCTAAGGTAGCCTTAGGCACTTTAGCAAATGCAGCATTAGAAGGAGCAAACACAGTAAAAGGACCTTTATCTTCCTTCATCATTGTAGCAAGTTCTGCAGAATGTAATGCACTAACTAGCGTACTAAGATCTGCAGTAGCTGTGGCTTTAGCAGCAATACTATTTGCTTGCATATCCATCTTTTCTTGTTCCATTTTCATGTCGGCTTCTCTTTTGGCTTC
This sequence comes from Gillisia sp., assembly GCA_024635675.1. Classification (GTDB taxonomy): domain Bacteria; phylum Bacteroidota; class Bacteroidia; order Flavobacteriales; family Flavobacteriaceae; genus Gillisia. Next base: position 12,135 of record JAGXIJ010000050.1, read on the forward strand.
TTTTTCAGCTTCCATTTTTTCCATTTCTATTTTATCTTTTGCTTCCTGCTCTTTCTTCTTGTTATCTTCACAAGACGCAAAAGCAAATACTGATAAAACAGCAACTATTAATAATCGTTTAATTCTCATAATTTGGTTTTTTTTGTTAATTACTTGATGCAATTTAGGTTAGAATCCAGAATTATTGTGCATTTTGTAATTAAAGTTTAGTTAAAAATTTCAAAGCTTATACTTATATCTTAAATCGCTTTTTTTGACCTTTTTTTATCCGTATTTTTGTAGCATCAATAAACTATCATGGAATTACTTTTAATTACTATAGTATTGCTAGGTCTGGCAGTTGCTGGAATTGCAATTAAGATCTGGGCAAAAAAAGACGGGGAATTTGCAGGTACTTGTGCCAGCCAAAGTCCATTTTTAAATAAAGAAGGAGAAGCTTGTAGTTTCTGCGGAAAAGCTCCTGATGAAATGAAAGATTGTTCAGATTCCAATAAATAGGAATTAAAGAATATGGCAGTAGTACTACTCGGACTTTTTATTCTTATCACCCTCATTAATATCCTATACTTTATAGGATATTTTAGTTTTGCATCTGCAAAGGAATCACCTTCAAATTCTACACCTCCGGTTTCGGTAATTATATGTGCTAAAAATGAAGCTGAAAACTTAAGGAATTTCATTCCGGTTATATTAGATCAAAACTATCCCAATTTTGAGGTCATTCTAGTAAATGATGCTTCCTTCGATGACACGCTAGAAGTTATGGAATACTTCAAGAAAATAGATTCTCGTGTACAATTGGTAGACGTACAAAACAATGAGGCTTTTTGGGGTAAAAAGAAATATGCTTTAACACTAGGGATCAAAAAAGCAAAAAATGCTACCTTGCTTTTCACAGATGCAGATTGTAAACCAGAGTCTAATATGTGGATCTCTGAAATGGCTTCAAATTTCGAACAAAACAAATCTATAGTTTTGGGCTATGGAGGCTATTCAAAAAGCAAAGGCTCCTTTTTAAATAAACTCATTCGATATGAAACCCTCCTAACGGCTATACAATACTTCTCGTTTGCTAAATGGGGAATTCCTTACATGGGAGTAGGGAGAAATCTTGCATACACCTCCGAGGAATTTTATAATCAGAATGGATTTGCAACGCATTTACATATTAGATCTGGTGATGATGATCTATTTGTTAATCAGGCTGGGACTTCTGAAAATACTGCCATTACATTTAATAGATCTTCCATAACCAGAAGTATCCCAAAAACAACTTTCACCACGTGGATACTTCAGAAAAGAAGACATATTTCTACCGCAAAATTTTATAAGAAGAAGCATAAATTTTTACTGGCTTCCTTTTATTTCTCTCAAATCGGATTTTGGATATTACTCGCTACACTGCTAGTACTTCAAATTCATTGGCCTATAGTTTTAGGAATTGTTGCGTTACGCCTGCTTATACAATATACTGTGTATTATAAATCTGCTAAAAAACTGGATGAGATGGATCTTTTATGGTTAATCCCATTTTTGGAGCTATTTTTAATTTTCACACAATTAAGTATCTTTAGCATGAATGTTTTTTCAAAACCAAACACTTGGAAGTAAATAGCGATGCTCTTTTAAATCAAATTGAAAAAGCTAAGGAAGGAGATCAGGCAGCTTTTAAATTTTTGCTGGATACTTTTTGGGTAGAAGTTTATAGTTTCCAACTTAAAAGAACAAGAAACGAAGCCGACGCAGAGGATATTACCATTCAAACCTTCTCGAAGGCATTTGATAAACTGAAGACTTTTAATGCTAATTATGTTTTTAAAACTTGGCTAATAACAATTTCCAAGAATATTCATATAGACCTTATTAGAAAAAACAAAACTTCCATTAGGGCTAATACTGCAGACTCCTCTATGGAAAATGTCCATGAAATTATGGACGAAACGCCTTCGATGGAAGATACATTGATAAAAGAACAACATTTAGCGCAGCTGTTAAGTGACATTAAGCAGTTAAAACCCCCTTATCAGGAAGTAATTAATCTAAGATATTTTCAAGAAAAATCGTACAAAGAGATTGCAGCATTCCTCGATGAGCCTATGAGTAATATTAAGGTGAAACTCTTACGTGCTAAAAAATTGCTTGCTCAAATAATAGAATCTAGAAAGGCTTAATTTTCCTTTTAAGACTCTCCCATTCAAATTACCCATTTCATTCTATTATTGTATCTTTGAGCCATAGATTTTTGATATGATAACAGAAACTTTAGCTACCCCAAAGCGCACACCGAAACCAAAATGGTTACGCGTAAAACTTCCAACCGGAAAAAAATACACCGAACTTAGAGGACTTGTAGAAAAATACGACCTACATACTATTTGTGCCTCAGGAAGTTGTCCTAATATGGGAGAATGTTGGAGCGAGGGAACAGCTACCTTTATGATCTTAGGAAATGTTTGCACCAGATCCTGCGGATTTTGTGGTGTAAAAACAGGTAGACCAGATACAATAGACTGGGATGAACCGGAAAAAGTAGCGAGATCTATAAAACTTATGAAAATTAAGCACGCTGTTATAACCAGTGTAGACAGAGACGATATTAAAGATATGGGATCTATAGTGTGGGCAGAAACTGTTAAGGCGATTAGAAGGATGAATCCTGAAACTACCTTAGAAACTCTTATCCCAGATTTTCAAGGGAACGAAAGAAATATCGATCGTATAATTGCTGTTAATCCGGAAGTTGTATCCCATAATATGGAAACGGTAAAGAGATTGTCTAGAGAAGTGAGGATTCAGGCAAAATATGAGCGCAGTTTACAGGTTTTAAAATATTTAAAAGATAAAGGAATTGCAAGAACTAAATCTGGGATCATGCTAGGTTTAGGGGAAGAAGAAGATGAAGTAATCCAAACACTTAAAGACTTAAGAAGTGTGAATTTGGATATTGTTACTATCGGGCAATATTTACAACCTAGTAAAAAACATTTACCTGTTAAGCAATTTATTACTCCAGATCAATTTAAGAAATATGAAACTATAGGACTGGAATTAGGTTTCAGACATGTTGAAAGTGGTGCTTTAGTAAGATCATCCTACAAAGCCCAAAAGCATTTAACCTAAATAGCATTTCCTAGACAATATGCCAGATAAAATAAAAATTGGGATAAATGGTTTTGGTCGTATCGGTCGTAACTTGTTTAGACTTTTATGGAATCATCCACTTATAGAAGTAGTTGCTATTAATGATGTTGCAGATGCGGCTACCTTGGCACATCTTCTTAAATACGACAGTATTCATGGTCGTTTTCCTGAAGAAATTTCTCAAAATGGTTTCAATCTTGTTGCAAACAATAAAGAAATTCCAATTTTAAATCACCTTCACCCAAAAGATATTAATTGGAGCAAATACGGTGCGAATATAATTATAGAAGCATCAGGAAAATTTAAAAAGGAGGAAGACCTTTTATTTCATTTACAAGAAGGTGTAAAAAAAGTAATTCTTTCGGTTCCACCAGATGATGATTCCATTAAGATGGTAGTTTTGGGTGTGAATGAACACATATTAGATGGTACTGAGCAAATAATTTCTAACGCATCATGTACTACAAATAATGCAGCTCCCATGCTGGATGTGATTCGAAAGAACTTCGGAATAGAACAAGCATATATTTCTACAATACATTCCTACACTTCAGATCAAAATTTACACGACAAACCACATCGTGACCTAAGGAGAGCTCGTGCAGCTACTCAATCTATAATTCCCACAACAACCGGAGCAGCTAAAGCTCTTACCAAGATCTTCCCGGAATTAAAGGATGTAATTGGTGGTTGTGGCATAAGAGTACCGGTTCCCAACGGCTCCCTTACTGATATGACTATAAATATTTCCTCTCACACAAGTATCGAGGAAATAAATTCAGCTTTCAAAATGGCTTCAGAATCCTATTTAAAAGGAATATTAAGCTATACCGACGAACCACTAGTTTCTATAGACATTCTTGGAAATACACATTCTTGTGTTTTCGACTCTGGAATGACCTCTGTTATTGGGGGAGGATTAATTAAACTTATAGGCTGGTATGACAATGAAATAGGGTATTCCAGCCGTCTTATTGATTTAATTTTATTCGTTTCGTAGAATTACCTATATTTAACAATATTATGCACCAGTCATTGCCCCAATGAGGAATATACTATTTTCTGTTTTTATTTTTTTGAGCTTTTTTTCATCTCATGCTTTTCAAGAGAAGAGTGAGGCGGAAATATCTAAAGTAGATACCCAGATTAGAGAACTGCTGGGCAGCGCAGAAATCGCAATAAATGTTTTAAATTTTGAAAAAGCATTAGAGCAACTTGATACTGCCTTAGAACTCGCAAAACAAATTGGGAATCAAAAATCCATAGCACTTTCTAGCAGTATACTTTCACAATTATTCTATGTAAGACACGATTACCCAAAGGCAATTACTGAGCTGGAAAGAGCTATATCTATCCAAAGAGAAATTAAAGATGAGACCGGATTAGCATTTAGTTATTTAACTTATGCTAAACTTTTTAATGCCACCAATTCTCCAGAAAGGGCAATTAAATATTTAAACCTGGCTGAAGATTATTACATAAAAATCAATGATAAAGAATCTCTGGGAATAACTACCCTTAACCGAGCCGTTGTTACTTTAGGGATAAGTTCTGATGAGGAAAATGTAAACCTAGCTTTAAATTACCTAAACAAGGCACAAGAACTTCTTAAGGAAAGTGCCAATAAATATGAAATTTCCCGACTTTACTATTATAAGGCGAGAGCATATTTACTAATAGATAATGCGAATCAAGCAGAATTGGAAGCCTTGAAGGCAATGAAGATTTCCACACAGTATGATTTAGGTGGAATGATCATGTATACTAACGGTCTTTTGAGTCAGATAAAAGAAGACCAAAGAAAATATACTCAATCGCTTAGTTATCTAAAAGTAAGCAATAGTATTAGAGACTCCATATTCAATATGAACAAGGAGGCCTTAGCGGTAGAGGCAAGTACAAGATATAATGTAGATGCTATGCGGAACAATCTACAGGAACTAGCAGAACAAAATGCCGAACAGGAACGTTCTTTGAAAGTCAATAAACTTACTACCATTTTAAGTGTTGCGCTAATTACAATTTTATCTCTTTTAACCCTTTCATTATATAAAAACAATAACCTTAGGGCAAGAGCAAACGACCTATTACAGAAGAAAAATGATGAACTAACACTAGCTAAAGAGAATGCTGAAAAGGCTTCTCTGGCTAAGGCTCAGTTTCTTTCTACTATTACGCACGAATTACGAACACCATTATATGCCGTCACCGGATTAACCCATTTATTACTTGAAGAAAGTCCAACAGAAAACCAGAAAGAACATTTAAATTCCTTAAAATTCTCGGGTGAATACCTGTTATCATTAATCAATAATATTCTTGATCTAAACAAGTTGGAAGCCAAGAAAGTTGAAGTTCTGGATACTTCCTTCAATCTTGAGAAAAGAATTTCTGATGTATTAGTTGCACTTAAAAATTCTGCCGACGACAAAAAAACAAGATTGCATTATGATTTTGATCCTGCGATCCCTAAAAAATTAAAAGGGGATCCACTTAAAATATCTCAAATTCTTATAAACCTGGTTGGGAACTCCATTAAATTCACAGAGGATGGAGATATCTGGATTTCTGTGAAAAGAGTAAACCAAGTAGGTCAACTAGTATTCCTGCATTTTGAAATTAAGGATAGTGGGGAAGGAATCTCTAAAGAAAAACAATCTTCGATTTTTGAGAATTTCACACAAGGCTCACTTCAAATTAACAGGAAATTTGGTGGTACCGGATTAGGCCTTTCCATTGTTAAAAATCTACTGAATTTAATGAACAGCGAGATCTTTTTAGAAAGTGATCTAGGAAAGGGCTCTACTTTTAGCTTCGATTTAAAATTTGAAGCATACGAACATGCTACAGAAATCCCTGCTTCACAATTAGAAAAGGAAACACCGCTTTCCAACGACATAATGCACGATAAAAAGATCCTTATTGTCGAGGATAATAAGATAAATCAAATGATCACCAGAAAGATCTTAGAAAAACATAATGTTATTTGTGAAGTAGCAGACAATGGTAATATAGCGGTAGAAAAAGCTTCTAATAATTATTTCGATCTTATTCTTATGGACATCCATATGCCTGGAATTAGCGGTATAGAAGCAACCATATTAATACGTGAATTTGATGATAAAATCCCAATTGTTGCTTTAACCGCAGTTACCTTAGACGAAAATCTAGATGAATTTTATTTAAATGGATTTACCGATATCATCCCGAAACCATACAAGACAGAAGAGTTTTTTAATAAAATAAATTTTCACTTATCTAAAAGAAACGTGCATGCTTAATCTTTGGCATGCAGTTTGAATATAAAGGCTTAGTAGAGTTATATAAAAGATATATAGTTTGAATTAGCCAAATAGAAAAAATGAGATGCCGAAGCATCTCATTTTTCATTTAAAACATAGTTAGATATCTCTTTATCGAAGCTATTTGAATCTTGAATAAATTTCATCTTAATAGGCAGATAGAATAATTTTTCGTTTGCTATTTCTCCTTTTAATCTCATAAAATCCTTTTCAGTAGTAACAACAAGTTTGGATCCTGAAATATTTTTTATTTCCGCAGAAGAAAAATTGTGATGATCGGGGAAATTTAAATGCTTAAACGAAATTCCGGAAGCTGTTAAATAATCACACAAAGAACTGGGATTAGCGATACCGGTAACTAAAGTGATTTCTTCATCAATCAATTCTTTAAGTTCAATTTCATTGGTTCCGTTGAAAATATGATCGTTATAACTTATATAACTAAAGTATAGTCGCTGATAATTTCTTGGTCTCAGTTTATTCCTAATGATTTCCTGCTGCTCTAGGGTGAGATCTTTCGGGCATTTAGTAACAATTATGATTTTTGCTCTCCCCGCTCCTATCGTAGGTTCCCGTAGATTTCCTGTTGGCAGCATAAAATCATCTTCATAGAGATCCTTAAAACGAGTCAGCAAAATATTAAATCCTGCTTTCACCTTTCTATGCTGAAATGCATCATCCAACAGTATAACATCCGGGTTATGCTCCTTCTTAAGTTTTGTTATTCCTCTACGCCTGTTTTCATCTACAGCAATTATTGCACTATTAAACTTGTTCTTAAACTGTAGCGGTTCATCTCCCACATTTATAGCACTCTCTGCATTAGTCACCATTCTAAAGCCTTTGGTGCTTCTTCCGTAGCCTCTACTTAAGGTAGCTACTTTGTAATTTGCAAGTAATAGGTCTAATAAATACTCGATCATAGGTGTTTTACCGGTTCCTCCAACACTTAAATTACCAACACAAATCACCGGAAAACGATAAGACTCGGATTTAAGGATACGCAAATCATATAGATAATTCCGCACTAGCATTATTAGACCATATAGAAGCGCGAACGGTAAAAGGAATTTTCTTAGGATACTCATCTTAGCGAAAGTATAATATTTATATTTGAATTAAAATAGTAC
>JAGXIJ010000051.1 GCA_024635675.1 Gillisia sp.
AAGTATAACCTTATAGAGCAGCTTAAATAATCAACCCCCTCTTTAACACTATTATAAAGAGGGGGTTTTATTATTTAGAAAAGAAATTAATCTCTATTTCCTTATTTAAAATTCATTATCTGGGATCAATAACATCTCAACCTAGCTCTTCTCTGCTTCAAAAAATTCATGTGCATTTTCCTGGTAACTTTATGTATTCTAATACTACCTGATCTCTAAATTCAGAAAAAGTTAGTACATGCATTTTTAATTGTTGCATGAATTAATTTTACACTTTAGAAAAATATATTGCAGATAATAATTACACGAAAAATTAAGAATTGATAAATTTTAAGGCATCTTTTTATTAGGAATTTTGGACATCGCCCTTTCTGCTATAGCTGTTATAGAAAGTGATGGATTAACACCAGGATTTGCAGAGATCATAGATCCATCTATAATATACATATTCGGATATCCGTAGACTAAATTATCTTTGTTAATAACCCCTTCTTCCGAATTTACACCCATAACCGCACCTCCTAAAATGTGGGCAGTAGTAGGAATTCCTGCCAAAGCCTCTAAAGCAAAAGAGGTTGCTTTACCATTAACTTTTTCACTGAATTTTTCTGTAAGAAATTTGGACTCTGGAATATCTGAACTCGGTTTTTTACCAGTACTTATATTTGTGGTCATTCCAAAAAGTCGGTTTCTTTTAAATCTAATCGTACTATCTAAAGTTTGCATAAACAGCAAAACGCTAGTGCTTTTTGACCAGCTATTCAAAACATAAATTTTAAAGTAGGTTAATGGAGCACTTAAAAATTTAGTTAGAATTTTTAGTATTCTCATAGCCGGATTACTACCAGTTACATAAGGGAGATGTAGTAATTTCCAAAATCCTGAGCCTTTAGAATATCTAACCACTTCTAAATGGCTATTTGTATCTGTATGTAATAAGCTTCCAATTGCCACTCCCTTAGACATATCTATACCTTTATCTAAAGAGGAAACACTAATAAGGGTTTCATTATTTGTTCTAATATCGTCTCCTAATTTATTAGATAAAGCAGGAAGCGATTTTAATTTTAACTTTAAAAGTAATTTGATGGTTCCTAAAACGCCACCTGAAAAAATCACAGCTTTCGTAGTGTACTTCTTTTTGGGAGCTAAAATTTTAGTGCTAGATTTTAAATGAACTGAATATCCCGAAATTGATTTAGATCCCTCATTTATGGGAACTACATTATAGACCTCATTCTCAGCTAAAATAGTTGCACCCAATTTCTGGGCTAAATACAAATAATTTTTATCTAAGGTGTTTTTAGCATTATGCCTACATCCTGTCATGCAGGCTCCACAAAAAATACAACCTGTCCTATCAGGACCTTTACCATTAAAATAAGGATCCTTAGTAGTTTTACCTTTTTCTCCAAAATAAACTGCTACATTGGGCTTTTCGAAATCTTGTTCTTTTCCAAGATCTTTTGAAATTGACTCCAAGGCAAGATCTGCATCAAAAAGTTTCGGGTTCTTAGTTGCTCCTAACATTTGTAACGCAGTAGCATAAAATGGTTGTAATGTTTCTTCCCAATTTTCTAAAGTCTTCCAACTACCGGTATTAAAAAAAGCAGATTTTGGTATTGGTAAAGTATTCGCATAAACCAGCGAACCACCTCCAACTCCAGTTCCAGATATCACCGCTATATGTTTAAAGATGCTAAGTTTCATGATCCCGAAAAAACGAAGTCCAGGTATCCATAACCATTTTCGAAGATTCCAATTGGTTTTTGCAAAATCGCTGGAATTATACCATTTCCCTTTCTCTATCACCAAAACTTTATAACCTTTTTCAGAAAGTCGTAAGGCACTTACAGAGCCGCCAAAACCGCTTCCTATGATAATATAATCGTAATTATATGGCATGAAATAGTATCTATTTTAAAAATAGAAAGATATAGAAATGTTCCTCAAGAAAATAAATGTTATTTATTTTATCTTATGAAACTGACAAAAACTAAAATTCTGTGAAGTATTAAATGACGTTGTGTTATCTATGTTTTACATTTTTGAAGAATGAAATTAAATGATAATAAATCTGTTAAGGCCTTTTTAGAATATTGTTTAATTTCTATTCCACTGCATTTTGTAGAGCCTTTTTCTGAAAACGCACCAAAAATTCCAACAATAGATATTCCTGTAAATATGAGTAAGAAAACCCAATAGAAACCGGTATTTATATAGCCTATCAAGAAAGAAGTGCATTTAGCAGTTATGAGGAAACTACAATTTGTTTAGGGTCTGAAGGCATCCTGATTTTTATAACTATTGAAGAAATAACGGTAATTACCCCAATTAACAAGACTGCATATTTAATACCAAAAACATCTGCTGTAATTCCGGAAATAATTGCTCCAATAGCATATCCTAAGTCTCTCCACAATCTAAAAACCCCTATACTCTCTGCACGTTGCCCCGGGCTGGTGGCACCTGCAATCGCAGACAAAAAAGTTGGGTAAACCAGTGCAGTTCCCAATCCTAAGAGTGCAGATATTAGAACCAATAATACGAAATCACTAGTGAATGGAATAAATAAAATTGTAATTCCTTGTAATAGCATCCCCCAAAAAAGCATCTTTTTTTTAGAATATATATCAGACATTTTACCTGTTATTAATTGGCCAAATCCCCATACGGTAGGATATACAGCTGCAATAATACCGATGCTCTCTGTATTAAAATTATAGGCTAACAAAACTATAGGCAAAAGACCCCAAATCATACCATCGTTCAGATTGTTAACCAATCCTGCCTGAGTAACTGCACTTAAGGTTTTATTCTTAAAGGTTGTAGAAATGAAAATGTTATCCAGCTTATTGGAAGTGTCACTTATGGTCTCCTTTTTTACAAATGCCATAGTATCACGAACGAATAGAATACTAGTTAATAAACCAACGATGCTTATTACTATCCCTAAATAAAATGGATACGGCGTAACTCCATACCTTTCGGCTATAAATCCTGTTAAAAAAGCTAGGATCCCCACTGCAAAATATCCGGAAAATTCATTCAGTCCCATGGCAAAACCACGATCTTTTTCACCCACCAAATCAATTTTCATAACAACCGTACTGCTCCAGGCTAAACCTTGATTTATCCCTAGCAATAAATTAGCAAAGATCACCCAGTTCCAACTGGTTGCATTTATGAGGATAAAAGGAATCGGTAACGCAATAATCCATCCCAGGATCAACAAATTTTTCCTGCCAAATCTATTTGCCAGTTTCCCTGTAAAATAATTGGTAACTGCTTTAGAAACTCCAAAAGCTACTATAAAAGATAAAATAGCCGAATTAAGTTCTATCCCAAACTCTAATTCTGCAAACTTTGGAATAATGGTACGTTCCAGCCCCACCATACCTCCCACAAAGGCATTTACTATTACTAAGATGGTAAACTGTTTCCAGTTTTCTTTGAGGCCTAAGGTGACAGTCTTATTTAAATTATTCATCTATATAAAGGTTTTATTCAATCTATTAATATGACAGATTCAATTTTAAATATTTGGAAAAAATCTGCCTGTTCTATGCTTGTATGAAAGATATTCCGGGAATCGCTCTAGTAACAATTTTTCCTCATGAATAGATTTCAAATATAGTACTCCAAAAATCAAAAAGGCTATCAAGATTTTATACACAGAACCATAATAAACTCCAATAGACATAAAAAGCAAAACTATCCCACTATAAATGGGGTGTCGAATGTACTTAAATATTCCCGATGTAATTAGAGATGCATTCTTTGATGGTGTAGGAAATGGAGAAATACTTTGTCGTAGCTGAAAAAGTGCACTAATAATTAGAAGTATGCCAATGAAGCTTATAATAAAACAAATGAGCTCAATTACCCAAGCTATCTTAAATCTTCCAAAATTAACATTCAGGACAAAAACAAAAAATAGGGTGATTTGTAGACCTACAAATACCCTATCTTTCGTTGTATTAGACATGCAATTTTAGTTGCTACTTGTCCAAGCGGAGAAACCACCTTTTAGATCGTATATTTCTTTAAAGCCCAAAGCCTCAAGTTTATGTGCTGCTTTGTTACTTCTTCCCCCACTACGGCAAAAAAGATAAATTGGCTCGTCTTTATTAAGCTCAGAAAAATGAGCTGTAAATTCAGAATCATAAAAATCTATATTTTTCGAATTTTTAATGCTTCCCTGTTTAAATTCTTTTGGTGTACGCACATCTATTAGAACAACTTTATTAGCGTCTACTTGTTCTTTAAATTCTGTAACAGACAACACCTTAATATGCTCAGACTGTGCATTAATTCCGAAGATGGATGCGAAAAACCCCATAATGATCAAACTTTTAATTTTAGACATAATTGTTTATTTACTTAATTCCTTATAGACTATATAAATTCCCATAACCAGAACAAACCAGCCAAAGGATTTCTTTAATTTTTTACCATCGATAAATTTACTCAAATAAATACCTATAAATATTCCCACAATAGATAATCCTGTAAATATAAGTAAGAAAACCCAGTCTATTTCCATGTTCTGGATATCACCAATAAACCCAATAAGGGACTTGATGGCTATAATCAGTAAGGAAGTAGCCACTGCCTTTTTCATGGGTAATTTAGCGAGTAGAACCAAGGCCGGAATAATCAAAAATCCACCACCGGCACCAACGATACCAGTAAGTAGACCTACTGCAATCCCTTCAATAACTATTAACGGATAATTATAGGAGACCTTTTCTTCAACTTCTTCTTTCCCATTTCCATTAAAAATCATAGATATTGCAGAAACGATCATGATAATGGCAAAAAAGAGCATGATCCCAATACTTCTGGTTACTTCAAACCCAAATATATTGAACAAATGATCTGGAATTGCCGGTACTATATACATTCTGGTCGCATATACTGCAATAAATGCAGGAACCGCGAAAACAAAGGCAGTTCTAAAATCTACCTGCTTGTTTTTCATGTTTTTAATTGCCCCAACTAAAGACGTTGCTCCTACTACAAAAAGAGAATAAGCGGTAGCTGTTACAGGATTAAGCGCCAGAAGATAAACCAAAATAGGAACAGTAAGGATGGAACCTCCACCCCCAATTAATCCTAAAACCACACCTATTATTAATGCACCAAAATAACCGAGAATTTCTATTAAACCCATTTTCTTGTTTTAAAGTTAGGCAAAAGTATTCTTCTCATACTTCGTGTACAGTAACAATGGTTACATTAATTTAGTTTATAAGTCTATTACCTGAATGCTATTTCGCTGTAGGCTGATCTTCTTTTTTATTTCCAGCTTTTTTAATAGTCTGGATATCACAACTCTCGAAGTATGAAGATCGTATGCAATTTGCTGATGAGTAATCTGGATAGTTTCATTTTGGTTGATCTTGGCCTTATCCCTTAAATATTTAAGTAAGCGCTCATCCATATTTAAAAATGCAATCGTATCAATTGTATCCAGCATTTCCGTGAGCCTCGAATGATAGCTTTCAAAAACGAAGTTTCTCCAGCTTTTATATTTCGAAGTCCATTCCTCCATCTTTTCAATAGGGATCATGATCAAGGTCGTGTCCATTTCAGCAACTGCCCTAATTTCGCTTTTGGTATGGCCCAAGCAACAGGATAATGTCATGGCACAAGTATCTCCTCTTTCTAAAAAATATAAGAGCAACTCATCTCCTTCCTTATCCTCACGTAAAATTTTAATAGCCCCACTTATTAACAGGGGCATAGAAGTTACATTATCCCCTATTTCTATAATTTTTTCATTTTCTTTAAATGATTTTATGGTGCCAACCTCATCCATCTCTTGTATTAAGTCATCTTCAAAAATAAACGAATAAGCATCTTCAATTTCCTTGGTCATAGTCTACAATTATAAAGGAATAAAATTAAGGTTTAATTTTAGATATCACAGGAATTCATGTGTGTTTTGATGATTACTTCATTTTCCTTTTTACCTTTTTCATTGACTTAGCAATATCTTCAAAATCGGAGTCTTTCATATTATTAGACATTGGTTTATAAAGATTAAAAATAATTTCTCCATCTAAACTGTGATAAACCGTGTAATATTTCTCAAATGAACTTTTTGTATAAATCAAATAATAGAAATCCTCTCCAGCTAGGATCTTATTGCTTATTTCGGTTGCACTTAGAAATTTATAATTATATGGGTAATCACCCATTAATTCCTTTGGATCCATAATTTCGCTTTCGTCACCAGTATATTTATTCATTTTTTTTAGCACATAATCCGGTATATACAATGTTTCATTTTCTAATCTAAGCACAGCTGGTAAATCATCTTGACCATCATATAAGCCTCTTTCTCCTCCATTTTCCAAAAGATCATTTACATTTTTAAGATAATTTCTCAAAAAACCTGGGTTCCAATTTCTTAATTCAGCTTGAGAGTAGATATAATCTATTGCTAATTCTTCCTCTTGATCTCTGATACCAGATAAAGATTTAAAACTTGGAAATAACTCTACTCTCGCGAAGGTCTCTTTAAATTCTCTACCTTTCTTGTCAACTAAATTCATATATAACCGTAAATAAATAAAAGTATTATCCATATATTTCCCTGAACGCCTAAAACCTTCAATAATTAAGATAGAATTATTTATAAAACTAATATTTTCAATCTCACTATACGGAATAAAACCTATCTTAGAAATAGTCCAAATATCTTCAATCGCACTTTTTAATTCTTCCACATCATCCTCTTCGCGATAAAAGAAAAGAGTTGTAGAATTTCTTAATTTCTCGATTGCCTCTTCACTTAGATCTCTTTTACTCAATTTTTCCTTTTCAACTGGATAAACCTTAATTTGAGATTGGACGTTCAGAAAAAAACATAAGCATATAGATATCAATAGAGTTTTTTTCATATGATAGAATTATGAAATTATTTAATGAATTGATTAATTAGAATGGAATATACTGTAAAATAGTTAAATAACTTAACTTTCCCTCAAGTTCAAGCAATTTGTCGGGATGACAGGATTTGAACCTGCGACCACACGGCCCCCAGCCGTGCATGCTACCGGACTGCACCACATCCCGTGATTTTATAAGTCGAATCTAAGGATTTATCACAAATTAAAAAGTCCTTATTCAGTTTTAAAAATCAAATATAAAGTATTCTCAGAAAAGGATATTTTATATTTGAAGCTTGATCTAAAACCTTTAAAATTAAATCTTAAACTAACTTTTGGAAGATTATTATTTATATATCTTTATTTTTTTTACCCTAAAACCCATTTCGTGATAAATCCCTACCCTAACCTGAAGTTTTCAAAACAGAAACCTCTTTGTCTTTATAGTTTTATTTTTTTCTGTTTTCTATCTATAACCAATCTTGCAGCTCAAGACACTTTAAACTCTGACGAGTTGTTTATAAATGTAAGGACTGTAGCGTTTGAAGAAGATGCACATCTAGCTTATAGCTATTTAATATATTGGAATGACGATCCTGAGAAAGCTTTAATTGTTATTGAGTCTGGAATCGAAAAAAACACAGAATCGGAGAGTTTCTTAAAATCAAAAAATGATTTCTAGTTCTATTGCC
This sequence comes from Gillisia sp., assembly GCA_024635675.1. Classification (GTDB taxonomy): domain Bacteria; phylum Bacteroidota; class Bacteroidia; order Flavobacteriales; family Flavobacteriaceae; genus Gillisia. The sequence continues at coordinate 7,592 of JAGXIJ010000051.1, forward strand.
TTCTCTAACTAAAACTAAGCCCGCAATCCTCCTTGAGGTAAAAGGCAAGGATTTTAAAAAATTTCAGACTAATCCGTTAGGGAAATAAAAAATAATTTTGGGTGAAATTTTACTGAGATCCAAGCCCAATTTTGGACAGAATTGGGGTCTCCACCTTTTAACCTCTTCAGGCTTTCACTTCCAAACATCTGTGAATATCCAAACGCCACAGTTGCACTTTTGCTCAGTGTTATATATCCCGTAAAATCAATTTCCGTTCCCAGATATTTATCCATTGTATTGGATTGAAAATCTTTAATATCTGCTTCTGAAGTAAAAAAATGGGGCGTTAGTGTAAAACCGTATTTACCTTTTGAAAAAGAAAACTTAGTATAAATATCAATTAGTCCTACAGAATTCTGATGATTCCCAACATAAAAGTAATCCATATACCCATTGAAACCATGGTTGGTCCCAAACAACGGAGTAAATGAATTTAACTCTTCAGAAGTATTTTCCATATCTGTCCCGGATAGGTATTCAGCTCCTACCCCCAATCCCAAAGAAATGGAAAGCTTATAATATAAATTGGCGCCACTGTACCAAGCATTAAGGGAACTGCCATTTTTTTCTCCTGTTTGGCCATAAGCAGCAATATTTCCATTCCATTTATTTTTACTGAACTGGTAATAAGAACCCCAGGTTTGCATGTATTGAACTTCTCTTTTCGTAGTAGAGATTTCCGTTTCATATCCTGCATTCAAAAGGAGAAAACTTATTTCGGAAGATCCGGTTATTATATTGTACCAGCCAAACTGCATATTTTTATAATTGTTCACCTGGTATGCATTTTTGAAAAGCTCTTCCTTTTCTGAATTTATCGCCACTCCTACATCAAGAGTATTATTTTCATACGGAAAAAATTGTAACATTGCGGCATCATGACTTTGCCCCTGTTGAGCCCAATCCACTTCCCCTAAGATACGTTGATTGTCATACGACAAAACCTGCCTACCCAACCTAAACCCAATAGTTGAGCTTACAGAATATTGCCCCCAAGCTTCAAACACTCCAATCCCATTTTTATCAGCAGTTGTTAGAAGAGGAACATCTCCCCACACCCGAGTGTTTTGTAGGGAAACTTTCATTTTAAGATTTTCGTTCAAAAATCCTAAATTTAATCTCGATCTTTGGGAAACAAAGGTTACAGGATCTTGCTCATTTTCAAGGAGTGTTTTATAACCGTTCCTAAATTCAAATCTTGGTCTTAACTGGAGTGATGCCTCAAATTCCTGTGCAACCATTAAAGTTGTACCAAGGAAAAATCCAATCAGGAAATATAAATTTCTCATTTATTTAGGATTAGCCTTTTTTAGCTGTATTAATAATACTTTTTATGGTATTATTTGAATTTACTCCCAGCCCTTCCTGTTGGAAAACCATTTCACCCTTTCTATTAAACACGCTAATTATATTGGAGTGAGAAAAATCTATAGGTGTGATTTGTTTATAGTTTACTGCTAAAATGGCTGCAAATTCCCGTGTATTTTCTTCAGAAGATCTTAAAAACATCCAGGGTGCTTCATCCAATAAATTCTCTTTTGCAAATGCTTTTAGTCTTTCAGGAGTATCTGTTTCTGGATCTATACTCACAAAAATCATCTTCACTTCAGACTTGACATCTTCCGGTAGTTCTTTTTCAATATTTCTCATATCTGCTACCAGCCTAGGGCACGCTGCAGTACAAGAGGTGTAGATCATCACCATTACGAGAACCTTCCCCTGTAAGTCCTGTAGCTTTATATCTTCACCATCCTGAGTAGTCCAAGTTGTGGGCAGGTTATATATAGACATTTCAGAAATTCCTTCAGATTGTGCCTCAATAATTTCTTCTGATTTATTCTCTGCGTTCTGATTACATGAGGTTAAAAATAGAGCACTTAAAAATGCCGAAAATAATATCTTTTTCATTGTATGATTATTTTAGATTAATGTCGGGTTGATCTGGTTTTAAATCTGCCATATTATAAATTGTCCACATCCCTTGCACAGCGGAATCCCAAATTTTTGATAGAATAAGTTGCTTTGATACTTCCTCTAAAGGCATATCTCATAAAAGCTGCATAATTCATAAGATCAGTTGCACCTAGAGCTCCGCTTCCACAAAACAGATTCCTGTCTGCATCACTTCCCGCTCTGGATTCTCCCGAAATCATTACAGAATTGAAATCGCTGGTCCATTCCCAAACCAAGCCATGCATATCATAGATGCCCCAATAATTTTTAAAAGTACTTCCCACATTATTATTTTGTGAATTTGGACTTTCGTACCAGGAAAGAATCTTTTGATTATAGCTTTCTTTTACCCTTGCATCTGGAGTTTCCTCATCTGCTCTGGCTGCATATTCCCATTCATCCATTGTAGGTAAACGCTTACCTTGGCACTCACAATAGTTTTTTGCGGCAAACCATGAAACATTTGTAACCGGGGAATCGGGGGACATGTTTTTATTAAAACTATCATCGTTTTCCCAATTATATAAATAGCGTTCATCTGCAAAAATTTTTATTGCTTTAGATTTTTTCCACTTCGGATTTTCCTGTACAAACTGCAGAAACTCTAGGTTGGTTACTGGATATCGGTCTAAAAGGAATGTATGCACCTCAACTTTTGTAGAATCGGTTCCGTAAAGGGGAATATAATTTCCACCTTTTACCTGAGCCATTTCTTTTACTTGTTGTGAAAAACTCGACACCGTGATTCCTATAACTGTTAGGAATATCAAAAATGTTTTTTGGTTACCCATTTTAGAAATTTTTAATCCTCATTGAGGGGTTTATTTCTCCAAAGTCTGTCCTAATTCATATTATTCAGGTAAGACTGCCTCAAAATATTATAATTTTCAACCTCAATTTGTATTGGTAAAACCCTCGTGGGCTAACCTGCATCTATCGACAAGGCTTGCCCAGAGGTTTCTAATCTTTATCTTCTTTGTGCTTTCACCATAGATGGGGTCACTTTCGTTTTGTTGTTGCCCCAGTTATTATATACATAAGTCATTACGTCCGCAATTTCTTCATCTGTTAAGTTTTGACTCGTCATAACAGAATTATATTTATTTCCGTTTACCGTAATCTCCCCAGTTAATCCGTGAATCACTGCATTTATAGCCCTGTCAGTATCCGCGTTTAGGTAATCTGATTTCGCCAAAGGAGGGAAAGCTCCCGCAATACCCTGCCCATTTGATTGGTGACAGGCAAAACATGTTTGCATATAAAGTTGTTTACCCTGTTTCATTTGTTCTGCAAAAGGTTTTACCTTCTCCACTTCAGGTTCTTTTGATTCTGCAGCAACCGGCATCGCCTGAATAGTACTACCCTCTGGCAAATAAATTTTTTCTAGCTGCGTTCCGGAATATATTTTTTCGTTTTCTTTTCCTTCAACTTTAAGCACTCCGAGAGCACCCTTGTTAAATGCACGGAATATAGAGTGATCCACAAGAATAAAAGATCCTGGTACATCTACCTTAAATTCTACTATTGCAGCACCACCGGCTGGTATAAGAGTAGTCTGAACATTTTCGTTTATCATATTTCCTCCTTCTATATATACTTTGTCAAAGATCTCCCCGATTAGGTGGAAAGAAGATACCAAATTAGGACCTCCATTACCCACAAATAACCTTACAGTTTCCCCAACTTTCGCAGTAAGAGCATTGTCTCCACTCAAAGAACCCACGGCGCCATTAAAAACAACATAGTCTGGATTTTCATCTATCGCCTTCTGCATATTGAATGGCTGAAGACCTGGTTTTCCATAAGCACCTTCAGTATAGAAATCCCCTTGCATAACATAATATTCTTTATCCACAGGAGGTAATCCACCTTTTGGCTCTACCAGGATTAGACCATACATTCCGTTTGCAATGTGCATACCCACAGGCGCAGTCGCACAGTGATATACATAAAGTCCTGGATTCAAAGTCTTAAATGAAAACACTTTTTCCTGACCAGGAGCAACAAAAGAGGATTCAGCACCACCACCGGGGCCAGTAACAGCATGAAGGTCAATATTATGAGGAAGTTTATTATCTGGATGATTCTTTAAATGAAATTCCACCTCATCGCCGACTCTGGTTCTAATAAAACTACCTGGAACAGATCCTCCAAAAGTCCAATAAGTATATTTAACGCCACCTGTCATCTCTCCCTCTTTTTCAACTATTTCCATATGCACAACAAGCTTAGCGGCCTTTCTTGCACCTACTGGTGCGGGAACAAATGGTGGCGAAGTTAAATGTGCCTGGATCTTTGTCTCTGCACGCATATCTTCTGTTCTTTCTTCCTCATTCTTGCAGGAAGTAATACTTAATAGAATAATTAGAGCTGAAACTACAGCAACTCTAGAATCAAAAATATTGTTTTTGCTGAAATAGGATAGACCTTTCATAGATTTTGATTTAATTATTTGATGACATAAAGTAAGAGTATAATCTCCATTAGATATCTGATGAAAATCATCTTTTGTTAAATTTTTTATAAAAAGTTTAACAAAAGGCTTAATTATTTGAAGAATGGCGAAAATGAGTAATAGAATAGTTCTAATAAATTTCCGAAGAAAGATTTTAGGTTATGTAAATGTCTCACTGGAATATATCTCGCCTTATTGTTGTCCAATTGAGGCAGCTGAAGAGGTGATTTTTAATTACTATTAATATATCCTATGATATAGTAAAATTTGAATTCTAACAATTTTTAAAAAAATAGCTGATTTTTAATGTTATTCGCGACGGTTGTTTTCAAAAGGAGGGTCCAAGACTTCTGGAGAATCTATGACAAAATGCACTCAACCTTGTACGCTCCCGGCTTACACTACATACCAATCTTTATAAGTTTAATCTAAGTTTTACACAAATCACAATAAATCCATTCCATTTATAAAAATTAATTCTCAATTTTCTCAAAATCGAAATTTTAAATTTGAAGCTTGATCTAATCCCTTTTAAATTAAATCCTAAACTAATTTTTGGAAGATTAATATTTATATATCTTTATTTTTTTTACCCTAAAACCCATTTCGTGATAAATCCCCTACTTAATCTGAAGTTGAGAACTCAGAAACCTCTCCATATTTATAGTTTTGTTTTAATTTGTTTCCTGTCGATGACTAACCTGGCGGCACAAGACACTTTAAACTCTGACGAGTTGTTTGTAAATGCAAGAACGGCAGCATTCGAGGAAGAAGATTATCCTAAAGCAATAAGAATTACCAAACAAGCTCTGGAAATTAGTCCGGACTACGCAGATATCAGAATTTTCCTTGGCAGACTTTATACCTGGACAGACGAGGTGGAATTGGCAAGAAAAGAATTTGACAGGGTGATGGAGAAAGATTCCGGTTATGAAGATGCTCATCTAGCCTATGGCTATTTAGAATATTGGAATGACAATCCCGAAAAAGCTTTGGTAGTTATTGAACCTGGAATTGAAAAAAATCCAGATTCCAAAGGCTTATTAATGTTGAAAGCTGAAATTTTAAACGATCTTGAAAGATTTGCGGATGCAAATAAAACTCTTGAAGAATTATTAGTTTTTCACCCTAATTACTCTGAAGCCAGAGCTTTTAGCCAGAAGATCAAGGACCTTTCCTCTAAAAACCAAATAGGTGTTTCTTATGATTTTGTGCGATTCGACAAAAGATTCGATGACCCATGGCATCTTGCAAGTCTAAGTTATGGAAGGCAAACATCGATAGGCTCTATTACCGGAAGATTAAATTATGCAAATAGATTTACAAATAACGGGGTTCAATTTGAAGTAGATGCCTACCCAAAAATTTCTGAGACCTTTTACGCTTATGTGAACGGGGGTATTTCTGATAACGAAGGGATTTTCCCAAGATATCGTGCCGGATTTTCCTTATATGCTAATCTTCCCAAAGCTTTCGAGGCCGATACAGGTTTCAGATACTTAAGTTTTGGCAGCTCTACCTGGATCTATACTGCCTCAATTGGTAAATATTACAGCAATTATTGGTTCAATTTAAGAACGTATTTAACTCCTTCTAACAATTCCCTCTCAAAATCTCTTACCCTAAGTATTCGATATTATCTTGCCGGAGCTGATGATTATTTGAGTTTTGGAATTGGAACAGGGTTATCACCAGACAGGCCGGAAAACAATATCTTATTTAATCAAGATAACTTAACCGGGAATTCCAATCCTTATGACCTTAAATCGAATTTTATTTCCTTGGGTTACCGAAAATCAATAAGAGAAACTAACGTGTTTTCAATTAAAGTAGGGATTGAAAATCAGGAATATGCGCAAAATGAAAAGGGCTATCAATTCTCTGTTGGAGTTGGATATAATAAAAGGTTTTAATAATGAAGAAGAAGATCGTATTAACCATTATTTTACTACTCCTTTTTTTACCACTATTTATGTGGTTGGCCTGGGTTTTTACTCCAAAGACAAAATTTGTAGCAGCTATTGTAGATAAAACTGTTTTAACCAAACAAGGACAAGAACACATCTCTTTTAATTGGATCCTTAATTATAACAGATATACTAAAACCTCTATTGATCCCTATGAGATAGATCATGATTATTTCGGATTTTTTCCTTTAGAAGATGAGGAATACAAACTTAAAGGATTAGAACGATTTTCCTCCAATCAACTAAAGCAATTAAGTGAAGATGCAGATATGGCATATTTCACAGATACCTATGGTATTTATAATAATGAATGGTTTCTCCAAACCAATGTTAGTGAGCGTTCCGGGATGTTGTATGGTGGTTTAAGTGATAAAGATCTAGAGTTACTTGCCCTAATGAAGGAAAAAAAGAAGCTGATAATTACTGAATTTAATACCATTGGTTCTCCAACGCAATCCCAAAACCGGGCTGAATTTGAAGAAATGTTTGCGTTAAAATGGACAGGTTGGACTGCAAGATATTTCGACAACTTGGATTTGGAAGTCAATAAAGAATTACCACAATGGCTTATTAATAATTATAAGAAATCACATAACAACAAGTGGCCTTTTACAAAATCTGGAATTGCATTCGTTAATGATCAGGAGCAAGTTGTAATCCTGGAAGAGGATTGGCATCTAAAAAATCCTATGCCACAAATTGTAAGCACCTCTTTTGCACAAGAACATTATGGATTGCCTAAACAAATTAAATATTCTTTCTGGTTCGATGTAATGGAATCAGATACAGCGATTAACAAAGTTATATCTTCATTTTCTATCGATGCAAACGAAGAGGGATTAAAAGAGTTGAAGAAATACGGAATCCCGGCAACTTTCCCGGCGATCACAATGCATAAGGATTCCGATTATAGCTTCTTTTATTTTTCCGGAGATTTTAGCGACAACCCAATAGATACAAAGTCATCTTATTTTAAAGGAATAGGTTATTTTAAAAGCTTTTTTTACGATAAAAATGATAGAGCTGAAAGGTCTAGTTTTTTCTGGGAATATTATAGACCCTTACTTAATACCATCCTTGAAGATTATATAGAAAAATAAGTTTGTGTTTTTTATTTAGGAGTATAATTGAAATAAATAGAATCCGGTATAATTTGCTTCCCGTTAATAATTTGAGAATTTCGCTGCTTAAATTGCTCAAAAGCGCCCATTAATCTATTCTTTTCATTTTCATCTTCCACTAATTTCTCTCCAAGCTCACTATTCAGTTTGAAAAGATCTGTACCATTTAAATGATATTCCCCCATGATGAAATCATCTAAATATGTTTTTGTTTGCATCATTGGCAGATAGTGAATATTCCTAAAATTTCTAGTAGTATCCAGTCCCTGCCCTACCCAACTTGTATATTTAGGTAATTTGATGTTATGGTTGCTTTTTAGGTATGCCAATATACTTGGCGTAATGTTGAAATGTGTAGAAATAGATTCAATTTCGGCTGTTCTCTTTAACAACGGGGAATAGATAATCAATGGGACATGATACCTATCTATTTTTGTGCTCATAGGGATCTCAGGAATCCTATGATCTCCAGTTATAAGGAATATGGTATTATCATAATCTGCTCTCTTTTTGTATTCAGAAAAGAAGTTTTTCAAAGCATCATCTGCATACAAAATAGTAGAATATTGCTTTATGTAATTTCTATGATTTTCTTTTTCAGATTCATTAAATCCTAAATAATCCATCCGCTCTTCAAACTTCGTATTGTATTTTTCAACTTCGTCAATAATAAAAGGATCATGTGTTGTTACTGTCAAAAGAACACTTAACTGAGGTTTTTCTTCAACTTCATTTCTTGAATTCAGAAAATACCTATAGAGTTCATTGTCGTTGTATCCCCAAGTAAACCCATTAGTTGGGGGTAATTTATTATAACCTAAGGGGAAGGTGTTTTCATCATGTAATTCATCAATTTTATTTGCCTTAAGATAAAGCGCCATGTTATCAAAATCCGCATCACCAGCATAATAGAAAGAGGTGTTATAGCCATTGTATTTAAGCATGTTTAGCAAAGACAAGTGTTTAGGCATGTTATCTCCCATCCCTAAAAATCCGTTCTCTGCAAAAGGTAATGAACCAAGTAGGGAAGGTAATACGGCAAAGGTCCTTCCTCCTTGGCTTAAGAAGTTTTTCCAATACATTCCATCTTCAGCAAGATCACTTAAGAATGGCGTGAAATTCCCCAAATAGGCCCCATCGTTTGTAAAAGCCCTACCCAATCCTTCCACAAGAATAATAACAATATTAGGTGCTTTCTCTTGAGGAGTAAAAAAAGGAGTTAAAACATCCTTGGTTTCGTCTTCATGCAGGAACGGGAAATTTTCTTCATCTATAAAATTAAAAACAATCCCCTCACTAATATTATCTAAAAAATCACCAATATAATTATCTGCATATATATCGGTTTCAAAAATAACTGGATTATAATAGTTGTAGGTGCTGCTATAGAAATGATCTGATTTATTAGTAACCAAACTATTCGCATAAGCCGACTCCAAATTAACCTTAGCAAACGCTTTATAGCCGCTAAATGACATGAACAAAAGGGAAAGGATTGGCAATCCCAATGCTAAATAAAAAGCAGGACGCACCTTTTTGGTGAAAAAATGAGTGGACACCAGTACAACACTAATTAAAAGAATAAAGATTAGAATGGACGTAGCATTGAAACCTCCGGAAGAACCGACGGTTTGTTTAATATCTTCCAGACTATAACCAAAAAGATCGGCTCCCAGCATTACCAAGGCGGCATTAAAATAATTAAACAAAACAATTTGAATGATGAAAAACAGAACCATTAACACTTGAAAAGTAGTCCTTGCCAATCTTGGAGAAAGCAAGAAGAAAGGGACATAAATTATATAAATAATCAATACCCATTTTAACCAGAATAAAAGATCTAAATATCCACTCCAAAGCAACAGGTTCAAAAATCCTGATGGTAATCCATTGGTAAATAAATTTAACGTGAGTTCTGCAAGGCTAAAGACAAACATAAGCACCAACCAAATAAGAGAAAAACTAGCAAAGGTTCTTGTAGCACTAACCAATCGATCTTTCAATGAAATTCTATCTGTATCATTTGCCATTATGTATGTATAAAAAAGTGAATTGGAACTGGTTGTAATTTTAATTTGTTCAAAAATAGAATTATTAATGAAGAGCGCGGGAAATTTTTGAATTTATAAAAATTTGAGGAAATGAAACTTCAAATTATATTAAACAAAAAAAGCCCCAAACTTTCGTTCAAGGCTTTTATTTGGTCGGGGTGGCAGGATAATTTATTCAAGAACAAACGCCCTATCCACAGTACTTTCACTGAAAATCAATTTGATGTTTCACCGAATGATTCACCAAACTTCATAAAACAAAGAGCTTTCATATTATTTGATCGTCTTTG
>JAGXIJ010000052.1 GCA_024635675.1 Gillisia sp.
ACATCCCCTTTCAAGATAATATTGATCTCTTTAAATTCACCTAAAGCAATACGTCTTCCAATTTCATCCAGCGTAATGTGACGCTGAGTACGAACTGACTGCTCTCTTTGTAGCTGAGTACGTTTTGCAGCGATATCTTTAGCTTCACGCTCATCTAACATCACTCTAAACTTATCCCCTGCTTGTGGTGCTCCATCCAATCCTAAGATTGATACCGGAGAAGATGGCATAGCTACTTCTACATCTTTACCTCGTTCATCCTGCATTGCCTTGATCTTACCACTGTGGCGACCAGCCAATACATAATCTCCCACTTTTAAAGAACCATCCTGCACCAGGATCGTAGAAACGTATCCTCTTCCTTTATCCAAGAAAGCTTCTACAACTGTACCTTTAGCCGGTTTATCCGGATTAGCAGTTAATTCTAAAATTTCCGCTTCTAATAATACCTTTTCAAGTAGTTCTTTAATACCGCTTCCTGTTTTAGCAGAAATATCGTGCGATTGAATTTTACCTCCCCAATCTTCTACCAGAAGATTCATTTGAGCTAATTTTTCTTTTATCTTTTCTGGATTCGCCGCCGGCAAATCAGATTTATTGATTGCAAAAACAATAGGAACTCCCGCTGCCTGTGCGTGGGATATTGCTTCTTTTGTTTGAGGCATCACATCATCATCTGCTGCAATTACAATAATTGCAATATCTGTAACCTGTGCACCCCTAGCACGCATCGCGGTAAAGGCCTCGTGACCCGGAGTATCTAAAAATGCTATTTTTTGACCTCCACTTAATTCTACCCCGTATGCACCAATATGTTGTGTAATTCCACCGCTTTCACCTGCAATTACATTTTCTTCACGTATATAATCCAATAAAGAGGTTTTCCCGTGATCTACGTGTCCCATCACCGTAACGATTGGCGCTCTAGGCTTAAGATCTTCCGGCATATCCGCTTCTTCTTCTGTAGCTTCTTCTATATCTGCAGAAACAAATTCTACTTCATAGTCAAATTCACTGGCAACAATAGATAATGTCTCAGCATCTAAACGCTGATTCATTGTTACCATCATTCCAAGAGACATACATGCAGAGATAATTTTTGTAACCGGCACATCCATCATGGTAGCAACTTCACTCACGGTAACAAATTCTGTAACCTTAAGGATCTTGCTGTCAAGTTCTTGTTGTGCTGCATCATCTTCTGTACGTTGACGGTGCTGATCTCTTTTTCCTCTTCTATACTTAGCTCCTTTTCCTTTGCTGGATTTCCCCTGAAGTTTCTCTAAGGTTTCCCTTACTTGCTTTTGCACTTCTTCTTCACTAGGCTCTTCCTTAACCATAGCAGGTCTTGCCGGTCTTTTTCCTCCAGGACCTCCAGACCCACCTCCAGCACGAGACTTACTGAATGTTCCAGCAGGTGCCGCGGTTCCGGGCTTTACATCTTTACTTATTCTACGACGACGTTTTTTATTCTTGTCATCTGCAGTAACTTTTTTATCATCCTTCTTTTTAACCGGTTTCTTGAACTTAGAGAGATCAATTTTTTGTCCGGTAAAATTTGGACCGCTTAATTTCGCGTAATTTGTTTTAACAGTCCCAGTTTCTGGATCCTTCTCAGCCCCTTCTTCTCCCTCAACCTTCGCAGGCGAAGCCTCACCACCAATCTTTCCAGAAGTAGGTTTCTCCTCGGTCTTTTCTCCCTCAACTTTTGGAGTTTCAACTTTCGGGGTTTCTACAACCTCTTTAACCTTTTCTTTTTCTGAAGCTTTTGCCTCCGGTTTAGGTGTTTCCACAACCGGTTTTTCCTCTTTAGCAGATTTAGGTTTTTCAACCTCTTCTTTCACAGGAGCTTCCTTAGGTTTTTCAGCCTTTGGAGCTTCAACTTCAGGAGCTTTAGCTTCAGTTTTTTCAACTTCCGGCTTTTTCTCTTCAGCTTTTTTCTCTTCTTCAGGTTTTTTATCCAAGTCGATTTTACCTACTTGTTTAGGTCCTTCTAATTTAGCTCTAGCACTTACAACCTCTTGCTTCTTAACCTCTTCCTTCCGCTTGTCATCCAACTCCTTTTCACGAGCTAAACGCAATTCCTCCTTCTCTTTGCGCTTCTCCTCCCCAACTTCTTTGGACTGTACCTTTTTACTCTTATCTGTCTCAAATTGATCGGATAAGATTTGGTAGATTCCCTCAGAAATTTTGGTGGTAGGCCGTGCCTCTATATCGTGTCCCTTGGAATTTAAAAATTCCACAGCACGATCTAGCGAAATATTGAATTCACGTAGTACCTTGTTTAGTCGCATTGTTTTTGCTTCAGCCATAAATTGCCTCTAATTTAACCTCTTATTTTATTATTATCAACATAAAAACAATTGATATTTATTCAAATTCCTTCTTCAACACATTAAGAACCTGCATAACAGTCTCTTCTTCAAGATCTGTTCTTCTAACAAGGTCATTCACATCTTGTTCCAAAATACTCTTAGCAGTATCTAATCCGATTTTCGCAAATTCAGCGATCACCCAATCTTCGATCTCATCAGAGAATTCTGTAAGTTCAACATCTTCTTCGCCACCATCTCTAAACACATCGATCTCGTAACCCGTAAGTTGACCCGCAAGCCTGATATTATGACCTCCACGACCAATCGCCTTGGAAACTTCTTCCGGTTTAAGTATAACTTCTGCACGTTTTGCCTCTTCATCTAATTTGATGGAAACAATTTTAGCAGGACTTAAAGCCCTTGTTATAAATAGCTGGTCGTTACTTGTGTAATTAATAACATCTATATTCTCATTGCCCAATTCACGAACAATACTGTGGATTCTTGAACCTTTCATCCCCACACATGCACCAACAGGATCTATTCTATCATCGTAAGAATCTACCGCCACCTTAGCTTTTTCGCCCGGGATACGCACTACCTTCTTCACGGTGATCAATCCATCAAAAACTTCTGGAATTTCCTGTTCGAATAATTTCTCCAAGAAAACCGGAGCAGTACGCGACATAATAATTTGTGGCTTACTCCCTTTTAATTCTACACTCTCAATAATTCCACGAACGTTTTCTCCTTTTCTGAAAAAATCTGAAGGGATTTGACGGTCTTTAGGAAGTATGATCTCATTCCCTTCATCATCCAACAATATAATTGCTCTATGACGAATATGATGAACTTCTGCAGTATAAATCTCTCCTTCAAGTTCTTTAAACTGCTTATAAATGTTTGTATTATCATGTTCATGGATCTTAGCGATCAAATTCTGGCGCAAGGCCAAAATAGATCTTCTTCCAAGGTCCATTAATTTAACTTCTTCCGATACATCTTCACCCACTTCAAAATCCGGTTCGATCCTTCTGGCTTCAGTTAATGATATTTCCTGATTAGCATCTTCTACCTCTCCATCTGCAACAACCACACGGTTTCTCCATATCTCCAAATCCCCTTTATCCGGATTCACAATGATATCAAAGTTATCATCTTCCCCGTATTTCTTCTTTAAAGCACTTCTGAAAACATCTTCCAAAATTGCCATTAAGGTTACTCGATCTATCAGCTTATCGTCTTTAAATTCTGAAAAAGACTCTATTAAAGCGATATTTTCCATATCAAATTATTATTAAAATGTTATCACAACTTTAGCTTCCAAAATATCTTGAAAGGCTATTGTAGCTTCTTTATCTACGGTCACTTTTCCTTTACCAACCGGCTTTGGCTCTCGTGCCTGCCAGGTAATGAATATTCCATCTTCTGACACTTCCTGTAATTTTCCCTCAAATTTATTAGAATTTGTTTGGACTGCCAGTGTTCTTCCGATATTTTTTTTATACTGCCTGGGAAATTTTAGAGGTTCGGTGGCCCCCGCGGAAGCAACTTCCAAAGAATAATCTATCTCATCTTCATCCAACTCTCCTTCTACCTTTCTGCTTACCGCAACACAATCGCTTACCGTTACTCCATCATCCCCATCTATCACAACAGATATGTGATTTTGATCGGAAATTTTTAAGGATATTAAAAATAAGGAATTATTTTCTTGAAAGGCATCTTCCAGTAAATTTTCTACTCGCTCTTGCAACATAAATGGTTATAAAAAGAGGGGACTTTTCGTCCCCTCGCTGTATTTATTTTCGTTTCAACGCTGCAAATATAATAAAAATTATTGAAGAATTGAAACTGCTTTGTAAATGAAATTTAATTCGTAATTTTAATAATACTATCATCTCTAAAGCTTTACCATGAAAAGAATCCTTGTTCCAACCGACTTTTCTGCCCAAGCGGAAAACGCGCTAAAAGTTGCTGCCCAACTTGCCAATCGATTTAATGGCGAAATATTTCTTTTGCACATGTTGGAATTACCGCTTCAATTAATAGACCCAGTATCGGGATCCGGCACTCAGAATCTACCTGAAGCCTTGTTTTTCATGAAGTTAGCTAAAAAACGATTTAAAAAACTTATAGATAAACCGTATTTAAAAGGCATTAAAATTCATGACATCGTAGAATTTCACCAGGCATTCGATGGGATAATGGAAGTGAGTAAAGAGCATAATTGCAATCTAATTGTAATGGGTTCTCATGGAACCAGCGGAATAAAAGAAGTGTTTATTGGCTCCAATACCGAAAAAGTAGTGCGGAATTCTACCATTCCTGTACTGGTAATTAAAAACGAACATGAAGAATTTGACATTAATTGCTTTGTTTTTGCGACAGATTGCGACCTGGAACATAAGCATACTTTAAATAAAGCGATCCAATTTGCCAATAAAATAGATGCCCACTTGCATTTGCTTTATGTAAATACCGCTAATAATTTTAAAACTACCGAGGAGGCCAATCAATGCTTAGAGGATTTCGTGAAAGGGGAAGATCTTAACCATCATACCCTTAATATTTATAATGATGTTACCGTAGAAAAAGGCGTCCTAAATTTTGCTAAAAGTATTAATGCCGGATTAATTGGAATTAGCACACACGGCAGAAAAGGATTAGCACATTTCTTTAATGGAAGTATCAGCGAAGATCTCGTTAACCACGCAAATAGGCCTGTGGTTACTTTTAAAATTTAAAGAAAACTCTTTAATGCGCCATTTTTAATACACAACCATAAGAAATTCCAGAAAGATTTGGTTTGATCCCTGATAGCTGAGATGTTTTTTTGATCGATCTTTTTATTGGCAACATTGTTTTTTAAGATCAAATTTGCCAATCCTGTGAGAAGCTTATTTTTTCTTTGGCCATCTTTCCTTAACACCTCTACCTTAAAATCGTGATATTCTAATCTAGTATCGCCCAATGCGCTATAGTTGTTCCCAAAGAAATTAAAATACATAGAAGATATATTTCCTTCAATTTCAATATTCATAGCTGGTTTTAAAAAGGAATTCATCGCCTCTCCCGCGATCCCGGATATATTCCCGGAAAACTTAAATTTATCTTCAGGATCTTTAATGTCGAATTCCATATTAAAATTCAAATTGGACCTCCCCATGAATTTCGCTTTGGCTGTAAGGGTAGTAAGAGGAAACTCTTCAGATTCCATATTAATATTAGAAACATTCGCAATAGTTACATCCATATCAGAGAACATTACTTTTCCCGGCGGTCTTTCTGCAACAGATTTTTCTTCATAAATAACACTCGCATGAGAGATCTTAATCTCATCAAATTTCAATTTGGTTTCCAGTTCTCTTAATTTCCGACTGTACAATGGCTTTTTACTATTATCATCCGGCAATAGCTTATTTCTATAAATGCGGGCTTCTGCTTTATCTATAGAAGTTTTTGTGCTTTGCAATTGTAGTTTGTCTTCATTAAAACCCCAAGCAAAGTCCTTCATTATAAGTTGAGGAATGTTCAGCTCAAATCTGTCATTTTCTAACTTTTGTCTTTTATCGAATTCGGCTTTGCTATATTTTGGTACGATTTTAAGATCAGAAATACTTAAAGTTCCTTTTTTTAGAATGAGTTTTTTCGCCTGAAGATCATGTTCCGGGTTTAAGGAATAAAATAAGGAATCGCTGTTTATGGAAACCTCCCTAAAGCTAAAGGGAATTTTATTTTTAAGACTTTTTTTGGTGACATGGAGATCATAGATGTCCATTTTTTTTAAGGAAACATACAAACCCTGTTTTGTGGAATCCTTCTCTGATATTTTTAGATTTCCATCATGTATCACCAGATGCTTTATCTTAATATCATCTTTAAATTTCTTTTTAGAATTTTTCAGCTTCGGCTTGTTAAGAGTATCCGATTTAATAATTAAAATTTCAGGTTTTTTGAAGACGATCCTGTCGAACACAATTTTATTGTTGGAAAAATATTCCTTGTAGTCCAGATCTATCACTTCTAATTCTTCAGAAGTTATTGTAGCATTCCCAAGTTGTAGTTTTGGGAGAGATACAAATGCACTCCCATTAAGGATATTCACAGAAATGTCCTTATACTCCACATTGGAATTTATCAATTCCTTTTCTATTCCTGCTGTTATTTGTTGTTTTACAAATTTATTCGCCAGGAAAAGAAGCCCCAGGAAAACGAATACCCCAATAACAGCATAAAGTATAATTTTGTATTTTTTATCCACCGGCTCTGTACTTTCCAAACCAAATTACAAACCCCCGGAGTATTCTATTATTCTGTTATGTAATTTTTAACGAAACTTTTTTTTAACCGACTGATTCCCTATAAGTTAAAATTAAGTAAAAGTGTAATTATTAAGAATAAGTATCGACTTAAAGGTATTATATTTGCAATACTCAAAATAAGAAGTATTAAAAACTATTACACCAACAAAAAATGATCTTCAAATTAGCCATAAAAATTGTGTTTTTAGCCCTAGAATTATTTTTAGGTATCTACAGTTTTGTTATGACTGATAGCTTGGTGATCAAGTTTTTATTTTTTGTTGTATCAGCTGTAATTATTGCGTTTTTAATATTAAAGTTTACAAGTAAATTATTACCATCAGATATCGAATCCTTCCCTAGTGATGATTTTAATTCTGAAAAATAAGAGGAAGAAAAAGTAACATAAATTAAATTGTAGTCGAAGTTGTTGTTAAGATTGAAAGTGATTAGGACTATAATTTGGAAAATCCGATGAATTAATTCATCGGATTTTTTTATTAATAAGTGCACATGAAGATCATTTGTATATCCGATACTCATAATAAGCATGAGGAATTATTACTTCCGGAAGGCGATTGTTTAGTTCATGCCGGGGATTTTACAGATTCGGGCACCAAAAAAGAAACCCGGAATTTTCTGGAATGGTTTTCTTCCACTCCCTATGTACACAAAATCTTAATTGCTGGAAACCACGATTTTTATTTACAAAAAAAAGCTCATAAGATAGATCAAATAATCCCTTCTACTATTCACTATTTAGAAGATAGCGGAGTGACACTGGATACTATAAATTTCTGGGGATCTCCATACACCCCGGGAGATAATACCTGGGCTTTCACTAAAGATCGCGGGAGACCTATTTCCCAACATTGGAACAAGATCCCTGAAAACACCAATGTATTAATTACACACAGCCCGCCTTTTGGGATTATGGATGAACTGGATAATAAGACCATGATCGGCTGTAAAAATCTAACCGAAAGATTAAGTGAATTAAACATTTCTTACCACATTTTCGGGCATGTGCATAACGACTATGGCCTGGTGAAAACAGAAAAAACAATTTACATTAACTCCTCCTCTTTAGATGGATCGTATAGACCTATAAACCGTCCAATTGCTATAACTCACCGATAAAAACCGCATTCTACCGACACTCTTCTAAAAGTTAATTAATTGCTAATCAGTAAGATGTTGTGATTTTTTTAACATTGTGTACTGTAACTTTAGCCCCCGTTAGAATACTAATAGTAACATTAATGAACTTGAATATGGGAAATTTTACACTAGATCTAATCCTAGAAGATGTTAAAAACTTAATCTCTTACAGTATTACCAACCAGGAAGTAGAGAATTCTAAATTTGAAAGTCTGCACAAAGCGATCATCAAAAAATATTTTGATGCTAAGAAAATTAAGATAAATTATTTAGAGCAAACGGTAGATATTCAACTGCCAATATCAAAAGACAAGTATACACCTGTTACTTTTGAGTGTTTAGACCTTAATAGTTTTATTCAATCTTGTTTGAAAAAAGATGAACAAAGCATTCGTTTTTATCAAAATTTACTTACTCACTATAATATTGTAAGTGCTGCCTAATAATAGGCACGTTATAAAACATAAAAAAGCCCTCAACTATATGGTTGAGGGCTTTTTATTTATGGAGGTTTTTGAGTCCCTCAGTACAGCGGTGGACATGATTATTACATTCTCCGAAGCGTAGGGGTGATCACATTGTCCCGAAGTGTCGGGGGTCGAAATGTGCGGGTAGTATTGTCTAAACTTCGAACTCCCAATGCTTCGAGGCAGTTTGACAGTGAAAAATGTCAACTTCGACATCCCGATCGCCATCGGGATTGTCGCTTTGTTGTTATATTACTTGGTCTCTAAATATCACTTATCACCAGAATTCCCGCTATTTGCAGGTAACCGATATTGGGCGTATTTATTTTGTTTATATACTCTGCAAATATTCATGAGCGGTCATAACTGGCAATAAAGACTTTTTAAAATCTTTTCCATTTCTAGTAATAATAATTTCACAATCTGAATCTACAGCGCTGAAATATTGAAGTGCATCTTCAAAATCTGTAAAAGAAGAGTTTAGCCCTTTCTCAATTATGTGTTCATCTAATTTAGAGATTTCGCATATGATTTTAAATTTCCTCAATTTTTCTTGGGCAATTTGAGCAGACTCAAACTTAGAAAGAAAATAATTCAGAGTCGCAAATGATATTGGTGAGACAACTATTGTTAGCAATTCTTTATCGGCCAAGGTTGCTAGTTTAGCGATAGAATCATAAAATGGATCTCGTTCGCCAAGTAAATCAAGAATGACGTTTGTATCTAGAAATAATCTTTTTTTCATCTATTTATATTTCTTCAATAAATGATCAGAATACTCTTTCTTGTAATCTAAGTCAGCTGGAATTTTTGTTCTAGTGGATAAACTTTTAATGAATAGAGAAATTTCAAAATCTGCATCTTTTTTGTTGTTTGTCAATGATTGCAGATATGCTTCTACAATTCTAGACAAACTCATTTTTTTGTCTGATGCATATTCTTTTGCTCGTTCGATTATTTCCTGATTAAGCTTTAAAGTCAATTTAGTATCCATAATAAATTATATTATACGTACAAAAATAATTAAAATATCCGTACAATTTAAATCTTAGCTGGATTTTTGTGAATAATTACGCTAACCTGTCCCACGAAGTCATTCAGGCGGGATTGTTTCAGCATCTAGTTTAATTTGGAGCGGGAACATAATTCAGGTGTATGAGACCTGAAATATACAGCTGTCTCGGTTCCGAAGCATCGGAATGTTTTACAGGAAATGGAATTTTCTTTTCACCCCTTTTTCGAAGAATAGGTGATGAAATTCCCGAGATTCAGGAGATGTAATTTTTCCAATCGTCACTCCGCGGGAATTTCATCACGGTTTTGGGCTTTTGGCCAAAAATTCCTTGAAAAAAGCGTCTTTTTCTTTGCATCCTTTCTTTTGGACGAGCAAAAGAAAGGATGGGTAAATAAAAAATACCTCTTGGAATTAAAACTTCGACAGGCTCAGTTTGACAAAAAACAAGCTCAGTTTGACAATAAAAAAAATTAGGGAAAAAATATTACCTTTTCTCTGCTCTTCTTAATAAATACTGCCCATATTCATTCTTATGCAGAGGTTGTGCTAATTTTATCAACTCTTCTTTATTGATATACCCCTTTTCGAAGGCGATCTCCTCTATACAAGCCACTTTTAAACCTTGACGCTTTTCTATGGTATGTATAAAATTTGAGGCGTCCAACATAGACTCATGAGTTCCGGTATCCAGCCAGGCATATCCTCTTCCCATTAGCTCCACTTTTAGCTCACCATTTTTAAGATAGGCCTCGTTCACACTGGTTATTTCCAGTTCTCCCCGATGGCTAGGCTTCACATTCTTAGCTATCTTCACTACACTATTGGGATAAAAATAGAGACCAATAACGGCATAATTACTTTTTGGGTCCTTTGGTTTCTCCTCTATACTAGTTACAATTCCCTCATTATCAAACTCTGCAACTCCATAGCGCTCGGGATCAGTCACGTAATAACCGAAAATAGTGGCTTTTTTACTATTCTCAACGTTTTCTACAGATTGCTTAAGCAATCCTGTTAAGCCCTGACCATAAAAAATATTATCTCCTAAAACCAAACACACATCCTCGTTGCCAATGAATTCCTCTCCTATTATAAAAGCCTGTGCCAACCCATCGGGACTTGGCTGCACTTTATATTCGAACCGCATTCCTAGTTCTGAGCCATCCCCCAATAATTTTTCAAAATTGGGTAGATCTTCGGGGGTAGATATAATAAGAACCTCCTTGATTCCCGCCAACATTAATACCGACAAGGGATAATAGATCATTGGTTTATCGTAAATGTTAAGAAGCTGCTTGGATACTCCTTTGGTAATTGGATATAATCGGGTTCCGGAGCCTCCGGCTAGAATAATTCCTTTCATTTTTTTTGCTTTATGCGTTATGCTCTAGGCTTTAAGCCTTAGACTCAATTTATATAGTTTCTTCTTTATAATATTTACCCGTTCATCAAAGGATTCATGCGACTCCTGATCTAAAAAGGAAAGATCTTTTGCCAGAATAAAGAAATATTCCAATTCATGCGCTGATCCTAATGCAATCTGTACGAACCTGTTGAAATCTTTATCGGAATCTCTTCCACATCCTTCACTGAAATTTGCAGGTATAGAGTATGCTGCTCGTTGCATTTGAGAAGTCAGTTGGAATTTTTCAGAAGCAGGAAAAGAAGATGTTAATTTATAAACTTCAAGAACCAGCTCATGACTCAACATCCACACATCATAATTCTTAAAATTTCTCATTTTTTATACTTAAAGCTTATAGCTTATTGCCTAAAGCTTATAACTTCGTTGTACATACTGCTTTTTATAGTATTCCTGGTAGTTTCCCGATGTAACATTATTTAGCCAGTCCTCGTTTTGCAAATACCAGTCTATGGTTAATTCCAAGCCCTCTTCAAAAGTAACAGATGGCTTCCAGCCTAGTTCTTTATTAATTTTAGCGGCATCTATAGCAT
>JAGXIJ010000053.1 GCA_024635675.1 Gillisia sp.
AACAAGAAAAATGGCTTAGCAAATAATACGGTTCTGAGGCAATTTATAGATGATAAAAGTAATTTATGGCTTGCCCTGGATAATGGTTTAACCAAAGTGTTCCTGAATCAAGATATTCAAGCTTATAATGATAAATCCGGTCTATTAGGAACGGTATATAGTATAGCAGATGATGGCGATGATCTAGTTTTAGGGTCTAATCATGGAGTTTTTAAATTAAAGGGCACCCAGTTGGAAATCCTCACAGCCTCTAATGGCCAGGTGTGGGATCTAACTAAGGTAGGGGACGAGATAATCTGTGGGCACAATAATGGGACTTACAGTATTAAAAAAAATAAATTCAGCCTTATAAGTACTATTAATGGAGGGATGGGTTTTGTGAATATTCCCGATACCAAATACTATTTACAACCCAACTATTCCGGAATTACACGATACGATAAAATAAACGGTACTTGGGACACATTTAGGTTTAAAGAAATAGGATTCCCGGTGTCCAGTATTTACTTTGATGAAGACAGAAATTTATGGGTTAATTCGGCTCATAATGGGGTTTATAAATATGAATTATCTGATGACCTTAGCGGATTAAAGCTTCTCAAAAGTTTTGATGATGCTGATGTTCCGTTCGAAATTTTCGCTCTTGGTTCCAGAATATTTCTAACAAGAAACAATAAAATATTTAGGTATAATACACTTCATAATATTTTAGAGAGAGACAGACTATTAGAAGAAAGATTAAAACCATTCACAAGTATTTCGGGTATTAATAAAGAATTATTAGAAATTAAAAATGAAAGTTCCCTCAGGATTATTTCCCTCTCAGGAGACGAATTATTTAATTTTAATGAAGAACTGATTAATAGCCGGGTTGTTAAAAATTATCCGAGTTCTAAAAAAATTAAGGATGTGGTTTATTTGTTTTTAGACGACGGATTTTTAAAGGTGTCTCCTTCAAGCTCATCTAAAGATACCAGTAGTGCAGATGTATATATTGAAATGATTATAGTTAATGGGAGTCCGGTTCCTGCTAATTCGTCTTTAAGTATTCCCTATAAAAAGAATTCTATTCAATTTAAATTTTCTACACGTTCTCCGGGTAATTTGGCAGTACCACTTTATTCGTATAAGTTGGAGGGAAACGATAAAAAGTGGTCTAAACCAGGACGAGCCTCACAAGTAAATTATCATAATTTGCAACCTGGAGATTATAGATTTAAGGTGAGTAAAATTAATGTTGATGGTAAAACACAAATAAGTCTTTTTTCATTTAGTGTGCTTCAACCATGGTATTTAAATATATGGGCTGGGATAGGGTATTCATTAATCTTGATCCTGATTCTTTACTTAGTTCATTACTACAATAAAAGTAAATTCAAAAGAAAGAAAAAGTTACTTGAAAGGGAGCTTGAGTATAAGCAAAAGCTCACATTCCAAAAGCAAAATTTCGAAAACGACAACAAAATAACACAGTTAGAACAAGAAAGATTAAAAACTCAACTTAAATCTAAAAGCAAGGAACTGGCGTCATATGCTGCCTTAATGGCGAAAAAAGAGGAGATGTTGAATGAAATTGAAAGTGAGATATTAAAGTCGAATATTAAAAAGGAAAATAAAAGACTCTATTCAAAGCTCATGAATATTAAAGAGCAACAATCTAATTCTCAAAATGATTGGGCGCTGTTTGACAGAAATTTCAATGAAGTTCATGAGGATTTCTTTAGAAATTTACAATTAAAACACCCGGATCTTACTCCCAAAGATTTGAAAATGTGTGCATATCTGGTATTGAATCTTAGCTCAAAGGAAATTGCCCCTTTAGTTGGGATTACTTATAGAAGTGTAGAATTACATAGATACAGATTGCGAAAGAAGTTTGAACTTTCCAAAAACCAAAACCTGGTGAAGTTTTTACATAAAGTCGTGTAATAGCCAGCGATAATGTTGTAATTACTTCTTTTCTACCTCATCATTTCCACATCAAACCATAATTTAGAATTATTAAATACTTTATTTTATTATTATAAATCAGTGTAAAACAAATATTTAGGTTTATATTTAAACTTGATGTGTTTCCTTATATTAAGCAAATATTAACAAAGTGTGTTTTAGTGTTAGCTTTGGTATAATCTCCTTTCCTCTTTATTGGCTTAAGGACTCTTTTAATCTCAAAACTTTAATTCTTCTAAAATAGTTGAGCTTATGAAAACAAAATTCACTCTATTATTTGTGTTACTCAATATATTCTATTTCCAAGCACAAGCTCAGGAACGTATAATTTCGGGAACTGTAATATCAGAATCAGATGGTATAAGTTTACCGGGGGTGAACGTTCTGGTAAAAGGTACTTCAAGGGGAACAATTACCGATTTTGATGGTAAGTACGCAATAAGTGCTGATGCAAATGACGTCTTGGTATTTAGTTTTTTGGGATTTAAAACAAATGAGGTTAATGTTGCTTCTCAAAATATCATTAACGTGAACATGATGGAAAGCGCTTCTGCCTTGGGAGAAGTTGTACTTGTTGGATACGGTAGTACAAGAAAGCAAGATGTTACAGGTTCTATTACAAGAATCAAGGCCGAGGAACTTGTAAAGCAACCTGCATTAACCCCAACCCAGTCTTTACAAGGTAAGGCTGCCGGGGTTCAAATTATTAGTTCTGGCGCTCCCGGTAGTTCGCCGGTTGTTCGTATTCGTGGAACGGGGACAGTGCAAGCGGGACGTGATCCTATTTATGTTGTCGATGGAATTATTACAGATAGAATTGATAATATAAGTAGTGAAGACATTACTACAATAGATATACTAAAAGATGCCTCTTCTCTTGCGATCTACGGAACCAGAGGAGCTAACGGGGTTATTATTGTAACTACTAAATCCGGGAAAATCGGGAAGATGCAGATCGATCTCTCTTCATATTTCGGAATAAAGGAAGTTGCGAGTAGAGTAGATATGGCCAACTCAAGCAGTTATGCTACTTTTTCTAATTTGGCATTCGGATTTCAGAGATTTGAACAGGATCAACAATACGATACAGATTGGTTTGATGAGATAACCCGTACAGGGACAGTTACAAATCATAATGTTTCTATTAGTGGGGGTAGCGAAAAAATGACTTCTTATTTTAGTGCTAACTACTTTGAGGAAGAAGGGATCCTGATTGGGAATGATTATCGCAGGCTGAACTTAAGAAGCAAGGCTAGTTATAATTTAACTTCAAAATTAAAGATCGACCACAATATTTCGTTGTCTCTTAACCGTTCGGTTCCTAAGCCATATTCTGCTTTTACAACTGCCTACAAGCAATCACCAACTGTACCTGTAAGATATATAGGAGGTTCTTTCGACGGAAGATTTGGAGTGCCATTTGATAGTTCTGGAGCAAGCTTTAATAATGTAGGTAATCCGGTTGCTGCTCTTGCATTAACTAATGAAAAACAAAAGAACCTTATTTTGCAAGGAAACGTTTCAGCTTCATACGATTTTACAGATTATTTATCGGCGACTACACGATTTGGGATCGAGAGCGGATATGGGAAATCTTACGTATTTAATTCTAGTGTAGAACAATTCCTTGCCGGAGATCCTACAAGAGAATTATCAGATTTTGCAGGTGCCAATAGAAATTCCTTAAGAGTAAGAAAAAATGATTTTTACCATTGGGTATTTGATGCTTTTTTGACTTTTGATAAAACCTTTGCTGAAAAACATGGTGTTAAGTTAACCCTAGGGACAAGTTCAGATGAGGAACAAAATGAATTTTTAGAGGGTACACGTAATAACGTTCCGGAAGACTCAAATCTTTTCTCATTAAACAACGGGGAACAAGGGACAGATGTTGTAAGTGGTGCCTTTTCAGATAAAAGAAGGCTCCGGTCTTATTTCGCAAGGCTTAATTATGATTTCGCAAATAAGTATTTATTAACTGCCACAGTAAGACGTGATGGTTCTAGTGTTTTTGCCAACAATGCTGAAAAATGGGGTAATTTTCCTTCTGTTGGAATAGGATGGGTGATCTCTAATGAAGACTTTTTAAAGGAATCGAATGTTGTAAACACACTTAAGTTAAGAGCAAGTTGGGGTGAACTGGGGAACCAGAATATTCCATTAAACGTTCTTACGTTCAACTCAGATTTGGGAACTGTTTTTGGGCCCGACCAAGTGTTGGTTCCAGGCTCAACGATCACAGCTATTATAGATGAGAATGTGGGATGGGAAGTTACGGAGGAATATGACATTGGGCTAGAATTCGCTTTTCTTGACAACAGACTTTCAGGAGAATTTGATTACTACGATAGATTAAACAGGAATGCGATTTTACCTATTAGCTTACCTGATGCTTTTGGAGCGTCCGGGATTACTTTAACGCACGCTGGTAAGATTAGGAATAAAGGTTTAGAATTTGCACTGCATTGGAATGATAAGATCAATGACGATTTTAACTACCATATAAGTGGAAACATTACCACAAACGATAATAATTTGGAAGAGATCACCAATCCTTTTGCTTTTGAACAACAAGGAGGAAGTATTGATAACGGACAGGTTACAAAGATCTTAAGAGAAGGCCAGCCTTTAGGAAGTTTCTTCTTACTGGAAGTTGATGGATTTGATGAGAGAGGAGATTTTGTTTATAGAGATGTAAACAATGATGGTGAAATTGATAATGATGACCGTCAGTTCTTCGGTTCAATTCAGCCGGATATATTCTATGGTATAAGTGGTGGTTTTGATTACAAAAGTTGGGACTTTAATATAGAAGGTTATGGAAACGCTGGGAGCATGGTATACAACGGTAAAAAAGCCCAACGCTTTGGAGGCGAAAATATTGAAGCCAGAGTAGCCAACAATATCTTTAATTTTGATAATGGTTCTAATATGAATCCTGCACCCTCTAATGAAGTACCATTATCATCTACTTATTTCTTAGAAAGCGGAGATTTCTTCAGAATTAATAACATCACTGTAGGATATACGTTACCGGATGTAATTGTTGGGGTTAAAAAGATAAGGGTCTATGCCTTGGCACAAAATCCTTTTATCTTCAAAAAATTTACTGGGTTTACACCAGAATTGCCAGGAAATGGAGACCCGATGGCCTCCTCAGGGATAGAGTTGAATGCATACCCATCTGTAAAGTCCTATCTGGTAGGTGTGAATTTAAATTTTTAAAAAAATCTAGTTATGAAAAAATCTAATACCATAGTTATTACAGGTATAATGTTATTGACATTAATAGCTTGCAACGATAACGAATTTCTAGATGTACAACCATCAAAAGAAACTCCGGAACAAGCCCTTTCCAGCCCTACTGCTGCCACAGAATTGGTGAATGCCATCTACAATAAATTCTTGAGCTGGAATGAAAGTTCTTTCGCTTGGAATGGGGTAAGTAGTATGACCTCTGATGATGCCGATAAAGGAAGTGACCCCGGAGATACTGGTGGGGATAAAGATCTTATGGATGCTCTAACTTTCACATCTACTTCACTTTCTTTTAATGAGGTTTGGGAAGGGAACTACCAAGGTATTGCACGTGCCAACCAGGCATTAAACTATCTTCCAAATCTAGAAATTGAAGAAGATCTTAGAAACAGATTAATTGGAGAGAGTAAGTTTTTAAGAGCTGAATTTTATTTTAGATTGGTTAGAATGTTTGGAGGCGTCCCATTAATAGATAAAGTGCCTAATATTCAAAATCAGGATGATATCAATGCTGCAAATACAAGAGTATCTAAAGAAGATATTTATGCTTTTATTACCTCAGACTTAAATGATGCCATAGAAGTCTTACCTGTAGCTTATACTGGTATAGATCTAGGAAGAGCAACCAAAGGTGCTGCCCTAACATTATTGGCAAAAGTAAATATGTATCAAGGTAATTGGCAAGAAGTTTTATCTCTTACCATTGAAGTAATGGGCTTAGGCTATAGTTTAACCCCCGAATATGAAGATATTTGGAAAGAAATTGGAGAAAATAATTCAGAATCTATCTTTGAAATCCAAGCCAGAGGAGAAACACCAAATAAAGGGGTCGAAGGATATTTTGTAACTCAAGGTGCCAGAGGTGCCGGAGGTTGGGGATGGGGTTTTAATACGCCAACTGAAGATCTAGCTAACTCTTATGAAGATGGCGATAAAAGAAAAGATGCCACCATTATTTTTAGAGGGGAAACTTTGTGGGATGGATTACTAGTGGCAGAAACCGTTTCTAATCCTAGATATAATCAAAAAGCATACGTAAGTAAGACTATGGAAAGCTTTAATGGAGGAGATTGGGAAACGAATAAGAATGTAAGAATTTTAAGATACGCAGAGGTGCTTTTAATGAATGCTGAAGCCGCCATCAATGTAGGAGGAGATGCAAAAACTCCACTGAATTTGGTTAGAGATCGAGCCGGGCTGGAAGATTTGGAAACCGTAACTCTTATGGATGTATGGAAAGAACGCAGAGCAGAACTTGCCTTTGAGCATGACAGATATTTCGATCTTGTACGTCAAGGTAGAGCAGGAGCAGTTTTGCGTGCTCACGGTAAGAATTTTGTAGATGGTAAACATGAGTTATTCCCAATTCCACAAGCTCAAATCGATCTAAGTAAAGGTCAATTAATCCAAAACCCTGGATACTAATAATATCAATCTAAAAGTTTAAAAATTATAAAATTATTTTTTGATGAAACGAACACGAATTATACTCACACTAATCTTTTTTGGGATTTTAAGTTCCGGGTTTGTGTCGTGTTCCAGTAATGAAGATAGTGGAGGGAATAAACCAACTCCACCAGATCCTGTTCTGCCTCTGCAACTTACTGATAATGAATTAATGGATAAGGTGCAGGAACAAACCTTTAAATATTTTTGGGATTTTGGACACCCTGTTAGTGGAATGGCTCGTGAAAGATCTGATGCAAACGCTTATGGGGGTCAAAGTCCAGATATAGTTACCTCAGGAGGTAGCGGTTTTGGCGTAATGGCAATTATAGTTGGAGTAGAAAGAAACTATATTTCCAGAGAAGAAGCTTTAGTAAGGTTGAATAAAATCACCGATTTTATTTTGAACGGAGATAGGTTTCATGGTGCCTTACCGCATTGGTATAATGGGAATACGGGAAAAGTAAGACCTTTTTTTACCGAAGATAATGGGGGAGATCTTGTAGAGACTTCTTTCATGATCCAGGGTTTGTTGGCAGCCCGACAGTATTTTGATCTGGACAATTCCGAAGAAAATGAATTAAGAGATAAAATTAATTTGATTTGGGATGGGGTTGAATGGGATTGGTATACCAACAATAGAAAATCGCTTACCTGGCACTGGTCTCCGGACTATGGCTTTACCATAAATCACCAAATAAAGGGCTATAATGAAGCGCTTATCACCTATGTGTTAGCGGCATCGTCTAGAACTCATACAATAGAGCCTGATGTTTATCATAATGGATGGGCTTCTGGGAATGACTTTGTAAATGGAAAATTATATTATCAAAAATGGCAACTGCCGTTAGGACCGGATTATGGCGGTCCGCTGTTTTTCGCTCACTATTCATTTTTAGGATTAAATCCTGAGGGATTAATTGATACCTATGCTAATTACTGGGATCAAAATGTGAATCACACCCTTATTAATAGAGAGTATTGTACGAGAAACCCTAAGAGTTTTATGGGTTATGGTGCAACTACTTGGGGATTGACCGCCAGTGATGATAATGAAGGCTATTCAGCTCATAGTCCTACCAATGATAATGGAACTATAACTCCAACAGCAGCATTGTCATCTATGCCCTATACCCCGGATGAATCTTTGCAAGCTCTCAGAAATTTCTATTATAATTTTAATGGAAAATTATGGGGTCAATATGGATTTTATGATGCTTTTAATAAATCTGCCAATTGGTATTCAAATCAATATCTGGCGATAGACCAAGGGCCAATAATAGTAATGATAGAAAATTATAGAACCGGCTTGTTATGGGATCTGTTCATGTCTTGTCCTGAAGTAAAACAAGGACTAACAAAATTAGGATTCACAAGTCCGAATATTTAATCCGTTTAGGATCAAGTTAATGTGGTCTTGACAAATATAAAAAAGTATAACTAACTTAAATTGTGTTGAAAAATGAAAACAATTAAACTATTCCTAAGTTATATATCGATAGTGTTATTGATGTTTATTTTCTCGTGTACCGAAGAAGATCAATTTTTTCCGTCAATAACATCCATTCCTTGCGAGCAAACGAATGTTGTTGTAGATCCTAATATTATCTCAGATTTTCAATGTCAGGCGAATGTAAATCTTGAAGGAGTGGAGACTATATTAAATCCAGATGAATCTGGTGCGAATAATAGTCGTTTTGTAGGGCAATACAATGATCCTACTGCACCATGGGATGCTTTGATTATAGATTATGGATCCTCTATCGATCTTTCAACATTCAACACCTTTAAAATTAAAGTAAAAACAAGTGTTGCCGGAACTTTAAAGGCAAAATTGGAAGGCGGTTCCTCTTCAGGGAAAGAGGTAGATGCAAATATCACCAATACTTCCGGTTGGGTAGAATATTCTTTCGATTTCAGCGATCAATTCAATCAGGATCACACCAAGTTAGTTTTATTCTTTAATGCAGGAGTAGAAAATGATGGTTCAGATGTTTATTATATAGATGATCTTAAATGGGTGCCCACTGCAGATCCTTGTGCAGGTGTTGCAGCAAATCTTAATGTGGTAAATGATTTCGATTGTCAGAAAAATCAGGAAGTTCCAGAAGTGGAACTTACAGCAAACCCTTCAAAATCTGACATTAACAACAGTAAATTTGTTGGTAAATATGTAGATGAATTAGGAGCATGGGATGCAGTAATTATTGACTATGGCGAAGCAATAGATCTTTCTACTCATAATGTATTCAAGATAAAGGTTTTAGCTCCTGTAGAAGGAATTTTGAAAGCTAAATTAGAAGGAGGTACATCTGGGGGAATAGAAAAAGATGCTACCATAACTAAGACAGGAGAATGGGTAGAGTATTCTTACGATTTCAGTGATCAGGCTTTAGAGAATCATAATAAGATCGTACTATTCTTTAATGCTGGAGTAGAGACTGATGGAACTCAGGTTTACTTTATTGATGACCTTAAATTTGCTGAACTTTCTGATGTTTGTGCCGGTGTTGTTCCAGATCTAAATATCTTAAATGACTTTAACTGTCAGCAAAACACCACTATTCCGGGATTCATTACTAACTCTATAGTGGAAAATCCTATGGTGGGAGATGCAAATCCAAGCGATATGGTGCTCGAAGTTATAGATAATGGAACTGAAGCTTTTGATGCTTTATTATTTGAATCTCCTCAATCTTTTGATCTTTCCACTAAAAATTTCTTCAAGATCAAGATTCTTTCCGAAAGAGCAGTGCCATTATTGGCTAAGCTTGAAGGGGGATCTTCTCCGGTAAAAGAGGTTTGGGGTAGTATTGATGTTGTTGGAGAGTGGGCAGAATACACTTTCGATTTCACAGATCAGGCTTCAGCAGATCATAAAAAATTAGTGCTGTTCTTTAATGCTGGCGAGAATGATGGAACTCCAACAGATAAATATTATATAGATGATCTTAGATTCGCAGCATTTGATCCTTGTGATGGGGTAGCAATCAACATGGATATAGCGAATGATTTTGAATGTCAACAGAACTATGAGATCACCTGTTGTGTAACTACAGAAATAGTAGATAATCCGGATGCAAGTGGAGCAAACACTAGTAGTACGGTGTTAAAAGTAACAGACAATGGGTTAGAAGCATTCGATGCCTTAGTTTTTGACAGAGGTGGAGTGATCGATATTTCCACAAAGAATCAATTAAAGATCAAGATTCTTTCTACCAGGGCAGTGCCTTTATTAGCTAAGCTTGAAGGTGGGTCTTCCCCTGTTAAAGAAGTTTGGGGTAGTATCACTACTGCAAATGCATGGACCGAATACACTTTCGATTTCAGTGATCAGGCTTCAGCGAATCATCAAAAAATAGTGTTCTTTTTCAATGGAGGAGCCTCAGATGGTACCGCCGCAGACATTTATTACATAGATGATATTAAGTGGGAATAAATAGTTAGATCCCTACTTACTGAAATTTAAAAATTCCTTATTGAATTAGTAAAATATGTTGCGCTTCCATAACGGGAGGGCAACATATTTTAAACTAATTGATACAAATCCAAACCATGAAAATTTACAAATACCTTTTAACAGCAACAATAATCTTTAGCACTTCATGTAAGAATAATGTGGAAGATAAAAGTGATGTGGCATTAAATGCCGAAAAGAAACAAATTGAAAGATTAGAAGGCGAAGCTTTATTGGATACAGTACAAAGACAAACTCTTAAATATTTCTGGGATTTTGCCGAACCGAATTCCGGAATGGCCAGAGAACGTTTTCATCCAGATGGAGAATATCCTCAAAATGACAAACATATTGTTACCACAGGTGGATCTGGTTTTGGATTGATGGCATTGATTGTGGGAATAGACAGAAATTTTATTCCCAGAGAAGAAGGAGTGAAAAGACTGGATAAAATAGCCAATTTTCTTGCAAGTGCCGATAGATATCATGGAGCCTGGTCGCATTGGATCAATGGAGAAACAGGGAAAACTCAGCCTTTTGGGAAAATGGACAATGGAGGGGATCTGGTAGAAACTTCATTTTTAGCTCAAGGCTTTATTGTTATTAGAGAATATCTTAAGAACGGAAATGAGGAAGAAAAGCTAGTGGCGGCAAAGTATGATGAATTATGGAAAGGTATAGACTGGAAATGGTACACTAATAATAAAGATGTTTTGTATTGGCATTGGTCTCCAGATTATAACTGGGAGATGAATTTTCCTTTAGAGGGATATAATGAAACGCTAATCACTTACATTATGGCAGCAGCATCTCCAACGCATCCAATTTCTCCGGCAGCCTATCACAAGGGTTGGGCACGAAGTGGAAATATCAAGACATCAAATAAGAAATATAATTTACCACTTATTTTAAAGCATAATGGCGCAGAAGAATTTGGCGGACCATTATTCTGGGCTCATTATTCTTATTTAGGATTGAACCCTAAAGGACTTTCAGATCAATATGCCAACTATTGGGATTTGAATGTGAATCATTCAAAAATAGATTATCTGTATTGTGTTGAAAATCCTAAAAATTTTGAAGGCTACGGTAAAAATATGTGGGGCTTAACTGCCAGTTATACTAAGAACAACGATGGTAGTATTGGTTACACCGCTCATTCCCCTACGAATGACAGTGGTGTAATCTCTCCTACCGCAGCAATCAGTTCTATTCCTTATACTCCTGAAGAATCCTTAAAAGCGATGAGCTATTTCTATAACGATCTTCATAAGCTTACCTGGGGACCGGCAGGCTTTTATGATGCCTTTAGTTTGGAAGGTGAAGATTGGATAGCTCGAAAATATTTAGCCATAGATCAAGGGCCAATGATTGTTATGATAGAAAATTATAGATCCGGTCTCATCTGGGAGCTGTTTATGGGCGCCGATGAGGTGAAACAAGGCTTGGATAAGCTAGGCTTTAAATATTAAAAGTATCAGGATGAAAAAATATTTGTTTTTACTTTTTATGCTTAGTGTTTATTCATCGTCGTTTTCCCAGATCTCGGAACATACTTTTGATGAGAAAGTAGAAATTACGGTGAAGCTTAATTATGCGATATACACTCCCGATGGATACAAAGATTCAAAAGAAGACTTTCCACTAATCGTGTTTCTTCACGGCGCAGGAGAACGTGGAACAGACCTGTCAAAAGTTGCTATACATGGACCGTTGCAATACATAAGAGATGGAAATAAGATTAACTCGGTAATATTGGCACCCCAATGCCCTGAAGGCGTTTACTGGCAACCACATGAAGTTGTTGCATTGGTTAAAAAAGTGATCAAAGAGAATCGAATAGATAAGAGCAGAGTCTACCTCACAGGTTTAAGTATGGGTGGTTATGGGGTTTGGGCAACCGGAGGAGAATATCCTGAGCTGTTTGCGGCGATGGCACCTGTTTGTGGGGCAATTTACAGGCCTGTTTACACAAACATCTCACATATTAAAGATATGCCCATCTGGGTCTTCCATGGCGCTTTAGATGATGTGGTCTTACCAGAGAATAGTAATAAAATGGTGAAAGCCCTTAAAGACGCAGGAAGTGATGTAAAGTATACCTTATTTTCTTTAGCAAATCATAACAGCTGGACCGAAACTTATAATAATCCGGAATTGTATAAGTGGATGTTAGCACAGAAAAAAGATAAAACAAAATGAAGTACGCTATAATGATGAATTTCAAATTAAAAAAGACCCTGATTTTGTTTGCAGTTTTTTCAATCTCATTTATTGGAAATGCACAAGATAAAAAAGAAGCAATTTCCCAAAATTCAGTTGACTATTCGGCTTATAAAGCCGATAAAGTTGAAATGGATAAAAAAATCGATTCCTTATTATCGGTTATGACGTTAACCGAAAAACTTGGTCAGTTAAATTTGCCTTCTTCAGGTGATATTACTACCGGCCAGTCCAAAAGTTCTGATGTTGCCAAAAAAATCGAAGAAGGAAAAATTGGAGGATTGTTCAATATAAAATCCGTCGAAAAAATAAAAGAAGTACAGACTATTGCTGTCGAAAAAAGTCGTTTAAAGATTCCGTTGATCTTTGGGATGGACGTAATTCACGGCTACGAAACTACCTTTCCTATACCCTTAGGATTATCCACTTCCTGGGATATGGCAATGATTGAAAAGACTGCTAGAATAGCAGCAAAAGAAGCAAGTGCCGATGGGATAAACTGGACTTTTTCTCCAATGGTAGATATTTCCAGAGATCCAAGATGGGGGCGAGTATCTGAAGGAGGAGGAGAAGATGCTTATTTAGGAGGAGAGATTGGTAAGGCCATGGTGCGCGGATACCAACAAGATGACCTAAGTAGGAATAACACCCTTTTGGCATGCGTAAAGCATTTTGCATTGTATGGCGCTGCCGAGGCTGGGAGAGATTACAACACGGTAGACATGAGTAGAATTAGCATGTATAACGATTACTTTCCACCCTACAAAGCCGCTATAGATGCCGGAGTAGGAACTGTAATGGCTTCCTTTAATGAGGTAGATGGAATTCCAGCTACCGGAAATAAATGGTTGCTTACAGATGTTTTGAGGACTCAATGGGGTTTTGATGGATTTTTAGTAACAGATTATACTGGGATCAATGAGATGATAGATCATGGAATGGGAGATATCCAAACCGTTTCCGCTTTGGCTCTTAATGCAGGTGTAGATATGGATATGGTAGGAGAAGGATTTGTTACCACATTAAAAAAATCATTAGACGAAGGAAAGGTTTCCATTCAGAAAATTGATGCTTCTGTGAGACGCATATTAGAGGCAAAATACGAGCTTGGTTTATTTGAAGATCCATATAGATATTGTGATGAAGAAAGGGCAAAAACAGAGATTTTCACTAAAGAGCACAGAGCTTTCGCAAGAGAAGTAGCAGCACAATCTATGGTGTTGTTAAAAAACGAGAACAACCTTTTGCCGATTAAAAAATCTGGAACTATTGCAGTAATTGGCCCATTGGCAAATACCAATGAAAATATGGCTGGAACCTGGAGTGTGGCAACCCCTCAGGATAAATCGATTACTGTGCTTCAGGGAATTAAGGATGGAGTGGGGAATTTGGGTTCTATATTATATGCAAAAGGGAGCAATCTCTCTTACGATAAAGGATTTGAAGAAAGAGCCACCATGTTTGGCAAGGAGATCCCTAGAGATGGCAGATCTGATCAAGAATTGCTCAAAGAAGCTTTAGACATTGCCTCAAAGGCAGATGTGATTATTGCGGCGATTGGTGAATCTGCAGAAATGAGTGGGGAAAGCAGTAGCCGAACAGACATCTCTATTCCTAAGGCGCAGAGAGACCTGCTTCAGGCATTGGTGAAAACTGGAAAGCCGGTAGTTTTAGTGCTTTTTAACGGTCGCCCTTTGGTTCTTACGGAAGAAAATGAAACTGTGCCTGCTATCTTGGATGTTTGGTTTCCCGGGACGGAGGCAGGAAATGCTATTGCCGATGTTTTATTTGGAGATGTAAATCCATCAGCAAAAATTACCGCAACTTTCCCGAGAAGTGTTGGTCAAATCCCTATTTATTACAGTCATAAAAACACAGGAAGACCACTTGGGAATTCCGAAGGGAAGTTCGAAAAATTCCGTTCTAATTATATAGATGAACGTAACGAGCCCTTGTACCCATTTGGTTACGGATTAAGTTATACTACTTTCAGCTATGAAAATTTAAAATTAAGTACAACTAAATTGAATGAAAATGAAACCCTTGAGGTTTCTGTAACTGTAAAAAATACCGGTAATTATGATGGTAAGGAGGTTGTTCAATTATATACTCGGGATCTGGTAGGATCTATTACTAGACCGGTGAAGGAATTAAAAGGTTTTCAAAAGATATTCTTGAAAAAAGGAGAATCAAAAACTGTGACTTTCAAATTAACTGTAGAAGATTTGAAGTTCTATAATTATGATTTGGATTTTGTTGCAGAGCCTGGAGATTTTGAGGTATTTGTTGGTACCAATTCAAATAAAACATTAAAGTCTAAATTTGAGCTTGTTAAGTAATTAGCTCGTATAAATTAAAATTCATGAAAAAACTATGTTTTCTGCTTCTAGCGTGTTCTTTTTTCACTCTTTCAGCTCAACAAATTCAATCTCCTTCAAAAGAGATTCAGGTGGAATTCTCACTAGACTCAATGGGAGCACCTGCATATTTTGTTACTTACAAGGATAAGGAAGTTGTAAAAACCAGTAATCTGGGGATTACATTGAAGGAAGATAAAGCCCTTACTCAGGGCTTCAGCCTAGTGAATAAAGAAGAGCTGAGCGTTGATGAATCCTGGAATCCTGTGTTGGGAGAGCAATCCACTATCAGAAATCATTACAATCAGGTTATTTTTCATTTACTTCAAAAGGAAACCAATAGAAAATTAGATGTTGTTTTTAAAGTTTATGATGAAGGAGTAGCTTTTAGATATGAATTCCCTGCGGAAGATGCGGTGAGATATTTTATTGTTTCTGAAGAGAATACAGAATTCAATCTTACCGGCGATCACAAGACATTTTGGATCCCGGGAGATTATGACAGTCAGGAATATGTGTATTCTGAAACTAAGTTATCTGAAATAGATAATTCTAAACTGGATTCCAATAACGGGATCGCCCTGAAAAGTATTGAAAGCAATTATAGGGTGCAATCACCGTTGATGATGAAATCCAAAGATGGATTGTATATCAACATTTTTGAGGCTGCAGTGGTCAATTATCCTGTGATGCATTTAAATGTAGATATAGAAAATTTTCAACTTACATCGCAATTAGTTCCGAATGCACTTGGGGAAAAGGCCTATTTAAGAACACCTTCCGTTACTCCCTGGAGAACTATTATGGTGAGTGATGATGCTCGTGATATTGTGAGTTCAAAAATGATCTTGAATCTTAATGAGCCCAATAAAATAGAAGATACCTCCTGGATAAAACCGATGAAATATATTGGAATTTGGTGGGAAATGCATGTAGGTATATCAACATGGGATTTTGCCGGGAGCCAGAATGCCCAAAATGCAGCTACAAAGGAACTTATTCCTTCCGGAAAGCATGGAGCTACCACAGAGAACACGAAAAGGTATATAGATTTTGCTGCCAAACATGGCTTTGATGGGGTTCTTGTGGAAGGTTGGAATGTAGGTTGGGAAGATTGGTTTGGGAATTGGAAAGAAGATGTGTTTGATTTTACCACTCCTTACCCGGATTTTGATATTGAAGAAATTTCAGAATATGCTAAATCTAAGGGAGTAAAGATGATCATGCATCATGAAACTTCCGGTTCTGTTGCCAATTATGAAAGACATCTGGATAGAGCTTTCGATCTAATGAAAAAATATGATTACCCGGCAGTGAAATCAGGTTACGTAGGTAAGATTATCCCAAGAGGTGAATATCATGATGGACAAACGATGGTGAATCATTTCAATTTTGTTGCAGAACGCGCAGCAGATTATAAGATCATGGTGAATTCTCACGAAAGTGTTCGCCCCACAGGATATAGCAGAACGTATCCTAATTATATTGCTGCGGAAGCTGCCCGAGGAAATGAATTTAATGCATGGAGTTCGGGGAACGATCCGAAGCATGAAACCATTTTGCCGTTTACCAGATTGCTAGGAGGTGCTATGGATTATACTCCGGGGATCTTTGAGATAAAGATGAACATTTATGACCCAAGTAAGACGGAACAAGTACATACAACTCTTGCTAAGCAATTGGCTTTATATGTAACTATGTATTCACCTTTACAAATGGCGGCAGATTTACCTGAGAATTACGAAAGATATCTTGATGCCTTTCAATTTATAAAGGAGGTGCCTTTGGACTGGCAAGAATCGATATATCTTGAAGCCGAACCTGGGGATTACCTAACGGTAGTTAGAAAAGATAAAAACTCGGAGAGTTGGTACTTAGGTGCAATTACCGATGAGAATGCGCGTAAAACTGAAATAAAGCTAAACTTTCTTTCTCCAGGAATAAAATACAAAGCCACTTTATACGAAGATGGAAAAGATGCCGATTGGAAAAATAATCCGAAAAGCTATTCTATAAAAACCCAAACAGTAACAAGTAAATCAAATTTAAAACTTGATTTGGCTGCAGGTGGAGGAACGGCTATTAGTATCGTTTCAATAAATTAAAATTAGAAAAACTGAATTATGAAAAATTCTCTTCTTTCATATCCCATGTACTCGTTGTATCATGTTAGGATAGTATAGATAATACTCAAGGCTACGTTCTGTGGGGTATCAAAGCTGATAAACTAAATAATTCTGGAGTTATTTATGACAAGAATAACTACGACCTGAAAGCTTTAAATATAGATTCTGAATACTTTATTCAGGTAGAAGCCTTTAATGAGAATGGGATTTCAGAAAAAAGTGAGGTGATTGGAAGTAATTCAAATTTCTAAAATATTATACAACATGCTGGGTCAGGTTTTTTTGTAGAAGTTAATACCATCTCGTCACCCTGAACTTGTTTCAGGGTCTCATCTGGACTTAATGGATGCTGAACTTGTTTCAGCATGACGAAAACCTGAATATTGCCAGTACAAAGTAGTTAAAGACAAAATTGCGGACTATAAGTTATTTTATACCAATATTTCAGTTTCTATTTCCTCTAAAATCCCATCCCATAAAATGATTCGGCTATTTAAGGCCTCTTTCGCTACATCCTGTACTTCATTCTTTTTTACCGGGTCATTTTCACAAAGTTCTTCTACCATTTTAAAGGCCATAGGTCCATGTTCATCTGCGTCTAGCTCTATATGTCTGTCAAAATAATATTTAAAAAGTTTCAAATCCTCTTCAG
>JAGXIJ010000054.1 GCA_024635675.1 Gillisia sp.
ATTATGGATTAGTTTATTGAAATTCAGTTAGAAAAAATAAGGGTCAATTAATTTTGAAACCAAGATATACATTTCAAATAGAACCCTTAAAATCAATCTCTTTATTTTGCAAAGAAAAGTATAACTGTTATTAATTAACATAATTTGCTTTCAGACAGTCCAGTGCTTATATCTATTTGAGATAAATTCTTTTAAGCTTTCTAAAAACTCTATATTTGTAGCCCTAAATAAGATTGCCTATTTAAGGCACTCTCTACTTTGAATTGACTCATGAAGAACATACGTAACTTTTGTATAATTGCCCATATAGATCACGGAAAGAGTACTCTCGCAGATAGATTGTTGGAGTTTACAGGAACTGTAACCGATCGCGAAAGTCAGGCACAGTTGCTAGACAGTATGGATTTGGAACGCGAGCGTGGAATTACTATAAAAAGTCACGCGATCCAAATGAATTATACATACAAAGGAGAAGAGTATGTGTTAAACCTTATTGATACTCCGGGACACGTAGATTTCTCTTATGAAGTTTCCCGATCTATCGCTGCTTGTGAAGGAGCTTTATTAATTGTAGATGCGGCGCAAAGTATCCAAGCGCAAACCATTTCCAATTTATACTTAGCATTAGAAAATGACCTGGAAATTATTCCTGTTCTTAATAAAGTAGATCTTCCAAGTGCAAATGTAGAGGTGGTAACCGATGATATTGTTGAATTATTAGGATGTGATATAGAAGATGTAATTCCTGCCAGTGCTAAGACGGGGATTGGAATTGAAGAAATACTTTCTGCAATTATTGAGCGTATTCCTCCGCCAAAAGGAAAATTAGATGCTCCTCTTAGAGCATTGATCTTCGATTCTGTTTATAACCCATTTAGAGGGGTAGAAACTTACTTTAGAGTTATAAATGGTTCTATTAAAAAAGGACAACACATAAAATTTGTTGCTACAGGAAAGGATTATTTCGCAGATGAGGTTGGTACTTTAAGATTGAAACAAGAACCAAAGAAAGAAATAAAAGCAGGAGATGTTGGGTATTTAATTACCGGTATTAAAGAAGCAAGAGAAATAAAAGTAGGAGATACTATTACAGATGCTAAAAATCCAACTACTGAAGCCGTTGCAGGATTTGAAGACGTAAAACCAATGGTTTTCGCCGGAATTTATCCTGTAGATACCGAAGATTATGAGGATTTGCGTTCTTCTATGGAAAAACTGCAATTAAATGATGCTTCTCTGGTATTCATTCCGGAAAGTTCTGCTGCCCTAGGTTTCGGATTCAGATGTGGATTCTTAGGAATGCTTCACCTGGAAATTATTCAAGAAAGACTAGAGCGAGAATTTGATATGACCGTTATCACAACGGTTCCTAACGTATCTTATCATGCATTTACTCATAAAAATCCGGAAACAAAGATTCTGGTAAATAATCCGTCAGATCTTCCTGATCCATCTAGTTTAAATAGAGTAGAAGAACCTTATATTAAAGCAAGTATCATTACAAAATCTGATTTTGTGGGGCAAGTAATGTCTTTATGTATTGATAAACGCGGATTGATAACCAATCAAAATTATCTTACTCCTGAACGTGTTGAATTGACTTTTGATATGCCTTTAGCAGAGATCGTTTTTGATTTCTATGACAGACTAAAAACTGTTTCTAAAGGATATGCTTCCTTCGATTATTCTCCATTAGGAATGAGAGCATCTAAACTTGTAAAAGTGGATGTATTGCTTAACGGAAGTATTGTAGATGCACTTTCTGCGTTATTACACGCCGACAACGCTTATGATATTGGTAAGAAAATGTGTGAAAAGTTGAGACAATTAATACCAAGACAACAATTCGATATTCCAATTCAGGCCGCTATTGGTGCAAAGATCATTTCCAGAGAAACTGTGAAAGCTTTAAGAAAAGATGTTACCGCGAAATGTTATGGTGGTGATATTTCCAGAAAGAGAAAGCTATTGGAAAAACAGAAAAAAGGTAAAAAACGAATGAGACTAGTAGGAAATGTAGAAATTCCACAAGAAGCATTTATGGCTGTTCTTAAATTGAACGATTAAGCCCAGATTTTATATAAAGAAAGCCTCGTGACTTATTAATTACGAGGCTTTTTATTTTATTTAAAACTAAGATTCTTCAGCAGGTATTTCTGAATCACTCTCCTCAGGCTCTTCGTCTGTTTGAATCTCTTTTCCCAGATATACCAAATGGAATCCTTCTTTAATTTCCACTTCCTGGCTATGAGATGGAATTATTTTTAAATCTCCTGCATCATTTTTAACAAAAAGTGGAACCATTTCAGAATCTGATTTAGATATTTCTATAATCCCATCATAATGTTCTCGACCATTTAGGAAGATCTCATGGATCTTAGGATATTGCCTGGATACTTCGGTTAACTTAATAAAATCGTCTGTATGAGAAAATAATCCTTCTTCTGGATTGCTTTCGGGGTCGCCCATTTCATCAGTAGATATCAATCTAAAGGAACCTTGCTCTCCAAACTGTTTTTTGAATTTTTGAATAGCTGTTTTATTGATATCACTGTTTCCGGTGATTGCCATTAAATAACCGATATCACTCAATTCAATATTATTTAAAAGATCATCGGAATATACACTTCCCTCTAATGCTTCGATCCCCTGGGACTGAGCTTTTCTGATGTTTGAGGCGTTGTTATCTACTAGAACTACATGTCTTTTGTTGTCCTTCAGATATTTTGCAATTATTCTGGAAACAGAAGAGGCTCCAATTATTAGAATTCCTTCAGAATTTTTAATAAATACTCCAACCAGTTTTGCGAATAACCGCGCTGTGGTGGCATTCAATAAAACGGAACATAAAACGATCATAAATACCAACGGAGTAATATACTCGGCTCCCTCTACGCCTTCGCTTGCCAGTTTTAATCCGAATAAAGATGCTATACCAGCTGCTACAATTCCACGAGGTCCTACCCAGCTTATAAAGGCAATTTCATTAACCTTTAAACCAGAACCAATGGAACTTAATACAACCCCTAAAGGACGAATTAGAAGAACTACGATTCCGAATAATATCAGGGATTTCCAGTTGTAAATCAATAGCAAATCTTTCATTTCCATGTTTGCTGCTAACAAGATAAAAAGGATCGATATTAATAAAATACTGAGCGATTCTTTAAAATAAAGTAATTCTTTTAGGTTGGGCAATTTTGTGTTTCCCATCACCATTCCCATAATCACTACTGCTAACAGTCCGCTTTCATGGGCAAACATATCGGAGAGAACGAATACTCCTAATACAGTTGCTAATGTGAAAACATTTAATAAATAATGTGGAATTATATCTTTTTTAATTGAAAATGCCAAAATATGGGCGAAAGTGAACCCAAAAGTGAATCCGAATAAAACAATTTTCCCGAATTCTAGAAGTGCGGTTTGTGTGAAGTCTTCTCCACTCTCAACTAAAATAAATTCGTAAACCAATACGGCTACCAATGCGCCAATTGGATCTATTAAGATCCCTTCCCATTTTAAAATAGAGGAAACATGCTTTTTTAGCGGGATATTTCTAAGAATAGGCGTAATTACTGTAGGTCCTGTAACTATTATCAATGAAGAAAATAAGAAAGAGATCTCCCATGAAAAGTCATAAATAAAATGAACCGCCAGTCCTGCTCCAAAGAAAGTCACAACTACCCCTAGGCTTATTAGCTTTAAAATCACGGGACCAACATGACCGATCTCGCTTTTTCTAAGAGTTAATCCCCCTTCAAAAAGTATAATAGCAATTGCGAGGGAAACAAAATAATACAAACTCTCACCCGGGAATAATCCTTCCTCCCCATTCCAAATAGGTTCCAACCATTTGGTTCCATCTTCAGAAAGTAATGTAGATATTGGACCTACAAAAAGACCGATTAATATAAGAGGGAGAATAGCTGGGATCTTTAATTTCCAAGCTGTCCATTGAGCTAATATTCCTAAAATTATTAATCCTGCGAGTTCTAACATTCAAAATTATTTAATAACACATTTAAATAGAGCTGCAATTTTACCATTATGATTTAGTATTTACATCACCTCTAACTTCAAAAAAGAAAAATAGAATTAAAAACGCAAAAATAGGTTGTTTCCGGTAAATAAATACGTTTGGGAAGATTACAGCTAAATAATTCTTACATCCTATATTAAAATGCTCAATTTTTTGTTAAAAATATTAAATTCTTAAGAAGAGCCATAAAGTAAGTATTGCGCTTTTAGTACTTTGCATGATTAAATTCATAACTATGAAGTTATATCCAATAGAGGCCGGAAATTTTAAGTTGGACGGTGGTGGTATGTTTGGGGTTGTTCCAAAAACATTATGGAACAGAACAAATCCCGCAGACAATAATAATATGATAGATATCGCTGCACGATGTTTGTTGATAGAAGATGGTGAAAAACTGATCCTGATAGATACAGGAATGGGGGAAAAGCAAAGTGAGAAATTCTTTGGATATTACTATCGATGGGGAGAACATTCCCTAGATAAATCTCTCAAAAAGCATGGATTTCACAGGGATGACATCACAGATGTTTTTATGACGCATCTTCATTTTGACCATTGTGGTGGAAGTGTGCAATGGAATAAAGATAGAACTGGTTATGAACCCGCATTTAAAAATGCTCACTTTTGGAGTAATCAGGACCATTGGCAATGGGCTAACAAGCCAAATGCTAGGGAAAAAGCCTCTTTTTTGAAAGATAACATCATTCCAATGCAACAAAGTGGAAGACTCCAGTTTTTGGAAAGGGATGATTCAAATTCTTTTATAACAGCAGAACAACTTGGTTTTGGTGTGTTATTTGTAGATGGACATACAGATAAACAAATGATCCCTCATATAAAATATCAAGATAAAACCTTGGTCTTTATGGCAGATCTATTACCAACAGCAGGACATATTCCACTTCCGTTTGTAATGGGCTACGATACTAGACCCTTACTTACCCTTAACGAAAAGGAATTATTTATGAATAAAGCGGCAGATGAGAACTTATATTTATTCTTAGAACACGATGCCCACAACGAAATTATAACCGTAAAACATACCGAAAAAGGTGTGCTATTAGACAAGACATTTACATTTAACGAACTATTTAACTAAAATTAGGAAATGAAAATACCCTTTATTAAAC
This sequence comes from Gillisia sp., assembly GCA_024635675.1. Taxonomy (GTDB): domain Bacteria; phylum Bacteroidota; class Bacteroidia; order Flavobacteriales; family Flavobacteriaceae; genus Gillisia. The sequence continues at coordinate 5,173 of JAGXIJ010000054.1, forward strand.
CCCTATTTATTGCAGGAATTGCATTCACTTTTGCTGCCTGTGGTACTACAAATCCAGTTCTTATTTCTACGCCGGTAGAAAATATAGATGAGATTCCTTTAAAAATTACACCACTTACAGATGCCCAATTAAAAAATTGGGGTCAGTTTGATCTTGTGGCAGATACTATCCCGGGAATGAGCATTAACAAGGCTTACAGCCAGATCATTAAGAATAAATCCGGAAATCAGGTGATCGTTGCTGTTGTGGACAGCGGAGTGGATATAACCCATGAAGACTTAAAGAGTGTTGTTTGGGTAAACAGAGGAGAAGTTGCCAATAACGGAAAAGATGATGATAACAATGGATATATAGATGATGTTCATGGTTGGAATTTCCTTGGGGATGCGGTGAAAGAAAACATGGAATATACCCGTATTTATAAACGATTGAAACCTAAATATGATGGGAAACCAACGAGTTCTATAGGCACAAACAACAGAGCAGAATATGATGTTTATGTGAGTGCTAAAGCAGAATACGAAAAAGAATACAACGAAACTGTTCAAAATAAAACTCAGTACGAGCAAATAAAGCAACAGCTTACAATTGCGCATAAAGCGGTTTCAGCAAAACTTGGAAAAGAAGATTATACCAAGAAAGAATTGGCTGCAATGACTGCTACTACCCAGGAAATGCAGCAGTATAAAGCTATGCTTACTCAAATTCAAAATAATGTAGATGAAAATATTCCAGAAGCATTAAAACAATTAGAGGAAGGAATTGAATATTTTGGAAATAGATTGGAAACTCACTTCAATTTAAATCTTGATGGAAGAGCTATTGTAGGCGATAATCCTTATGATATTAAGGATAACAAATATGGGAACAACGAGGTTTCTGGTCCTACAAAAGACAAGAAAGATATAAAACATGGAACGCATGTAGCTGGAATAATTGCAGCAAAAAGGGATAACAATGTTGGAATTGATGGAGTTGCCAACAATGTTAGAATAATGGTATTGCGAGCTGTTCCGGATGGAGATGAGTATGATAAAGATATTGCATTAGCAATACGTTATGCGGTAGATAACGGAGCAAAAGTGATTAATACCAGCTTTGGAAAATACTTTTCTCCTAATCCTGAATTTGTAATGGATGCTTTAAAATATGCAGCTTCTAAAGATGTTTTAATTATTAATGCTTCAGGAAATGAAGGAATAGATCTGGACTCTAAAATGGTGTATCCAAACGATCAAACCCCTCAAAACTCAACGGAATTTGTTAACAATGTATTGACCGTTGGGGCACTGAATTATGAGTATGGTTCTGGTTTGGTTGCCGGTTTTTCTAATTATGGGAAATCCAGTGTAGATGTATTTGCTCCTGGCACCAAGATCTGGTCTACAACACCAAATAACACCTACGAGTTTTTACAGGGAACTTCTATGGCCGCACCTGCGGTGGCTGGAGTAGCAGCAATACTTCGATCTTTCTACCCAAAGTTAACGGCACCTCAGGTTAAAAATATTATTATGAATAGTGGTATTTCTACTAAAGCATCTGTAGTTGTTAGTGAGAATACCCTAAATAAGAAATTTACAGATCTTTCTGTTTCCGGGAAGATGGTTAATTTATATAACGCGCTAATTTTAGCAGAAAGAGAATCCAAATAATAAATTATGAAGAGAATATTTTTAGCAATAACAATTTTTACAAGCATTTGGGCGCAGGCTCAAAACAGCACTTCCTACTGGCAACAAAACGTTGACTATAAGATGGAAGTGGATATGAATGTGAAAAATTATCAATATACAGGAAAGCAAGAGTTGGTGTACACCAATAATTCACCTGATACTTTGAATCGGGTTTTTTATCATTTATTTTTTAATGCCTTCCAACCGGGAAGCGAAATGGATGTGAGGTCAAGAACCATCAAAGATCCAGATAGTAGAGTAGGAGACAGAATTTCTAAATTAACCGAAGCGGAGCAAGGATTTTTAAAGGTAAATACCTTAACCCAAGATGGGGAAACTCTTTCTTTTGAAACGGTAGGAACAGTGTTGGAAGTTGAATTAAACAAACCAATTTTACCGGGTGAGAAAACTACTTTCAAAATGGATTTTAAAGGGCAGGTACCACAACAAATTAGAAGGTCTGGTAGAAATAATGCTGAAGGAGTGGCTCTTTCTATGACCCAATGGTATCCTAAACTGGCAGAATATGATTTCCAGGGATGGCATGCAGATCCTTATATAGGACGTGAATTTCAAGGGGTATGGGGTGATTTTGATGTAAAACTTACTATCGATAAGAAATACGTAATCGGTGGAACAGGATATCTTCAAAATCCACAAGAAATAGGATATGGTTATGAAGCGGAAGGAACTAAAGTAAAACAACCAAAAGGGGAGAAGCTAACCTGGCATTTTGTAGCACCAATGGTACATGATTTCGCTTGGGCTGCAGATCCTGAATTTGTTCATGATAAAAGAACAGCAGCAGATGGTACGGTTTTGCATTTTCTTTACAAGAATAACCCTAAGATCAAAGAAAACTGGAAAAATCTTCAGTCCAAAACAGAGGAACTTTTATTGTATTTCAATGAACACATTGGCCCTTATCCATGGGATCAATATTCTGTGATCCAAGGTGGAGACGGTGGAATGGAATACGCGATGGCTACTTTAATTACAGGAGAACGAAGTTTTGGAAGTTTAGTAGGTGTAACTGCTCATGAAATGGCCCATGCCTGGTTTCAGCATTTAATGGCTACC
>JAGXIJ010000010.1 GCA_024635675.1 Gillisia sp.
CCGTTAATTTATCATTAAAATTAAAACTTAAAACGGTGATTAAAAGTATCTTCGCCCAAAATTATTTGCTCCATGCGTTGGTCCCTATTTATCTGTTCCTACATATTAGTTGATATTTACGCCTTTCAGGCTGTTAAAACGCTTACTAGGCAGCACTGGATTCACATCTCCTATGTAATTCTTTCCCTTATAGTTCTTGGCAATTTTATTTATCAATTTTCACAACCCAATCCAAGTGGAGGTTTTGGTGGGGGTAGAGGTTATGCCATGGGATTGGTACTGGCTTTTATCGTGAGTAAGATGCTGCTTGCCGTGTTTATGTTTGGGGAAGATATAGTTCGTGTTGTAATGTCAATCTTCAATAAATTATTTTCCTCTAAGGCTTCTTTCGATATGCCTTCCAGAAGGATCTTTCTTAGTCAGATCGCATTAGGGATTGCGGCAATACCTTTTGCTTCCTTGTTGTATGGGATGTATAAAGGAAAATACAATTACAAAGTGCTCAATTACACCTTGCATTTTGAAGATCTGCCAGAGGCTTTTGATGGGTACAGAATAACACAAATTAGTGATATCCACAGTGGGAGTTTCGATAATAAAGAGAAAATAGAATATGCGGTAGACCTAGTTAATGAACAAAAGGGCGATACCATATTATTCACCGGAGATCTCGTAAATAATAAGGCAACCGAGATGGATTCCTGGATAGATACTTTTTCCAGATTAGATGCGAAAGATGGAATATTTTCTGTCTTAGGAAATCATGATTATGGAGATTATGTGGAGTGGGAAAGCGATCAGGCTAGAATGGATAACGTATCGGCGGTTAAAAATGTACATTCTAAATTGGGATGGGATCTTTTGCTGAATGAACACCGATTCTTAGAACGAAATGGGGAGCGAATAGCCTTGGTAGGAGTAGAGAATTGGGGAGCCGGAGGATTTAAAAAAATGGGAGACCTGGATCTGGCTGGGAAAGGATTGTCACCAAAAGATTTTAAAGTCTTAATGAGTCATGACCCTTCGTATTGGCAAGAAAAGATAAAATCTGATGAGAATAATTATCATTTAACCTTAAGTGGTCATACCCACGGAATGCAATTTGGAATTGAGATCCCGGGTTGGTTCAAATGGAGTCCTGTGCAGTACAGATATGAGAACTGGGCAGGGATCTATGAAGAATTTGGCAGGTACATAAATGTAAACCGCGGATTTGGCTATTTGGCATATCCGGGAAGGGTAGGAATCTGGCCGGAAATATCTGTTATAGAATTACGAAAAGGCTCAAAACCCGCTTAATTCATAGAAATTACTATATTTGATTTAAGTATACCAATAGGTATTTGGATCTAACTGAAATTTAGCTTTTAATTTTATGTCAAAATTTGGGGAATTAATAGATTTAAACATTCCGGTTTTATTAGATTTTTATACCGAGTGGAATGATGCTTCTTCTGCCATGCATCCCGTGCTTAGGGACGTTGCAGCTGCGCTGGGGGATAAAGCAAAGGTTATTAAGATAGATGTAGATAAGAATCCGCAACTGGCCGAAGCGCTTAGGGTGAAAGGACTTCCTACATTAATGATCTATAAAGGTGGAGAAATGAAATGGAGGCAAAATGGCGAACAAGATGCCAATACCCTTATAGGATTACTAAAGGAATATGTTTAAATCCCTTTAAACCTGAATCCTTTTTTAGAATAATATTCCAAAACTTTTGGCAATACCCTCTTTAGCTTTTCTAAAGCTTTCTCACTATCGTGAAAAACAATAATACTGCCTGCTTTACTATTTTCAATAACATTTTTATAGCATTCTTCTGCTGAAATGCGTTCATCAAAATCTGCACTCAGCGTATCCCACATTACAATTTTGTAATTAAGTTCTTGTAATCGTTTTATCTGGGAAGGTTTGATCCTTCCATATGGGGGTCTAAAAAGTTTGTTTCGCTTTGTTTTTGCTGAATACTTCTCAATTACACTTTCGGCTTCCAGAACATTTTCTAGATACTGCGAAGTTGGAGTTTTCCAGCCTTTTAAATGATTGTGAGTATGATTTCCGAAGGAATGCCCTTCAGAAAGGATTTGATTAAAGGCTTTAGGAAATTTTAAGATGTTCTCTCCTACACAAAAAAATGTAGCCTTGGCATTATGGGTTTTCAAAACATCCAAGACCCAGGGAGTGATCTCCGGATGTGGGCCATCATCAAAACTAAGGTAAAGAGTTTTAGTGTTGCGGGACATATTCCATAAAAGGGAGGGATATAAAAGCCTCCCTAGTGTGGAAATATTTTTAAAATATGCCATTGTGGTAATGGAATTATTCTAGTGTGCTGTCCAGATCCTGTAAGCTCTGTTCTGTTTGAAATTCACTATCTACCGTAGAATCTGCAGGCATAACCGGCGCCTCCTCTGCTTCCTCGCTTTCGTCATAAAACCTCGGAAACAATTTCAGGTAATTATTGAATTCTTCCGCTTTCTTGCGTGCAAACTCTTGCTCTCCGTTTCTGAATAGAAGATCTATAAGAGCTCTATATCTTTCCATATCGGTGATAATGGTATCGGCAAAATTATATTGTCGCTCTTCATTCCATCCACTGTAATATTTCAGATTCTCCTGATATTTTTTCGCGATCCTCGTCCAAAGCTCCTTTGCTTTTTCCGGCTCACCAACTTCAAAATAACCATTTATAAAAGGTTCCAGTAGTGTGTAATAACCATAGTAATCTAATGGCATTTTCTCCAGAGCTAGATCGATCATTTCTTTTGCTCTCGTTGTATCATTTTCAATTAAAAGTTGCTCGATCAGCCTTCCTAAATTACTTCTGTAAGTGATAGAGTTCTTTCTGGTTTCAGGATCATGGTAAATCGTAGTATCTTCCATATTTCCCCAATCCCAGTTCTTCGCGATCTTATACATCTTATCGCTATCTACCCTACCCATTTCATACGTGTTTCGTGGATTAACGGGTGTTTGGATAGGAACTAATTTATAAGCCACTCCATCCAACTGAAGATAATCCTTCATCCATAAATAATCATCGTCTCCATAACTACCTCCTGTAAAATAGATAGGGCGTTTCCAGTTATTGTTGGCAATGATATCCAGCATTAATAGCCTGTTCTTATAGATCACATTCCCCTTGAGCTCGAAAAAGATATTGTCTACAATTAGATCGGCATCTTTTGGTTTTACAGCCCCATTTTTTAAAACTTCGTTTTTATCTACAGGTATTCTAATGTGTTTGGTTGGAAAAGTATTTACTACCTGTCCGCTTTGCAGCTCTCCTTGGGTTCCCGGATTATCACTGGAAATCCAGTTCATCCAATTCTTAATAGACATGGTGTCTTGAGTAACCTGCTGGTACATTACAAATTCATTGGTGCCGGCGCGGTATTGTTTGTAGTTTAATTGCGACGGAATTGGGTCGCTGTCCCAGGCCTTGCGTTTCATTTGAGATATATACCAATCTGTAGCAAAAAGACTGGTGTTCACGATACGGACATCTCTTCTATAACCTTCAATTTGCTGGGCATACCAAAGTGCAAAAGTATCATTGTCTCCAATGGTGAATAAAATGGCATTTTCATCTACTGAATCCAGATACATTTTTGCCATTGCTAAAGCAGAATACCTGTCTGACCTGTCATGGTCGTCCCAGTTTTGTGATGCTAAGACGGTAGGGACTGCTAATAAACAGATTGCAATTGCAACGGGGGCAGCAAGTGAGGGTTTTAAATATTTTTTGATGGAATCGAAAATTGCATAGACTCCAAATCCAATCCAAATGGCGAATACATAAAAGGAACCTACCAGTGCATAATCTCGCTCTCTGGGCTCAAACGGACGTTCGTTTAGATAGATCTTTAAAGCGATTCCGGTAAATAGGAAAAACACCATAAGCACCCAAAATCCTTTTTTGTCTTTCTTGAAATGAAAGAAGAGTCCGATTAATCCTAAAATGAAAGGCAGAAAGAAATAGGTATTTCGAGCCTTATTATTTTTCATGTCAGACGGGAGATTTTCCTGAGAGCCTAATCTAATTTCATCTATAAAATTGATTCCACTTAACCAATTTCCATCTGTGTCGGTATATTGACCTTGGATATCATTTTGTCTTCCTGTGAAGTTCCACATGAAATAACGCCAGTACATATAACCGAATTGATATTCGAATAAGTAACTAAGATTAGAGCCGAAAGAAGGTTTTTCAATGTCCAGGTATTCACTGAATTGATTTAGAAAATTGTGATAATCCTCATTATCTACCCTGCCTAAAGCAACATTCTTTCTAAATTCAGCGATCGCAGTTTGCAGTTGTTCTTCACTTTGATATTCCGGTTTGATCGTAAAATCTAAAGGGCCGGTGAATTGCATGTAGTTAGCAGCATGCTGAGTACTCCACATTCTTGGAAGCACGGTTTTATGGCTGTCGTCTAAATTTTGTCTTGCATTCTTATAATCGTTTACAATAACATATTCTCCAAGTTCCCTGTCTTTTTCGTAGTTAGGAGCATCATCTAAATAAGGTTTGTCGGGATCCAGGCCGCTGTACATTTCAGAGAATTGAGGGCCAAAAAATAAGTGAGTCTCCCCGTATTGCTCCCTATTATAATAAGCCAATAACGCACGAGCGTTATCCGGACTGTTCTCATTGATCACTGTATTGGCATTTGCGCGAATAGGAAGCATGGTCCAACTCGAGAATCCAATAAGAATAAAAAGGATAGAAAGGAGCAGTGTATTTAGTTGGGAATAATTCTTTTTTATGGTGAATTGAATTCCGAAATAAAAAGCAGCGATAATAATCAATAATGCTATAATTGTTCCGGAGTTAAAAGGAAGGCCAATGGTATTGGTGAAGAAAACTTCAGAAGAAGCAAAAAATGTAAGTGTGTATGGTAAAAGGAGTTTAAAGATGAACATTAGCACCGCCACCACCGCAACATTTGCAATTATGAAATTCTTAATGGTTATTTTCTCGTAATTTTTAAAGTAATAAAGAAACCCAATCGCAGGGATGGTAAGCAGTCCAAGGAAATGTATCCCAAAGGACAATCCCACTACAAAGGAAATTAAGATCACCCATCTGTTTCCACGGGGAGCGAACATATCGCGTTCCCACAACAAGCCTAAATAAAACAAGAGAGACATCGTGCAAGCAGCCATGGCATAAACTTCGGCTTCCCCCGCATTAAACCAAAAGCTATCTGTAAAAGTGAAGGCTAAAGAACCTACAAGTGCACTTCCTAAAAGCGCGATCTTTTTACTATCGGTTAAGCTTGAAACCGGTCCGGTCACTTTCTGAAGTAAAAGCACAATAGACCAAAACATGAAAAGTATGGTAAATGCACTGGCTAGTCCCGACATCATATTTACCAAGAGTGCAATATTACTAGCCTCAGGTGCAAAGGTTGCAAAAAATGCACCTAACATCTGATAAAGCGGGGCTCCCGGGGGATGTCCTACTTCCAGATTTGCTGCAGTAGCTATATATTCCCCGGCATCCCAAAAACTTGCCGTGGGTTCTACGGTTAACCAATAAGTAGTAAGAGAAATAAGAAATACCAGCCAGCCC
>JAGXIJ010000055.1 GCA_024635675.1 Gillisia sp.
ACTTAGAACAAATTCGCTATAAATACTCGGCTCCAGACAGCTGTTAATAATGTCTTCAAAATTTACAGACTGTGGATGCAAGACTAAAATAGGCTCTGTAATTCCAGCATCTCTTAGGGCAATTCCTTCTTGAGTATATGCGACAGCAAAATAATCGGCTCCTAATTCACTGAGTTTTTTTGCAATTACAGCATATTCACTCCCATAGCCAAAAGCCTTCACCACCCCCATCAACTTCACCTCTTTAGGGAGTTTAGATCGTAGGTAGTTATAATTATGAGCCAGAGCTCCTAAATTAATTTCTAGCGTAGTTTCGTGCACATTTGGCATTAAGTGGGTGTTTTTCCTGGATCTACAGTTTCTGCATCTTTTACTGGATAGTGTTTAACCCGCTCTTTAAGCATTGCCTTAAAATAGGCAGCCCTACTTAAAGGTTCATATTCTTCATTTTCTCCCAAAAACACAAGATCATCATTAACCGCTTTTCTATAACTAAATTGAGCAAGGTTACCTGTACGAGTACAAACGGCATGCACCTTAGTAACATATTCTGCGGTAGCCATTAAATTTGGCATGGGCCCAAAGGGATTTCCTTTAAAGTCCATGTCTAGCCCAGCAACGATAACTCGAATTCCACTGTTGGCAAGATCATTACAAACAGTTACAATCTCATCATCAAAAAACTGTGCCTCATCTATTCCCACCACATCACAACCATCTGCCAAAATGCGAATATTTGCAGCAGAAGGAACCGGAGTAGAGCGAATTTCATTGGAGTCGTGAGATACTACCATCTCTTCGTGATAGCGTTTATCTATGGCAGGTTTAAAAATTTCTACCTTTTGTTTCGCAAATGTGGCTCGTTTAAGTCGTCGAATCAGTTCTTCGGTTTTACCGGAAAACATGGATCCACAAATTACTTCTATCCAGCCAAATTGCTCCTTGTGATTTACAGTATTTTCGAGAAACATTTTGTAATTTTCAGTGCAGTTTAGGAATTATACCTAATCGGCATAAAGTTGACACAAATTTATTAAAAATACAACCGCGTAGGCGGTAGGTTAAATTAAATTTGCAAACCAATTAATACTTATAGAAGCTAAGATAAATTAAAGTTGGTAGCATTATTGCACTTAACTAGCTATCTTCTAATAATAAATAATACTTGTGATGAAAAATAAATTGGAATCTGAATTAAAAAATCTTGCTAATAATATACTGGACACTGCATCTGGATCTTCTACAGCTCGTTTAAAGAAGATGGCTAAAGAGCTTTATGAGAAATTAACTATTTTATCTTTTACAGAAGATAATTTATCGAGTATGGAATCGGTTTCAGAGACATCGGTTGATGATAACACTAAAAAAAGCCACACCAAAAAAGCAACAAAAAAGAGTAAGGATGAGTATTTGCCTGATGGAACTGAATATAATGATGTTGAAGCAATTACAGAGCCCAACACCGAGAAAATAAAAGATATCGTAGCTCAAATGCCCCCGGAAACAGAGGATGTAGATACTTTGGTGGACAGTATAATTTCTAAAAGCTCTAATGGGAAATTACCAGAAAATTCTTCAGAATTTAAAAAGAATGACTTTAGGGATATTGGAGTAGATTATGACAACCTTCCAAGTTTTGAGCCTGTTAAAAAACAGGACAAAGAGAAGCCTCGATCGTTAAACGATCGACTTAAAAAAGGAATAAACATTGGTCTAAATGAGAGACTTTCATTTATTAAGCACTTATTTGATGGCCATACAAATGATTACAACAGAGTAATCTCCCAGTTAAACACTTTTGATAATTTAGGGGATGCACATAAATTTATACAACAAGTTGTAAAGCCAGATTACAAGAATTGGGTTGGAAAAGAGGAATATGAAGAGCGATTTATGACTCTAGTAGAAAATAAATTCAATCAATAGATCCAATTCGAATAAAGGTTTCTTTTTATGGCAAAATTATACTTGGTACCAACACCAATTGGGAATCTTGAAGATATTACCCTTAGGGCAATTCGTGTTTTAAAGGAAGTGGATATTATTCTTGCAGAAGACGCCCGTACCAGCGGAAAACTACTAAAACATTTCGAAATAAACACCCCAATGCAGAGTCACCATATGCATAATGAGCATAGAACGGTGGAAAATATTGTGCGGCGTATTAAAAATGGGGAAACCTTTGCTTTAATAAGTGACGCGGGGACTCCTGCTATAAGTGATCCCGGGTTTTTGCTTACTCGCGAATGTGTAAAGGAAGGAGTAGAGGTGGATTGCTTACCAGGTGCCACAGCTTTTGTTCCTGCTTTGGTAAACAGTGGCTTTCCTAACGATAAATTTATTTTTGAAGGCTTTTTACCTCCAAAAAAAGGCAGACAAACAAGATTAAAAAATTTAGCCGAAGAAACCAGAACCATTATATTCTATGAATCTCCTCATAAACTGATAAAGACACTTACTCATTTTGCTGAATATTTTGGGGAAGACAGATTAGTTTCTGTATCGAGAGAAATCACCAAACTTCACGAAGAAACTATTCGTGGTACTGCAAAAGAAGTGCTGGAATATTATACGAATAAACCTCCAAAAGGGGAAATTGTAATTGTGGTTAGCGGGAAAGCTTAAATAGATTTCTTGTTAAATACAGTTAGGTTCTATTTAAAAATAGTCTTGTTACCTTTATAACCATTCCAATCTAAAACCAAATATGCGCTGGACGCTCAAGCCTAAACCAAATCGTGATATTGTTACCAAATTAGCTTCACAATTAGAGGTGGAAATTCCAATTGCCTCCCTTTTGGTTCAAAGAGGAATCGAAACTTTTGAAGAGGCTAAAAAATTCTTTAGACCTTCCTTGGAAGATCTTCATAATCCTTTTTTAATGAAGGATATGGATAAAGCGATTATTAGAATCGAGAAGGCTATAGAAAACGATGAAAACATTATGGTGTTTGGAGATTACGATGTAGACGGTACTACAAGTGTAGCACTGGTTTCTTCCTATCTAAAAACATTTTATCCTAATGTTGTTTCATATATCCCAGATAGGTATGAAGAAGGTTATGGAGTGTCTTATAAGGGGATTGATTTTGCGGCAGATAATGATATTTCCCTCATCATTGCTTTGGACTGCGGAATTAAGGCCATTGAAAAGGTAGCTTATGCCTCTGAAAAGAATATCGATTTTATTATTTGTGATCACCACCGTCCGGGGAGTGAAATTCCCAAGGCAGTAGCAGTTTTAGATCCTAAAAGAGAAGATTGCGAGTATCCATATAAAGAACTTTGTGGTTGTGGGGTTGGTTTCAAGCTTCTTCAGGCATGGAATATCAAGAACAATATTCACTTAGACAGCCTTTTACCATATTTAGACCTAGTTGCTACCGCTATTGGAGCAGATATTGTTCCAATTACAGGAGAGAACCGAATATTGGCTTATCACGGACTTAATGTTATCAATGTAGCTCCTCGCCCAGGTTTTAAAGCGATTTTAGAACAAGTAAAAAAGCAAACTCTTACAATTACCGATGTGGTGTTTATTCTTGCTCCAAGGATCAATGCGGCTGGAAGAATGAAGCATGGTTTGCATGCCGTAAATCTTTTAGTTGAAGAAGATATAGAAGCCGCAAAACAATTTGCTTCCGAAATTGAAGCATATAATTCTGAGCGGAGAGAAGCCGATAAAAGCATTACTGTAGAAGCATTGCAACAGGTAGAAGATCTAAATGAAAAAGACCGATTTACAACGGTAGTTTATCAGGAAGATTGGCACAAAGGAGTAATAGGAATAGTGGCTTCAAGATTGATCGAGACCTACTATCGCCCAACTCTGGTATTCACCAAAAGCGGAGATAAACTGGCAGCATCTGCAAGATCTGTAAAAGGGTTCGATGTCTATAACGCCTTGGAAGCCTGCGCAGAACATATAGAGCAATTTGGAGGGCATATGTATGCAGCGGGACTTACTTTAGCAGAATCTCAATATGAAGATTTCAAGAGAAAATTTGAAGAAGTTGTTTCCGGGAGTATCGAGAATTATATGCTAAGCCCGGAGATCTCTATAGATGCTGAAATTAATCTAGAGGATATCACTCCGAAATTTCACCGAATTCTCAAACAATTTGAACCACATGGACCCGGAAATATGTCGCCGGTTTTTCTTACTAAAAATCTAAAAGATACAGGGTATGGGAAATGTGTAGGGGCAGATGATCTACATTTAAAATGTAGGTTGAGCCAGACCAAAAATGGAACAGCTATTAATGCTATTGGTTTTAATATAGGATCCAAAAAGAATCTGATCACAAATTCTCAAACCTTTGATGCCGCCTTTGTAATAGATGAAAATGAATGGCAAGGGAATGTGAGTTTACAGTTGAAGTTGAAGGATATAATGGTTTAAAAAACGAGTTTTTAAACACTTTAAATTAAATCGTCATGCTGAATTCATTTCAGCATCTTTAGGTTCTAATTGGTAAAGATTAAAAATTGAGATCCTGAGTCAAGCTCAGGGTAAGGAATCCTTTCAACTATCTAATTTATTCTAGCGTAATTTTTCTAACTTCAATTCATCTCCATCAAAAACACCAAAAGTATAATGGGTGATCCAATCACCCAGGTTGATGTATTTTGAAGTAGGGTTTAGGTCTATATCCAAAGGTAAATGACGATGCCCAAACACGAAATAATCGTAAGCTTTGGTTTCCAGTTTTTTCCTGCAGTACTGAATAAGCCACTCTTTATCTTCACCTAAATATTTTTGATCCTCTACACCAGATATCATTTTGTTTTTTACTGATAAATGTTGTGCCAATGGAACACCAAGATCGGGATGAAGCCATCTATAAAGCCACTTGGAGAGAGGATTCGTAAAGACTTTTTTCATTCTTTTATAACCTACATCACCGGGCCCCAAACCATCTCCATGCCCAATAAGGAATTTTTTAGAGTTGAATTCGAATTCTTTAGGCTCGTGAAAAACAGGGATATTAAGTTCTTTTTCGAAGTAATCGTCCATCCACAAATCATGATTCCCTACAAAGAAATAAATGGGAATTCCGCTGTCCCGAATTTCGGCGAGTTTACCTAGGGTGCGCACAAAGCCTTTTGGAACCACATGTTTATATTCGAACCAGAAATCGAACAGATCTCCTAACAAAAAAATTGCAGCTGCATCTTCTTTTATCTCATCCAGCCACTTTACAAAAATTAGTTCTCTGGATCTACTTGCTTCTTGAGTAGGAGCTCCTAAATGCTTATCGCTGGAAAAGTATATTTTTTTGCCTTTCGGAATGTTCATGTTTCGGGTTTGGACGTGTAAATATAACTATTTTAGGAAAGGAGCATAAATTTTGAGGACAGACTCCAATTTTGTTGAATCCTGTTTTTGCGCAAGGGATGGAAGCGGCATCCCCCGATGTTTATTGGGGATATAGCGAACAGCCCGACCGTACCAATGTTTATTGGGAGGGTTGCGCCCTAAATATTATCACTTGCAAACCACTCTGCAAAAGAGGTGTCGGTTTCCTGAAGTTTTAGTGAGAACAACTTAATTTGAGGGGGAAGTTGACTCTTGATCTTTTGAGCAAAATCCAGAACCATATTCTCGCTGGTTGGCTGATATTCTACAAGGATCACATTATGATCTCTCTTCTCCAATTCTTTGGCAAGCTCGATATGCGGGGTGTTCTTGTTGAAAACAGTAGCGTGATCGAACTTATCTACGATCTCTGATTTCACAATTTTTTTAAGGTCGGTAAAATCTATCACCATTCCATATTTCACATTAGAAGTGTCTGTAATAGGCGATCCAATTACCGTAACGCTTAGCTTATAACTATGACCGTGAACGTTTTTACACTTTCCGTCGTAACCGTAAAGCGCGTGACCGGTTTCAAAAGAAAATTGTTTGGTGATCCTAATATTATTCATAACTACAATTTGC
>JAGXIJ010000056.1 GCA_024635675.1 Gillisia sp.
ATACTACACAGTTGTCTTTTGATTTATCAGGACGCGACGAGAGAACTAATAACGTGGCAGCGCCAGAATTGTTTCGTTGGTTGGTGAGTACCGCTCCCAACAGATATCCAATCAAGTGGTCTAACGGAACATATTCGGGTGGACCCGCCTATCTCGCCCTTCCGGAAAATGGTTACAGAAACAGGGCTATTATGGCCTTGAAGGGACGCCTTCAGCTTTTGCAACAATTACCAGTTGATGGATTATCGATCAAAGCCATTGCTTCGTATGACAAAACGTTTACCAATCAAAAGAACTATTTGTTTCCACAAACTCGTTCATTTGGACGAATGAGTGATGGTACATTCGTACAGCAGCCATTAGGGACCACTGATTTATATCAGGACCATAATGATTTTCAGTCCATTACCTTAGAGACACATATAAATTATGATCAGGAATTTGGAAAATCTGATGTGTCCGCATTGGTATTATATACGCAGACAGAGGAAAAGTGGCAATTTATGTCAGCTTACAGAGATCAATTTACGCTGGCTATTGATGAACTTGATTTTGGAGGTGTGGCAAATCGTACAAATAGAGGTTACTCAGGAAGAGGTGCAAGACGGGGTGTTGTTGGAAGGTTAAACTGGACCTACAACGACAGGTATATTGTTGAAGGAAGTTTTCGTGCCGATGCTTCAGAACAATTCGCGCCGGGACAACGTTGGGGATACTTTCCATCTGCTTCGCTTGGGTATTTGGTTTCCAGAGAATCTTTTCTCGCAAACTCAAATACTATAGACTTTTTGAAATTTAGAGGGTCTTACGGTATTCTGGGTAATGACCGTATTGGAGGATCACGATTCCTTTATCTTCAGGCATTTAATCAATCAGGAAGTGCTGTATTTGGAGATGGAGAGGTTCAGCCAGCTATTGTAGAAGGTAATTTAGCAAATCCTGATGTTACATGGGAAACTGTAAAAAAACTAAATGTAGGTTTTGATGCCACTTTATGGAATAGGAATTTATCTGTAACTTTTGATTACTTTTATGATAAACGAAGTGATATACTTGGTAGAAGGAATTTATCTGTTCCCAGTCTTTTAGGGGTAGGTTTGCCGGTGGAAAACCTGTCAAAGGTGAATAATAAAGGTTTTGAGGTTGTTCTAGGGCATGAAAATGCAATAGGGGAAGATTTTCGATATTCTTTGAATGGTAACTTCACTTATGCAAAAAACGAAATCGTTTTTATAGATGAACCTGAAACTGCAAACCCTAATATAAGAATGACTGGACGCCCAATTGGAGCTCAGTTTGGGTATAGGGATCTAGGCCTGTTTCAAACACAGGAAGAAGTTGATAACGCAGCTACTCAGGTGGGAGATATTGCTCCTGGAGACATCAGGTATGAAGATATAAATGGAGATGGAGTTATAGATGATCTTGACAGGACCTATATAGGAAGTGCAAATACACCTGAGATGATCTTTGGTTTAAATGGAAGCATGAGTTATAAGAATTTTGATCTGGCATTTTTATTCCAGGGAGCTACCAGTGTATACCAGTATTATGCTGGAGAAGCTGCCTGGCCGTTCTTTCTTGGTACTAGTGCCGCATACGTGAAAAATTTAGACCGATGGACACCTGATAATAGGGATGCTAGTGAACCTCGTGTTCTAATTGAAGCTGCAAATAATCAAGCAGGTTCTTCTTTTTGGTTGAGGGATGCTAGTTACATTCGTCTGAAAAATGTGGAACTCGCATATAATATTCCAGTAAAAACGTTCAAAAATGACTTTATTCAGGGAGCTAGGATTTATGTAAATGGTAATAATGTACACACCTGGAGCAAAATAGCTAATTTTGACCCCGAAAATGGAGACGCTAGGGGATGGAACTATCCACAGATGAGGATATGGAACGTAGGAATAAACTTAAACTTTTAAAAAATAACTTGAAATGAAAAAATATACAATAAAACTAAGCCGGGTGCTGGGTGCTTTTTTATGTATCCTGACTTTATTTGGTTGTCAAGAAGATTTTCTTGATCAGGTGCCAAAAGATTCGCTTACCGAGGAAACCGTGTGGACTGATCCGCAGGGTGCGATTCAGTTCGTGAATGGTATTTATGGGGAAATGCCTTCTGGATTTGATAGAGTTTATGAGGGATGGGCAAAAGGGCTGTATTTATTGGATGGAGCCTCAGATGACGGAGATGTTGCCATGGGATGGACCCATTCCAATGTTTTACAAAGTGCAGAATTCCTGCCAAGTAATGTACCTTGGGGGAATATGTGGCCAATTTATTATAGTCTTATACGTAAGTCAAATGTAGCTTTGGAAAACCTGGATCGTTTGGAAGATGAAGAACTTAAGACCCGACTTACAGGAGAGGTTTATTTTTTAAGAGGCTTTATGTATCATAAGCTTTTAAGGTTATTCGGATTTAGATCTGAAGGAGGTGAAGCTACAGGTGTGCCATTAATTACACAGAGTTTGAGTTTGGAAGACGATCTCCAAATACCCAGAGCAACTTATTCTGAGGTTGTAGACTTAATTTTAAGTGATCTTGACAAAGCCTCTGAATTACTTCCTCAAAAAGGAGAAATTGCAGCCGGTAGAGCAAATTCTGATGCAGCAAAAGCTTTTAAAGGTCGGATCTTGTTATACGCTGAAAGATGGCAGGAATCCGCGGTTGCTTCAGGTGAAATTATTGATAATGGAAATTATACGCTGTTTCCAGATTACCGTACATTATTTTTAACTAAGAACAATGAGGAAATCATTTTTGCCAAGAAATTCCAGTATCCAGATAAGCACCACCAGACTAATGCCGGCGGTACTCAGGGTGCGGGTTGGGATGTTTATAATACTCCAGAATCCTATAGAGGTGCTAGTGATGGCGGTTGGGGTGGTAATCTTCCCACGCAGAATTTCGTAGACTCCTATGACATGACTGATGGACTTCCTCAGGATGAATCACCACTTTACGATCCTCAAAATCCGTGGGATAATCTTGATCCACGTTTTAAAGCTACAGTTGTGCATAATGGTGCTACTTTCCGCGGACGTGAGGTTGAGTTGTTTGAAGGAGGTCAGGACAGGTCATTTATTCATACCAGTTACTTTTTACGCAAATTCCATGATGAAGATTTAGTGATTTATTCACAATCTAGTGATCAGGACTGGATTTTTATGAGATATGCTGAAGTTTTACTGAATTATGCAGAAGCTAAAAACGAGGCATCTGGTCCAGATGCAAGTGTATATAATGCGATTAATGCTATAAGAGACAGAGCGGGTATGCCGGATCTCCCCGAGGGTCTATCTCAGGATCAAATGAGAGCTGAGATCAGGAATGAAAGAAGGATAGAATTAGCTTTTGAGGAGCACAGGTTCTTCGATATCCGCAGATGGCGAATAGCAGAAGATGTATTAAACGGACCAATCTTAGGTATGAAAATCACCAGGAACGAGAATGGAACATTCAACTACGAAAAAGTTGAATTTGAAGAAAGGAATTTCCCATACAAACTACATGTTTTACCAATTCCTCAAGATGAAATAGATAAGAATCCAGCCGCAGAACAAATCCTTGGTTGGTAAGTTTCAGGTATTTTTTGAATTAGTTTATGTTAAATAGGGCGCTGGAATTATATAGAACACCATTGTATAATTTCAGCCAACCCTTAACATGTCCACTAGGCCTTTTATAAATGCAAAAAAATAAAAGAGTCTTTTCTTTTTTTATAAGCTTAAAATTGTGCTGGAATTAATCAGGCTTATGATTATTTTATTGAAATCTCATTTACTTTACTATAAGGGTTATCTTAAGAAAGCATTTAAAATCATATAAAATGGGATTAGTGAAGAAGCATCTAAATATTTTGATGTTTTCATGTTGTGTGATCATTATTGGTTGTTCTGAAAAAGAAAAGCAGAAAGAAAAGACCATGTTTGAATTATTACCAGCTGATCTGACTGGTGTTTCCTTTATAAATGAAATTGTGGAGACAGAGGAGCTTAATGTTATGCAATATGAATATATGTATAATGGAGGAGGTGTGGGTATTGGAGATTTTAATGGTGATGGTCTGCCAGATATTTATTTTACTTCAAATACAGGAGAAAATAAACTCTATCTAAATAAAGGTGATTTTAGATTTCAGGATGTTACATTGAAATCTGGGACCGCAGGTAAAGAAGGGTGGAAGACTGGAATTAGTATAGCAGATGTCAATGGAGATAGCTTACTCGATATTTATGTTAGTTATTCTGGATTAGGTACCAATGAAAACAGGGCCAACCAGTTATTCATAAATAAAGGAACAGACAAAGATGGGGTGCCAATATTTGAAGATCAGGCAAAAGATTTTGGTCTGGATGCTGAGGGGAGCTATAGTACCCAGGCTGTCTTTTTTGACTATGACCTTGATGGTGATCTGGATATGTTTCTGCTGAATCACTCTAAAGAATACTATTCACCTTTTTATAATAGCACCAAATTACGTAATACGAGACATCCTTATTTCGGAAATTCATTATACAGAAATGATAATGGAAAATTTACAAATGTAAGTGAAAGTGCCGGAATCCACGGAAGCGGTTTGAATTTTGGACTTGGGGTGGTGATAACGGATATTAATGAAGATAATTGGCCGGATATCTATGTTTCTAATGATTATACTGAACAGGATTTCCTTTACTTGAATAATGGGGACGGTACATTTACTGATACTTCTGAAGATTCCTTTGGACACATCTCCCAGTTTTCTATGGGGAATGATGCGGCAGACTTGAATAACGATGGCCTTATTGATGTAGTTACTTTAGATATGCTTCCGGAAGATAATTACAGACAAAAAGTTTTAAAAGGGCCTGATGAATATGATCGATAACAGTTGGCCATTGATAGCGGTTACCATAAGCAGCAAATGAGAAACATGTTGCAGCTTAACAGGGGTATAGATAAAAAGGGAATTCCCAGGTTCAGTGAGATAGGTCAACTTTCTGGTATTTCAGCCACAGACTGGAGCTGGGCTCCATTGGTGGCAGATTTTGATAGTGATGGTATTAAAGATATTTATGTAACCAATGGCTACTTAAGAGATTATACTAATAAGGATTTTATGAAATTTGAAGTAAATGAAGCTATATCAGAGGTTAGAAAGCGTGGTGGGGAATTATTCAATGATTATGGTAAGAAAGAATATTCTAAAGTTATTTATGAATTAGTAAAAAAAATGCCTTCTACCAAAATACCAAATTATATGTTCAGAAATCGCGACGGCATTATCTTTGAGAATGTGACAGAGAAGTGGGGACTTTCAAATCCAACGGTATCAACTGGAGCAGCTTATGCAGATCTTGATAATGACGGGGATTTGGACTTGGTGGTATCTAATACAAATGAGCTGGTTCATATTTACAGGAACAATATTGAAAAAGAGAATATTAATTATTTAAAAATTAGTTTAAAAGGAAGTAACAAGAATACCCAGGCATTAGGTGCCAAAATTTGGGTTGCAACCGATTCAGTAACCCAGTATATAGAAAATTATAACGTTCGTGGGTATCAATCATCAGTAGATCCTGTTAAGTTTTTCGGATTGGGAGGCTCTAAAAAAGCAGACGTGAAAATTCAATGGCCTGACGGGAGAATCTCTACTATCCAGAATGTGAATCCAAATCAGATTCTTCATTTTGATCAGTCTCAATCACTATCCAATGAGGCTGAAGAGAAAAGTATCATCGAAACAATTTTTGAAAAAGTAGAGAATTCAGGTATTACTTATAAACACAAGGAGAACAAGTATATAGATTTTAAGGTGAATCGACTGGCGTTAAAGCAAAGTTCAATGTCTGGACCTAAAATTTCAGTTGCTGATGTGAATGGTGATGGTATTGACGATATTTTTATTGGAGGAGCTTTTGGACAACCAGATGCTTTGTTTCTTTCTAATTCCAGTGGAACTTACAAACGGTCTAATAATGAATGTTGGTCAGAAACTGCGGCTTTCGAGACTACCGGTTCTACGTTCTTCGATGCGGATAATGATGGAGACCTGGATTTGTACGTTGTAAGCGGGGGAAGTCAGATATATGGGGATCCTTCAACATTAAAGGACAAAATTTATATCAATGATGGAAATGCTAATTTTAAAAAAGCACCTGATTCTGCCCTGCCAATTGCACATTCTAATGGAAGTGTGGTTATAGCAGGAGATTATGACCGAGATGGTGATATAGACCTTTTTGTGGGAGGAGGTAGCAAACCTGGGAGTTATCCTGATTCTTCACTTGGTGGAATTCTTAGAAATGATAGTAATAATGAAACCGGTGAAATAAAATTTACCATAGCTACCCAGGAAATTAATAATAAATTAAGGCAACCAGGTTTGGTTACCGATGCTTTATGGGTAGACATAAATAATGATGACTGGCTGGATCTTGTACTAGTAGGAGAATGGATGCCGATTAAGATTTTTATAAATGAGAAAGGTCAACTGGTAGAAAGAACAAAAGAATTAGGTTTGGAAAAGACCGATGGGCTGTGGCAGCGTATTGAAACAGCCGATATCGATGGTGATGGCGATATGGATTTTATAGTTGGTAATATGGGTTCTAATTTACCTTTTAAGGTTTCAGAAACCGAACCTTTGGAAGCCTATATCGGGGATTTTAGGGAAGATGGGTTGCCAACTCCCGTAATAAGTGGTTACATACAAGGAGAACGTTATCCAATTGCTACTCTAGATGAATTACAAGATGCCTTTCCATATTTAAAGAAGAACTTTTTAAAATATGAGCAATATGCAACTGCAAATTTGAATGATATATTTACAAAAGAGAAGTTAGATGAGGCAAAACATTTAAGCGTTTTTCAGCTTAACAGTGTTTACCTGGAGAACCTGGGGAATAGTATTGAAATACATGAATTGCCAATAGAGGCACAGTTCTCTGCAATCCAGGGGATTAATATTCATGATTTTGATGATGATGGGATTTTAGATGTTTTGCTCACGGGGAATTTCTACCCTTTCAAGGTAGAATACGGCCCTGTTGATGCAGGGAAAGGCCTCTTACTAAAAGGAACGGAAGGGGGGAATTTTGTTAGTTTAGATAACGAGAAAATGGGCGTCTGGATTGAAGGAGATATTCGAGATACTAAATTAATGAAGAACGAGGACGATATTTTTATTGCAGTATCAAAAAACAATGATAGTATACAAATGATTAAAATAAATAGATAATCTTTGAAAGTGATTCGTTAATAATAAGTTTAGAGGATACTTACTTATTAATTTTGTGGTAGACGAAATCTGGGCCGAACTTATTTTTATTGACGTAGAACCACAAGCAGGATAAGAATATACACCGGGAATTCCCTAGGGATTTTAGATTCTTCTTGAACCACCTGACGATTCTATCTTTATAACGTATAGATTCGTTAGTATATCGTCGTAAACTACTTCCTTATTGTTAACGACGCAATAAGTAGCAAGATCTTCACCATTATATGTCCAGTTTAATCTTACTACCTGTAATTCCGACTTACTTCTATAATGCTCAATCATAGATCTTTTCCTGTTATTTTGTCCTTCCATATCATTTTTCTCTTTGAGCACTTCCGTTTTAAATAATGGCAGTAATTCAAAACTCAATCTTCCATAGGAACTGTCGTTTTTAATTACCTGGTTGTCCATTTGAGGAATTAGACTTTTGGAAGAAAAAGGATTCTTTAAAATCTCATTTATACGAGATTTATCGTTTTTAAGCTCTTGATAACTAACCAAACTTAGCCCATTTTCCTTGAATGGGATATTGCTTCGATCTTCTATAACAATCTCAAGATATTGCCTCCAAGACGGAAAATCGAAGTTCCTTAACTTTTGATTTTCTGAACTTGATTTAGTAGATGATTCCATTGGATCTAAAGAATCTTCTTCAGGGATTTCGGG
>JAGXIJ010000057.1 GCA_024635675.1 Gillisia sp.
ATGTTAGAGTATGGTTAAAGCTATCGAATGGCTTTAACGAATTCCGCAATTGTTCTGGTTCCATTTTTAGTTAGGTGCTTTATAAAGGCACTTCCTATAATAGCGCCGCTAGAATACTGAATAGCCTCACGGAAACTTTCTTTGTCACTAATTCCGAAACCTACAATTTGTGGGTTCTGAAGTTTCATGTCGGAAATTCGTTTAAAATAACTTTTGGTTTCTTCTCCAAAACCTGAGGTAGCTCCCGTTACACTAGCGCTACTTACCATATAAATAAACCCGTTAGAAACAGAATCTATAAACCCTATTCTTTCTACAGATGTTTGAGGTGTTATAAGAAAGACATTTATAAGGTTATGTTTTTCAAAAATAGCCTGGTATTTTTCTGAATATACATCTACAGGTAGATCTGGAATAATTAAACCATCAATCCCGATCTCTTCACATTTTTTACAGAATTTTTCTACCCCATATTGAAGTATAGGATTGAAATAACCCATAATTATTAAGGGAATTTTTACTGTTTTTCTTATGTCCTTAAGCTGAGAAAAAAGTTTTTCGGTGGTCATTCCATTTTTTAAGGCTATGGTACTACTTTCCTGAATGGTTGGCCCATCTGCCAAAGGATCACTAAATGGCAAACCAATTTCAATCATATCAACGCCATTTTTCTCGAGGTCTTCAATAATTGAAAATGTGTCTTCAGAATTAGGATACCCTGCAGTAAAATATATGGATAAGAGCTTTTTGTCTTCTTGTAATTTTTCTTGAATTCTATTCATGTGTACTGTTTAAATTCTTTTATAAACTCTCCTTTTTATTGTCATTTAGTTGTCTCGTCACCCTGAATTTATTTCAGGGTCTCAACTAATTATATTGATACATCGTAAAATAATATTCTGAAACTCCCGAAGGGTCGGGACAGAATGACGTATTTTTTAACCTATTTGTATTTTATTGAAATTTTAAAGTCGCTTGTTATAAGTTGAAATAATCGATATATGTACTCAAATCCTTGTCTCCACGTCCCGAAAGATTCAAGACTACAATGTCATCTTTCTCGAACTTACGATCTTCAAAAATCGCAAGCGCATGAGAAGTCTCAATTGCGGGGATAATTCCTTCCAGTTTCGCTAATTCTTGTCCTGCTTTCATAGCATCAGCATCTGTAACCGAAATAAATTCTGCCCTCCCGGATCTAAATAAATTAGCATGCATTGGTCCAATTCCCGGATAATCTAGTCCTGCAGATATGGAATATGGCTCTGTGATCTGCCCATCTTCTGTTTGCATAAGTAGGGTTTTGCTACCATGAATAATTCCTTCTTTTCCTAGGGCTGAGGTTGCTGCACTTTCCCCCGACAACACACCTTTTCCGGCAGCCTCTACTGCTATGATGCCAACGTCTGGATTGTCTAAATAATGATAGTAGATACCCGCGGCGTTACTTCCTCCACCTACACAAGCCACCACATAATCTGGTGCTTCACGACCTTCTTTTTCCAGTAACTGAATTTTGATCTCTTCAGAAATCACACTCTGAAATCTAGCCACCATATCTGGATAAGGATGAGGTCCTACCACAGAACCTATAATATAATGAGTGTTTATGGGATTATTGATCCAATCTCGAATAGCCTCATTCGTAGCATCCTTTAAGGTTCTACTTCCCGATTTTGCAGGGATCACAGTTGCTCCCAGCAATTTCATTCTTGCAACGTTTGGTGCTTGTCTCGCAATGTCTATCTCACCCATATAAACGATACATTCTATCCCCATAAGAGCACAGACAGTAGCAGTAGCTACTCCATGTTGACCTGCACCGGTTTCAGCAATGACCCTGTTCTTTCCTAATCGTTTTGCCATTAATATTTGCCCTACAGTATTGTTTACTTTATGGGCACCTGTATGGCAAAGATCTTCCCTTTTAAGATAGATCTTGGTGTTGTATTTATCACTTAATCTTGATGCAAAATATAAAGGAGTAGGTCTTCCTACATAATCTTTCAAAAGTTGCTTGAACTCTTTTTGAAATGATTCCTCCTGCATTATTTGTACATACTGTTGTCTTAATTCCTCGACATTAGGATATAACATTTCCGGGATATAGGCTCCTCCAAATTCCCCGTAATAGCCTTTTTCATCTGCTTGATAGGTCATGTTTTATATTTTATAATTGGGGTTTTAATCCCAGGGTGTCTTTAAATAATTTTAGTTGCTTTTGATCTTTAAGACCTGCTTCTAATTCAAATTTACTATTTACATCTAAAGCATAAATTAAATGTGACTTATTATGCTTTTCAAAATAATTAATCAATTCTTTTATAGGTTCTATTTCTTCGAGCCCGATTCCCCCGCTTAGAAAAAATGGAGTATTCGATGGATTTTTTTTTAAAATATCCCAATTAAAAACTGTCCCATTTCCTCCCTTGTTTTTTCCCTTGGTATCAAATAGAAAGAAATCTACGAGGCCATCATAAGGTTCCAGATTTTTAAAATCGAAGGAGTTTAAAATAGAAAACACCTTAATGATTTCTATAGATCTTTTTTCCTGAGACTTAATTTTGTCTATTAGTAAACGTCTTAGTTTTTCACAATACTCTGGTGACTCATTGCCATGAAGCTGAATGGCTTTAAAATTGTATTTATCCACCATTTGAACAATAAAATTGAGTTCAGCATTTACAAAGACTCCGGTTTTTTTTATTTCTGAAGCTATTTCCGGGATTTCACCATTAAAATTTCTTGGTGATTTTTCATAAAAGATAAACCCGAGGTAATCCGGTTTTAAAGTGGTCACCTCCAGTATATTTTCTGGATGCTTCATGCCGCATATTTTCAGTTTAGGAACGTTCATTTTATTTGCCTGTTAATTCTTTAATGAATTCTGAAGCACTTTTTCCGGGATTATCCGTCCTCATAAAATTCTCTCCAATTAAAAATCCTTGGTAGCCATAGTTTTTCAGATCTTGAATGGCTTCAGTGCTACTTATCCCACTTTCAGAAACTTTCACAAAGTCGGTTGGAATTTTTTCAGATAACTGTTTACTGATATATGTGCTTACTTCAAAAGTTTTTAAATTCCTGTTGTTCACTCCCAACATATCCAAACTTGGCATAATAGATTTTTCTAATTCTTCCAGATTGTGAACTTCCAATAAAACCTCTAGCCCCAAACTTTTTGCCAATTCAGAAAATCGTTTTATTTCATCTTTAGTTAGTACGGCAGCTATCAGCAAAATAACATCTGCTCCATGCGCTTTCGCCTCGATGATTTGATATTCATCTATTATAAATTCCTTTCTTAATAAAGGCATTTTCACCGATGCTCTGGCCAATATCAGATCGTCTAAGGAACCTCCAAAATATTTACCATCTGTTAATACCGACATCCCACAAACCCCTGCTTTTTCATATCCAATAGCAACATCCTGAACATTGAGATCTTGATTGATGACAGACTTAGAAGGAGATCTACGTTTATGTTCGGCAATGATCCCGCTTTTACTGGTTCTTAGGGCTGTTACCAAAGAAGACGTAGTTAAACCAAACAAAGGAAATTTTTCCAGCACATTAGAAATTATGAGCTTCTTTTTTAGAGCAACTTCGTTCCTTTTATCTGCTATAATTTTATCTAAAATATTCATTTTATAATCTCGTTTGAATGTGAATTATGCCTTACTTAATTCTTGTAATTTGGTAAGAGCTTTCAGTGCTTTTCCCGACTTTAAAGATTCTTGAGCCCTTGCAAAACCGTCCTTTGGATTACAACCTGTGGAAGTTGCAATAGCCATTCCAGCATTGGCACAAACCACATTGTTTTGAGGAGTTGTCCCTTTCCCATTTAAAATGTTCAGGAATATTTTAGCTGAACTTTCTATGGAATTTCCGCCTGAAATCTCTGAAGCTTTTAATATTTCTACTCCGAAATCTGATGGTTGTAAAACCCCTTCAGAATTATTTGATATAATTTTGGTATCTCCGGTTAGTGAGATCTCATCATATCCATCAAGAGCATGTAAAATCGTGAAATTCTTATCGGTGTTCTGATAAAGATATCCATACATTCTAGCTAATTCTAAACTAAAAACTCCTACCAACTGATTCTTTGGAAACGCGGGATTTACCATAGGCCCCAGCATATTGAAAAAGGTTTTAACCGCCAACGACTTTCTAATTGGAGCTACATTTTTCATAGCAGGGTGGAAGAGGGGAGCATGTAGAACGCATATTCCGGCCTTATCTATACATCTCTCCAAGAAACCTGCTTCGTTACTAAATTTAACACCTAAATGTTCCATTACATTTGAACTTCCGCTAATGGAAGAAACTCCATAATTCCCATGTTTGGATACTTTTATTCCGGCACCTGCTGTAACAAAAGAAGATAGTGTGGAGATATTAAAAGTATCTTTTCCATCGCCACCTGTTCCGCAAAGATCTATAGGATTATATGCACCCAGGTCTATAGAAATACAAAGGTCTAATAAGGCATCACGAAAACCTTCCAATTCGTCTATGGTGATACTTCGCATCATGTAAACGGTTAAAAATGCAGCGATCTGACTTGGATTATATTCTCCGTGGGAGATATTAACCAACACTTCTCTAGCTTCCGTTTTAGAAATTGTTTCGTGATTTATTAATCTGTTAAGTATATGTTTCATCAGTTCTGTTATATTTTCTTTTAACGGTCACATGCAATTCGCCAATAATCATTTTGGTTTTTAAATAGATTTTTCATGGCTCATTTTATAATTATTTAGCGCTCTCTTGTATCCAGTTTTTCATGATCTGTTTTCCCATTGGTGTTAAAACCGATTCAGGGTGAAATTGAACACCTTTTACATCATATTCTCTATGACGCAAAGACATTATTTGTCCGTTCTCGTCAAATGAAGTAGCTTCTAACGTTGGAGGTAATTCTGGAGCAACAACCCAGGAGTGATACCTGCCCACCATGATCTCTTTCTCTAAACCTTTGAACAAACTTTCATTATCTACAACAATTTCAATTTTCGTGGATACACCATGAAATACAGCATCCAGATTAATTAATTTTGCGCCAAATACTTCTCCAATTGCTTGTTGACCTAAGCATACTCCCAATATGCTTTTAGTGGCCGCATATTTGGCGATGATGTCCTTTAACAAACCTGCCTCATCGGGTATTCCCGGGCCTGGAGAAAGCAAAATTTTATCATATTTCGCGATCATATCCAAATCCACTTCATTGTTACGGCAAACGGTAACAATGCACTCTAATTCTTCTAAATAGTGAACTAGATTATAAACAAACGAATCGTAATTGTCTATTACAAGAACCGAGGTCCTTTGTTGGGATTGATATCCTATTTTGTTCGATATATTATTGTTTTCTTTCACTTCTCTTTTCTTAAATTTCTTCAGCTATTACCATTGCCTGTTTTAGGGCACCAAGCTTATTATATACCTCTTGTAACTCATTTTCTTCATTAGACTCTGAAACTATTCCAGCTCCGGCCTGATAATGTAAAGTATGGTTCTTGCTCACAAAGGAGCGTATAATAATGGCGTGATTGTAATTGCCATTAAAATCCATGAAACCAATGGCTCCACCATAAGCACTTCTATTTACATTTTCATATTTTTCAATTAGGGTCATGGCACTATGTTTTGGTGCACCACTTAGGGTTCCTGCAGGGAAAGTATCTGCTACAATTTGCATAGTTCCCACATCCTTATTTCTAGTCCCTGAAACTTTACTTACCAGGTGAATAACATGAGAGAAAAATTGTACTTCCCTATATTTTTCAACTTTAACGTTTTTGCTATGTCTGCTTAAATCGTTTCGGGCTAGATCCACCAACATTACATGTTCTGCATTTTCCTTTTCGTCTTCAGATAATTTCTTTGCTAATTCTGCGTCTTTTTCATCATTTCCGGTTCTTTTGAAGGTGCCGGCAATTGGATGTATTTCAGCTTTGTCATTAGAGACAACTAATTGGGCTTCCGGAGAACTTCCAAATATTTTGAAATTACCATAGTCGAAGTAGAATAAATATGGGGACGGATTAATACTTCTTAAGGCACGATATACATTAAATTCATCGCCTTTAAAGCTCTGGGAAAATCTACGGGATAATACCAATTGAAAAACATCACCTCGCTGGCAATGTTTTTTTCCTAGTTTAACGTTTTCCTTATATTCAGCATCGGTAAGATTTGAAACCGGAGAATTCTCTCTTCTAAAATTATAGGTCGCGAAATTCTTAACCTTAATTAGTTGTTCTATTTCTTCCAGCTTGCTTTCAGAATTATAATTATGATCAAAAATATAGGCCTCATTATTAAAATGATTGATAGCAATTATATTTTGATACACTGCATAATAGATTTCAGGTATCTCTAGATCCCCTTTCTTTTTAGTTATGCTAATGTCTTCAAAATATTGAACCCCATCATAAGCTGTATAACCAAATAATCCATTGTTAATGAATTTGAAACTGGAAGCATCTGTTTTAAAAAGTGAGGAGAAATTTTGTATCGCTTCAGCAATATTCAAGTCGGATGTAATTGGTCGTGTTTTTCTATTTCCATCTGGAAAGAGCTCTTCAATTTGCCCGTCCTTAATCTTTATAGATGCAATTGGATTACAACACACATAGGAAAAACTATTATCGTTTGCATGATAATCACTACTCTCCAGCAAAAGACTGTTTGGATATTTATCCCGGATCTTAAGATACACACTAACCGGGGTTATAGTATCTGCCAGTAATTTCTTGTAGTTTGTTTTTAAGGTGTACATATCGTTTTTTAAAAAATTATAATAAAAAAAAGGCTTGTCGTGAGACAAGCCTTGTATAGGAAAATACTATAGCAATGTTACTTCACGACGTTTTGACGTAAGTTACTCCACCACCAAGTATGTACTGTATTAATTTTCATTGGTTCAAATATAAGTATCAAAGTTGAATAGACAATGGTTTTTTTCAAAACTCTAACACAATTATAATTTTAAATAATGATCATTAAAATTTCAAATTCACTTCTAGGTCAAAATTATCGTAGATAGTTTTATCTCCTAGGTCGTCAAAAAAGCTTCCAGAACCATACTTTACATCGTACTTCGATCTATCTATAGTTAATTTTGCATTTGCTGAATCTTCCTTCATTTTTAAATCGAAAGTTACTGGCTTAGTGATATTCTTAATTGTTAAATTACCAACTACTCCATAAGTCCCATTTCCTTTTTCAGCAATATTGGTAATAACCAATTTAGCTGTTGAGTGTTTTTTTACACCAAAAAAGTCTTCAGATTTTAAATGACCTTCCAATTTTTGTTTGTACTCACCTGTAAGATCTTCATTGGTTATACTAGACATATCCATTACAAATTCACCACCAACTAATTTTTCGTCTTCTATGTTGAAAAATCCGCTTTTTAAGTTGATAGTTCCAGTATGAGAACCAGTCACTTTTTTTCCCGTCCAGGTTACTTTACTTTCTTTAACGTCAATTTCTTTCTTTAAACTTGTAAAAGCTACTGTAGATAGTACAATTACTGAGGCTGCCAAGCCTTTTAAAAGATTCTTTTTCATAACAATTCTCTTTTTTTGGTTTATAAAACATTAATTAAGTCATTCTTACTTTTTCTAACCTTTGCAGCAAACTGCGATTGGTCTTCATCACTTCTATACCCAACTGTTGCAATCACTGCAGTAGTTAGACCTTTCTCCTTTAAATTTAAAAGTTCATCATACTTTGCGATATCAAATCCTTCCATAGGGCAAGTATCTATTCTCATATTTGCTGCAGCAGAGAGTAAATTACCCAAAGCGATGTAAGCTTGTTTTGCTGCCCAAAGACTTTGATCCTCCGGATTTAACTTTAAAATAGTGCTTTCTAACATTCCTTTTAGGCCATCAAGATCTTCTAATTTTAGAGATCTAGTTTCGGCAATATCTTCTAGGTATGAATCTACATACTCAGTAGTTATTTGAGTTTTATTAGCAAATACAATAATTTCTGAAGCGTCTGTGATCTGTGTTTGATTCCATGAAGCCAGTTTTAATTCTTCTCTAAGAGCAGCATCCTTAACCACAATTATTTCGTAAGGTTGTAAGCCATAAGAGGAAGCTGATAGTTGTATTGCTTCTAGAAGGGTTTCTAAATCTTCTGAGGAAAGTTCTTTGTTTGCATCAAATTTTTTGGTGGCATATCGCCAGTTTAAATCTTCAATGTAGTTACTCATTGTTTTTTATTTTAAAAGTTTTTGTAAGATTTCAGATAATGTTTTGATCTCGGTAGCACTTAAATTTTGGGTGAGTTCTGATTCCGCAGAATTGATTATTGGATCAACTTCAGAAAGGAGTTCTAAGCCTTTGTTGGAAATTGTGATTTCTACTTTTCGTCTATTTTTCTCGCAAACAATACGGGACACATGCTCTTTGGAAATAAGTTTGTCTACAATTCTGGTGGTATTACTCATTTTACTTACCATTCTTTCCTGAATAGTAGAAAGATTAGCCGGTTTTCCTTTTTGTCCTCGTAAAATTCGTAACACATTAAATTGGGGAATAGTTAAGTCGAAAGGTTTTAGAGCTTCAGAGACCTTATCGTTTATTACATTATTAGAAAGTAGAATACTGAGAATTAGTTTCCTGTTAGGAGGTAATTCGCTTTCAGATTTTATAATCTCTTCTATTTTCATTTGTTTAAACAATATTTGTATGTACAAATGTATTTCATTAGTTCAATGATCATTTAAAAGTTTTGTTAAAGTTTTTTCCGCTACTAAAAGTAAATGTTAATGGTTTGCCAATAAAAATCACTTTCATGCGTTACATATTAATTGATAGATTGAAAATTATCCTTGTAGTATTTATTCGGTAGAGTCCTTTGCATTATATTTACATTTCAATATTATAGTACCGAATAAAAATTAGAGATATGAAAAACCTTACACAAGAACAATGGTCTAATGAAGTTGATCAGGATAAAAATGCCGTAGTTTTGGATGTGCGCACAGAAGAAGAATTTATTGAGGGTTATATTCCAAACGCAAAAAATATTGACATCTATAAAGGTCAAGGATTTTTAGATGAGGTAGAACAATTGGATAAATCCAAGAACTACTATGTATATTGCAGGTCTGGTGCTAGAAGTGCTCAAGCTTGTGCCTTGATGAATCAACAAGGAATTGAAAACGCCTATAATCTAATGGGAGGAATTACCGAATGGGATGGTGAAATCCAGAAATAAAAACCTACTAATGAAAAAAGCTATTTTTATTTTATTATTAATTTCGATTACTTTACTGAGCTGTGTAAAATCTAAAGCGAAGGAAATAGAAGTAGTTACCGTAAATGAAATGCAAACTAATTTGCATTATAATTCTATGGAGGAACCAGAGATTAAATCTAAAGAAGATTTTAAAAAATCACATTTAATAAATGCAGAAGATGTTTTAAAAAATAAAAATTTAAAAGAAAATTTAAAAGATTTAGATAAAAACTCTCCTATTGCAGTATATTTTACGTCTGAAAACAAAACGAATGAAGCTGCAGTAATTCTTCAAGATTTAGGATTTCTTCAGATTTATATTTTGGATGGTGGTATAAAGAAATGGTCGGCTAAGAATTAATGTATTAAATATAATTTAAATTAATTGTTTTAAGAGGTTGTCCTAGTATTGAATAATAGTTTTTCGATATTTGGGACAACCTTTTATTTTTACATAACTTTAATAATTACATAATTTTTTTATTTTTGAAGCGTTTATCAGAAGAAACAAGTTTGTAATATCTATTAAAACAATATATTTACCAACAATACACACCTATTAGAATAACCTCTTTCATATGAATAAATTAGTTATCGCCCTCCTAATTAGCTTAACTAGCTTTTCTTTTCTAGAAATGAATGCTCAACAATTTCAGGTTGGGGTTAAAGGAGGGATCAATAAAACATCAGGTGGACAAATTACTGGGAACGACTCCGGACTTCCTGCGCAGTATACCAGCGATACTTTTGAAGCAGTTGGTGATATTGGTTATCATGGTGGATTATGGGTTCAGGTAAATTTCGGTAAATTTTTTATTAGACCAGAAGTCGTGTATTCAAATCTTGAATCTACTTTTGAATTCCAAAACTTTAATTCTTTATATAATATAAAAGAACTTAGTGTTCCAGTACTAATAGGATATAATGTTTTTGGTCCTTTAGACATTTATGCTGGTGGAGCATACAAGAATATTGTAGATGTTAGCCTGTTTGGTTTAGAAAATGCTGGTGGTACCAATGCGCCTCCCGGAATTGTGGTACAAGACACTCCTTTTTCTGCCCAATTTGGAGCAAAAGCTCAATTTGGAATTATTGGGGTGGATGTTAGATATGATTATGCACTTTCTTCAGAAGAAGTTCAGGGTTTAGATTTTGCTAACGGAGGTAATTATGGAATAAATAGAGCAACTTTCGACGATCAAAGATTAAACCAACTTATTGTTAGTCTTACTTTAAAATTATGGGATTCAGAAAATAAAGGAAAGAGACGCAGAAAGGGTGGAAACTGTTATTTTTAATGAGGTAATATTAAATAAACAAAAAAAGGAGTAAATTTTATTTGCTCCTTTTTTATTTAACAATTTTTGTATTTATCGTTTAACCCAATTCCTGAAAATATCATGGGTTTGATTTTTTCGAGTCGGTTTTGTTTGGTAGCCTCTCTTTTGGCTTCAATTATATATAGTGAATATTCTTTTTGTTTTCCCGGTGATAGTTGCGTGAAAGCGTTGTGATATTCCAAGTCATTAGACATTTCTTCTTTTAATTCATTTGGGATGTCAACTTTTTTAGGAGCAACTAACTTTACTGTCTTTCCTTGATCATGTAATTCAATAGTTTCTTTGATATACTTCTTTAAAATATTAAGATCGATTTCAGAATTTTCATCTAATCGAAGTTGGCGCATCGCTTGAGTCTTTCCTTCTTGTGCATTTACTAGGAGATCTGTATTTTTTTGCAATAATGACCCTTGAAAAAACCATAACCCGAAGTGATTCTTAAAGGCACTAATTCCAACTAAATTTTTGCCGCCTTTAGTATATACCGGAGCACCCCATTTTATGGTTTCAGAAAGCTTAGAGGAAAGTAATAACTTCCTTAAAAGTAGCAACTTATCTTCCCATTTAGGATGAGCCCTAATATATTGACCAACGTTTTCAATCTTAGCCATAACTTAATCTATTTATGTTTTTCTGAAATTAACTCTGCTATTTTAATGATTACTTCTGTTGCTCTTTGCATACTTTCTACAGGAACGTACTCAAATCTCCCATGGAAATTGTGTCCGCCTGCAAATATATTTGGGCATGGTAACCCCATAAAGCTTAATTGAGAACCATCTGTTCCACCTCTAATTGGTTTTATATGGGGAGTTATATTTAACTGTTTCATAGCTTCCTCTGCTAAATCTACAATATGCATTACTGGCTCCACCTTTTCTCGCATATTGAAATATTGATCTTTAATTTCAATTGTGATGATCTCTTTTTCATGTTGAGAATTTATTTCCTGCACCAGATTGCTTATCATTTCCTTTCTTGCTTCAAAATGACCTTTATCATGATCTCTAATGATATACTTCAAAGTAGTTTCTTCTACATCCCCTTTTATATCTGTTAAATGGAAAAAACCTTGCCTGTCTTCTGTATGCTCTGGTGTCTCTAGTCTTGGAAGAGAATTAATGAAGTCCTGTGCGATATACATACTGTTTATCATTTTATCCTTAGCATAACCGGGGTGCACAATTTTGCCTTTGATCTTAACGACAGCTCCGGCGGCATTAAAGTTCTCATATTCCAATTCGCCTATTTGGCTTCCATCCATTGTATAAGCCCATTCTGCACCAAACTTCTTAACATCAAATTTATGGGCACCTCTACCAATTTCTTCATCTGGGGTAAAGCCAACGCGAATCTTTCCGTGAGGAATTTGTGGGTTATTAATCAAATATTCCATAGCTGTCACTATTTCTGTTATCCCTGCTTTATCATCGGCTCCTAATAACGTGGTTCCATCTGTAGTAATTAAAGTTTGCCCTTTATATTGTAAAAGATCCTCAAAATAATCTGGGGACAATATAATGTCCAATTCCTTATTCAATAGGATATCCTTTCCATCGTAGTTCTCTATTATTTGGGGTTTCACATTAGTTCCTGTAAAATCTGGAGAGGTATCAAAATGAGACACAAATCCTATAACCGGGACATCATGAGGGACATTTGCAGGAAGGCTTGCCATTATGTAGGCATTTTCATCAATTTCTACTTCATCCAATCCAATTTTCTTCAACTCTAGGACAAGTTTATTGGCAAGATCCCATTGCTTTTCTGTACTAGGAGTTTTGGTACTATCCGGATCACTTTGAGTATCTATAGTTACATAACTGATAAATCTATTGATGATATTATTCTTTGAAATCATTGGCTTCTAATATTTTATATATGTTAATAACCTCGTGTTAAGTTAACCGCTGACAATTAATCTTTTTAGATAATCTCAGCAAATTTTGCTTATCTAATTAATTCAAAAATATAAACTTATGAAGAATATTTACGTAATGTTATGTTTGTTTTTCGTGTGTTTTGATGCTGAGGCTCAAATGCAAGAAATTACAGGTATGTTGCAGACGACCAAATTCTGCCGTTAGTTGGGGTTTCGGTAGCAATTGAGGGTGCCAACAAAGGAATTATCAAAGATTTTGATGGAAAATTTAATATTGAAGCTACTATGGGACAAATCTTGGTTTTTTTCTCTTGTGGGTTTTGACAGCAAAAAAGTTGAGATTCAAAGTACTGTGAGGAATGTGACCATGGTATCTGGATTGGCTGTAAGTGAAGTAATGCTTATTGGATCCCGTAATCCAAGTAGAACTGCGGTAGAATCCACTGTTCCAATTAATTTTCTGAATATTTTCATATTCTAACAGTAGGAGCAAATAATTTATTAGATGTCTATCCAGACAGAGCTAAAGATGAGTTCAATAATCGAAGTAGTGGAAGATTTGACTGGTCCAGACGTGCGCAACAATTTGGAGTAGCTGGTAGATTCCTTTTTGCAAGAATTGCATTTACACTCAAATAAAAACAACTAATTAAATTGAAAAAGCAGTCTTCGGGCTGCTTTTTTTTATTGATATTTTTTAGCAGTTCATTTGGCAAGCAATTTAAAGTCCATTAATATAATAGCTTCAATTTTGCTAAATAAGTTATTTTTGCACAAACCACCCAGCTATGTATAAATCCCTGATAAGGCCTTTATTATTCAATTTTGATCCTGAAAAGGTTCATTATTTCACCTTTGATGCGCTTAAGATTTTTTTTAAAATACCAGGAGTTTCAACTTTGTTAAAGAACCAATTTCAGCTTAACGATCCTAGATTAGAAAGAAAAGTTTTTGGACTAACCTTTAAAAACCCGGTGGGATTGGCTGCCGGCTTCGATAAAAACGCCGTCCTATATAAGGAACTGGATCAGATAGGCTTCGGATTTGTAGAGATTGGAACCGTTACGCCGAAAGGACAACCGGGGAATGATAAAAAAAGATTGTTCAGGCTTAAGGAAGATTCTGCTATAATTAACCGAATGGGTTTTAATAATGAAGGAGTAGAGGCAGCGGTAAAAAGATTAAAATCCAACAAAAATGTGCTGATAGGTGGTAATATTGGGAAAAACAAAAACACTCCAAACGAAGAGGCTGTAACAGATTATACCATATGTTTCGAAGCTTTATTTGACTATGTAGATTACTTTGTAGTAAATGTGAGTTCTCCTAATACTCCAAATTTACGGGCACTTCAGGATAAAGAACCTTTGACCGATTTGCTGAATACATTACAAAGGTTAAATGAAACCAAAGCTAGCCCTAAACCTATTCTTTTAAAAATTGCACCAGATCTAACAGATGAGCAATTATTGGATATTATAGACATCGTTGCAACCACAGGCATTGCAGGGGTAATTGCAACGAATACCACAATTTCAAGAGATAACCTTCAATCTGAGAATAAAGTCGAAATGGGTGGGCTAAGCGGAAAGCCATTAAAAAATAGATCTACGGAGGTGATTCGATTTCTTTCAGAAAAAAGTAATAAAGCATTTCCAATCATTGGAGTTGGTGGAATTCATAGCGCAAAGGATGCTTTGGAAAAACTGGAAGCAGGGGCAAGTTTGATCCAGCTTTATACCGGGTTTATTTATGAAGGCCCGGGATTAATTAAAGAGATCAATAAAGCTATTTTATCTGGTTCTAATTAATAATAGCTAATTCAATTATTTGTGCTGCTACAACTCATTCCTTTTTTAACTGCTTCCATTTTGTTAACCTTGTCTCCGGGGCCGGATATCATTTATGTATTGGTACAAAGTATATCGAATGGGAAAAAGGCAGGGATTATTACAACGCTCGGTTTAGTTTCAGGAATTCTTATACATACCAGTTTGGTTGCTTTTGGGGTATCTGCAATCATTAAAGCCTCCCCAATCTTGTTTACGCTTATTAAAGTGTTTGGTGCTTTATATTTGTTCTATTTGGCCTATAGGGTGTTTAAAAGTGATAGTTCCGTTGTAATAGATGGGTCTATTCCTGCTAAAAGATCTAGAAATCTATTTAGACAGGGCTTCATCATGAATGTACTTAATCCGAAAGTGACCATTTTCTTTCTGGCTTTTTTTCCGGGATTTTTATGGGAGCCGGATGGAAACACCGTTTTTCAATTTTATCTTCTAGGATTCTTATTCTTATTACAGGCATTATTGATCTTTGGAACTGTTGCATTACTGGCAGGGAAAATCTCAAATTACTTATTGAAACACGAGAAATCGGGTGTCTTTTTGAAATGGATACAGATCGTAGTTTTTATAGGAATAGGAATATTGATTCTGGTTTAAGTGTAGATTTTATCGCAATATCTTAGTATTCAGGACCTAATTCGTGTAAATATCTCAATTCTCGAGATATCCTCCTTAATTTTTATATATATGCTAAAATAGTATCTTTGAGCATGGATAAAATTAAACTTATCGAATGTCCAAGAGATGCAATGCAAGGCATTAAATCTTTTATACCAACAAATGAGAAAGTTCAATATATCCAGTCTTTACTTCGATGCGGATTTGATACTATAGATTTTGGTAGTTTTGTGTCTCCAAAAGCAATTCCACAGATGGTGGATACAGCCGAGGTATTATCTAAGTTAGATCTTTCTACAACCCAAAGTAAATTACTTTCAATAATTGCAAATGTTAGAGGTGCACAAGATGCATCGAATCATGAAGAAATAAAATATCTTGGATATCCCTTTTCGATTTCTGAAAACTTTCAGATGAGAAACACTCATAAGACAATCGATGAGTCTGTAGAAATATTAAAGCAGATCTTGGAAATAGCAAATGCTTCAGGGAAAGAAGTTGTTGCCTATTTATCAATGGGATTCGGTAATCCTTATGGAGACCCATGGAATGCTGAAATAGTTGGGGAATGGACTGAGAAATTGTCTAAGATGGGAGTGAGTATTTTATCTTTATCTGATACTATTGGAAGTAGCACCCCTGAAATAATTTCTCATCTATTTACTAATCTAATTCCAAAATACCCAAATATCGAATTTGGAGCACATCTACATACTACGCCTAGTAAATGGCATGAGAAAATTGATGCCGCTTATACATCTGGTTGTAGAAGGTTTGATGGTGCAATCCAGGGTTTTGGTGGTTGTCCTATGGCAAAGGATGAGCTCATAGGGAATATGCCCACAGAAAAAATGCTTTCTTACTTCAATTCTAAGAAAGCAGATTCTAATATTAAAATGACAAGTTTTGAATCCTCTTATAATGAGGCTACTAAAATCTTCACGGCCTACCATTAATAAAATTGATACTTCTTCAGTTTTTTATTGTTAATTCTTATTTAAAATTAATCTAAATAAACTTTGTATAATTAGGATTCATTTCTATATTTGCTCCCGAAAACAAATCACTATTTTAATTCAGTCTAAATAAACAACAAATGAAAAAGGTAATACTTTCATTAATTTTAGGAGCAACAACTGCTCTTTCATTTTCTCAAACTACACAAGATACTGTCTCTACAGATCCTCAGCAACAAGTAAATGCTGCTCAGAGAATTCTTTCTGCAAATAATGGTAATGCAGTAACAATTGGTGCTTATGGAGAAGTAATATACAATCAGCCAGAAGGCGATAACGGAACTTTAGATGTACAACGTTTGGTAGTACTTTTAGGATATAGGTTTAGCGATAAAGTTCAGTTCGTTACAGAAATTGAGTTCGAGCACGTAGAAGAGGTTTTTGTGGAACAAGCTTTTGTAAACTATAACATTGCTAATAATTTGAATTTAAGAGCAGGATTAATGTTGGTTCCAATGGGAATCATAAATGAATATCATGAGCCAACTACTTTTAATGGCGTAAATCGACCAGGAATGGATCGATCTATAGTGCCAACTACCTGGAGAGAAATTGGGGTAGGAGTAACAGGGAGAATTAATAGTGTCTCTTTGTCTTACCAAGCCTATATTTTTAATGGCTTTAAATCTACAGACTCAGATCTAAACGGAAAAATAGGAGGAGCGAACGGATTAAGAGGGGGACGCCAAAAAGGAATTGAGTCGACCATTAACAAGCCGAATTTTGCTTCAAAAGTTGAATATTATGGAGTTCCGGGATTGCGATTAGGTCTTTCTGGTTATATAGGTAGAACACAGGCAGATGATGAGGTAGATAAGATACCGGGAGCAGATATTGGATTATCTATGGTAGGTTTTGATGCAAGATATGTGAATAAAAAGTTCACAGCAAGAGGTCAATTAATTTATGCATCATTAACAGATACCGAGGATTACAACGAGCTAACTGGATCTGATCTGGGAAGCGCACTTGCAGGTTGGTACACAGAGGTAGCGTATAATATTTTACCAATAGAAAACGAACAAAGATTATTTGCCTTTGCACGTTACGAGCAATATGACACACATGCTGAAACAGAAGGGTCTTTAGTAAGAAATGATGCTTACAACAGAGATGATCTTACAATGGGATTAAGCTATCATATAGCAAATGGTGTTGTTTTTAAAGGAGATTATCAAATTAAGAATAACGCGGTAAGCGGAAATTATGCTCAGAATCAAATTAATTTAGGAGTAGGAGTATGGTTCTAATCAGAAAATAATAAAGAATGTTAAAGGTTGGGATAATAAAGTTTATCCCGACTTTTGGCATTTTAATTGACTAAGAGTAAACTAATTGATATTTTTACATTATGAAATTTAAAAAAATAATTCCAATTGTCTTTTCAGTACTTTTTTTGATGTCTTTTGGGATTCCCAAAAGTCTTGAGAAAAGAGTGGATAAGGAAGTGAAAGATGTATTTGAAATTTCTACCTATAATTTTGAAAACGTAAAAGTTTCTCAAGAGATCAATTCAAAGTTACCTTCACGAATTACTGAAGAAAATTTCTTTCAGATTAAATCTAAAGGAACTATTCTGGGGTATGTTTATTTAGATAATGCACCCAGTAAAACAGCTCAGTTCGATTATTTGGTTATTTTTGATAAAGATCTAAAAATAGCAAGAACCAAAGTGTTGGTTTATCGTGAAGAATATGGGGGAGAAATAGGCAGCAGAAGATGGTTAAGTCAGTTTACTGGAAAAACCAATAAGGATTCTTTAGACGATATTGCCGCAATCTCGGGAGCTACTATTTCTGTCCGTTCAATGAAAAATGCTATGAATGATATTTTAAGATCTGTAGAAATTCTTCATAACAAGAAAATTATTTAATGCAGTATAATGGCCTTCTTCTTACTCTTCCCAAAGAAGTTAAATATTTTCTTGCAACTTTTATTATTGTTTTAAGTGTTGGCTATTTTACAGGTTTGCTATTTGTAAATCAAACAGAAACTACACGTCCCTCAGGAATCGAAGAAAATTATTTGGGGAATGAAGAAGATGTAGAAGCAAAGGTGATGAAATTTAAAAAAGGTGAGCGGGAGATGCTTACCATTGTTCATACACACATACTTTCCATGTCTCTTATCTTTTTCCTTTTAGGCGGAATCATGCTTTTCACGAAGCTTCCCACCTCACTAAAGATGTTTCTTATAATTGAACCTTTTATTTCAATCATTCTTACATTCGGAGGAATTTACCTTATGTGGGCTGGTTTTATTTGGATGAAATATATAGTGATGATCTCGGGTGTACTTATGACACTTATTTTTACAACTTCCGTTCTAATCGTTTTATATCAGCTTCTAATTAAGAAAAATAAGATTAGCTGATTTTCAGACTATTTCCTTGTTTTAAATTACGTATATTTGCACGCAATTAATCTTTAATTGCTATGACTGC
This sequence comes from Gillisia sp., assembly GCA_024635675.1. GTDB lineage: Bacteria > Bacteroidota > Bacteroidia > Flavobacteriales > Flavobacteriaceae > Gillisia. The sequence goes on from JAGXIJ010000057.1 coordinate 18,414, forward strand.
ACACGAATCCAAAATTGTTGGGGAAGGACTTACATACGATGACGTATTATTGGTTCCTGCATTTTCAGAAATTCTACCTCGCGAAGTAAGTATTCGCACAAAATTCACAAGAAATATTACCATTAATGTACCTATAATATCCGCAGCAATGGATACGGTTACAGAGAGCAAGATGGCTATTGCCATGGCTCGTGAAGGTGGTATTGGGGTTTTGCATAAGAATATGACTATCGGGGAACAAGCGCGAAAAGTGCGTAAAGTAAAACGTGCAGAAAGTGGTATGATCATAGACCCTGTAACCTTGCCTTTATCGGCAAAGGTCTCGGATGCTAAGAGCAATATGAAAGAACACAGTATTGGTGGAATTCCAATTATTGATGCTGAAGGAAAGCTACTGGGAATTGTAACCAATAGGGATCTAAGATTCGAGAAAAATGATAACAGGCCAATTGCTGAAGTAATGACTTCAAAGAATTTGGTAACAGTTTCTGAAGGAACTTCTTTAGAAGAGGCTGAAGTTATCTTACAACTAAATAAGATTGAAAAATTACCGGTCGTAAATGATAAGGATATTTTAGTTGGACTTATTACTTTTCGGGATATCACTAAACTTACGCAAAAACCAAATGCCAATAAAGATAGCTACGGGAGACTTCGAGTAGCAGCGGCAATTGGTGTAACTGCAGATTCTGTAGAACGTGCTACAGCTTTGGTAAATGCAGGAGTAGATGCTATTATAATTGATACAGCACACGGACATACTAAAGGTGTTGTAGAAGTACTTAAAAAGGTAAAAGCCAAATTCCCTGATTTAGAAGTGGTTGTTGGAAATATTGCCACTGCAGAAGCTGCTAAATATTTAGCCGAAGCTGGCGCAGATGCGGTAAAAGTTGGAATAGGGCCTGGATCTATATGTACAACTAGAGTCGTGGCAGGAGTTGGGTTTCCTCAATTCTCTGCAGTTTTAGAAGTTGCAGCGGCTCTTAAGGGAACCGGAGTGCCTGTTATTGCAGATGGAGGTATTCGATATACAGGCGATATTCCAAAGGCTATTGCAGCCGGAGCAGATTGTGTAATGTTAGGATCTCTACTTGCAGGAACAAAAGAATCTCCCGGTGAGACCATCATTTATGAGGGTAGAAAATTTAAATCGTATCGCGGAATGGGTTCTGTGGAAGCTATGAAACAAGGTTCTAAAGACAGATATTTCCAGGATGTAGAAGATGATATTAAAAAATTAGTTCCAGAAGGGATTGTAGGTCGTGTTCCTTATAAAGGAGAACTGGAAGAAAGTATTCATCAATTCGTTGGTGGTTTAAGAGCGGGAATGGGCTATTGTGGTGCAAAGGATATAGAAACTTTAAAAGAGACTGGGAAATTTGTGAAGATAACTTCTTCCGGAATTCAGGAAAGTCACCCACATGATGTTGCCATAACCAATGAATCTCCAAATTATAGCAGATAAGCTAATGTCATATTGAGCTTGTCGAAATATGGATAAATAATACTTATCGTATTGATAGGTTTCGATTAAACTAAAAGAAAAAGCTGTTTCATACCTATGAAACAGCTTTTTCTTTATAATAATCTTCAGTTTTACTCAGTAGGCATTTCAATCCCTAAATTTTTCATAACTGCCTCTGTAATATCATACTTCTCATCGGCATATGCCATTCCATTAATACTGGTATTAAAGACCTGTGTGTATTTTTCTTTTTCGATAATCGTCTTCATAGCTGCGTCCATTTTCATATAGAGTGGTTGCGTTAATTCATTTCGACGTATTTGCATTAAGGCAGAAGCTTTTTGTCTGAAATTCTTAATGTCATTTTCCACTGAAATTATTTCAGATTCTTTCGCGGCTTTTTCTTCATCAGTAAATGTTGCACTATTGGTTTGGTAGCTCGCTACCATCTCCTCATATTTTTTAATGGTGGTTTGCAGATCTTCTTGTAGTTTGTTATTGTAAGTTTTTATTCCTTCCTCTACCGATGAGATTTCTGGCATTTGTGAAAGAATAAATTCTGCATCAATAGTTCCTACTTTTGATTGAGCTTGTAGACTAAAACTTGAAATTAATATGGCTAACGCCACTAAAACATTTTTCATAATTTGTAAATTTTTTCAAATATAATGGAGACTGTGAAATAATGGGAAGATTTATGTCAAAAAGATTACTTTTCGTAAACAGTTGCTCTATTGGGTTTTAATACATCTCGGTATTTTTTGATTTCGAACTCTGGCACCACCCAAAATGCAATAGCATGTAGTTCGCTTAACTCTTCAAAACCTGTTATATCTCTATCGGTTATCTTTTCAGCAATTATAAAATCTTTTAAATGGATCTCATGATGTTTGGCAATAGGTAATGCTTGCGGGCCTCTAAAATCCCAAATAAGTTTAATTTGTCTTTCCATTATAATTTTTCATTTAGTACACTAGTACCATTTTCAGCAAAATCTTTAAATGCCTGCATAGATGTATATGTTTGTTATTAGAATGAACCGGGCATCAAAAATGCAATTATATTCATAAATCCGGAGAATTCAAATTCATTATCTGAGATCCATTTAGTTGAATTGTTTTCATCTACTTCAAAAATAATTCTTTTGTTTGTTATATACTCCTTTAGCGTAATAAGTAACAAAAAGTTTATTGGGTTAGTTGTTTTTCTCTATAGTTTCTATCATCTCAATTTCACGTTTGCCCATCTTGTATTTTAATTTGGATCGTGACTGGTCCTGATCTGGATTTCCGGTAACATGCTGATATGAAATAAATCCTTTTTGCCAATGTTTGAAATTTTTTGGGTCTTCCATTTTGGCAATTACTTCTTCTCTGGGTAGATCGATGACAATTTCTTTAGAATATTTCATCTTGGTATCATTTTAGTTGAGTTTCTAAGATACTTCAGAAAATTAGTTTTTTAAGGTATAATTTTCTCAAATTTGAATCGTTTACCGATTATAGCTTGTGTAAGCTTAAGGAATTATTATTTTTGCGCCTATGTTTTTATAATAATCACAACATTCTGATTTTCTTGAAAATATAATTTAATATTAAAGTTATCTGTCTACAATGGAGAATTATATCTCGAAATTAGTTTTGTCCTTTGGTTTACTAATCCTACTTCAAAGTTGTAATTATTTTCAATCGGTAGAAGAGCGGGAAGTGGTAGCCAGAGTAAATGAGAATTACTTGTATGTAGAGGATATTCAATCTTTAATTGGAGAAGATGTATCTGAAGAAGATAGTACTTTGATGGTGAATAATTTCATAAACAGGTGGGCCACACAGCAATTGTTAATCGATAAGGCTAAATTTAATTTAAGTATTGAGAAACAAAAGGAATTTGATGAATTGGTGAATAACTATAAAAATGAACTTTATAGTACTGCCTATGCTGATGCTCTGGTAGTTAAAAGCTTAGATACCACTTTTCAACAAAATGAAATTGAAGCATATTATAAAGCACATCTTGAAAATTTTAGGCTGAATGAAGATCTTGTGAAATTAAGATTTATCAACCTGAATAATACTGTAGAGTACGATGATGTTAAAAAGAAGTTTATAAGGTTTAAAGAAGATGATAAAGCTGATCTTGATAAGATCTCCCTTCAGTTTAAATCATACTCCTTTAATGATTCTGTTTGGGTGTCTACAAAATCTGTTTACAATAGGATTGTCCCCTTAAATGATGCAAACAAATCACAACTTTTAAAAAAGTCGAATTTTCTTCAACTTGAAGATTCATTAGAGGTATATTTGGTGTATGTAAATGATGTGTTATTAAGGAACGATCAGGCCCCATTAGAATATGCCACTTCCACGATAAAACAGATCTTGCTTAATAAGCGAAAAGCCAATTTGGTAAAGGAATTAGAAAAAGATATAACTAGAGATGCAATTGAAAACAAACAATTTGAAATTTATAATTAAAGGTTTAGCTATTGGAGCCCTATTAGTAGGGTTTAATGGTTCAGTTAAAGCACAAGAAGTAATTGTAACAGATAGCACTGCCATCCAACCTAAAGAAAAGGTGGAAGAAGTTAAGGCAGAATCTACAGAATTTAAGCGGTATAAGGTTGATGGTATTGCAGCGGTTGTTGGAGGATATGTGATCTTAGACAGCGATATAGATCTTATGTACAAAGATCTTAAGAGTCAGGGAGTTTCTACTGAAGATATTACAGATTGCCAGTTGGCAGGAAGTTTATTAGAGAATAAATTATATGCTCACCACGCAATTCAGGATAGTATCATTGTTTCAGATGCTGAAGTTAGGAATTATGTAGACCAACAGATCACCCAAATGGTTGGGCAAGTTGGTTCTATGCAAAAGGTGTTGAGTTTTTATAAGAGAGATTCTGAAGATGAGTTTAGAAATGAATTATTCGAATTAAATAAGCAACAGGAACTTTCTAAAAGAATGCAACAAAGCATCATAGAAAAGGTAGTAATTACTCCAGATGAGGTTCGAGCATATTTTGAAGGAATTGCAGAAGAGGAAAGACCGTTTTTTGGGGATGAGGTAGAAATAGCGCAAATAGTTATTAACCCTGAAGTTCCACAACGTGAAAAACAAAAGGTAATAGATAGGCTAAAGCAATTTAGAGAGGACATTATAGATAATGGTGCAAGTTTTGGTACAAAAGCTGTACTTTATTCTCAAGATCCGGGTTCTAGTAGTGATGGAGGTAAAATGGTGATTAATAGAAAAGACGGACTTGATAAAGATTTTAAAGACACCGCCTTTAGTTTGCAAGAAGGAGAAGTAAGTGAACCTTTCGCTTCTCAATTTGGATACCATATTATTAAAGTGGAAAAAGTGATTGGTCAAAATCTTGAGATCAGACATATATTGTTAATTCCAGATGTTACCAATGCAACTGTTGAAAGTGCCAAAAAAGAAATAGATAGCTTAAGATCGAAAATCTTAAGCAAGGAAATCACTTTTGGGGAAGCGGCAAAACGTTTTTCAGATGAAGAACAAACAGCAGCAAATAAAGGGAAATTAATTAATCCTACTAATGGAGATACGAGATTTGAACTTACCAAAATAGATCCCGAACTTTATGATCAAGTGGTGAATTTAAAGGAAGGTGATGTTTCTTTAGTTTTAAAAGAGCAAGATCGTACCGGGAAGTTGTTCTTTAAGATTATTACTGTAAATAAAAGATATAAAGAGCATAAAGCAGATTTCGCTCAAGATTATATGAAGATAAAAGAATTGGCATTAAGAGATAAGCAATTAACCGCTATTGCAAAATGGCAAGAAGATAAAATTGCTGATACTTATATTAAAATTAATGGTAAATTCAGAAATTGCTCCTTCGAAAGTGATTGGTTAAAGAAATAAAAATATACAAATGTCTGATGTCACCGCTGTAGAAAATTTAGTCGATAAACATAGGCTACTTAAAAAGGAAATAGCGAAGGTAATTGTGGGTCAAGAGGAGGTTGTAGATCAAATCCTCTTATCCATTTTTTCCGGTGGACATGCATTATTAATAGGTGTGCCCGGGTTGGCAAAGACTCTTATGGTCAATACAATTGCTCAGGCATTGGGATTAAATTTTAAACGAATCCAGTTTACACCAGATCTAATGCCAAGCGATATTTTAGGATCGGAGATCCTGGATGAGAACAGGCATTTTAAATTTATAAAGGGTCCGGTATTTTCAAACATCATTCTGGCCGACGAAATAAATAGAACCCCGCCTAAAACCCAAGCTGCTTTGCTGGAAGCCATGCAAGAAAGATCTGTGACCGTGGCAGGGAATCATTATAAGCTTAGTTTGCCATATTTTGTACTGGCAACACAAAACCCAATAGAGCAGGAGGGAACCTATCCTTTACCGGAAGCTCAACTAGACAGGTTCATGTTCGCTATTAATTTAGACTATCCATCTTTTCAGGAAGAAGTAGATGTTGTAAAAACGACAACCTCGAATATAGAACAAACTGTAAATCCTCTTTTTTCTGCATCAGAAATTTTGGAAATACAACAATTGGTTAGACGCGTTCCTGTGGCAGATAACGTAATTGAATATGCGGTAGGCTTGGTTGGCAAAAGTAGACCTAACGGGGAAGATACTCCAGATCTTATTAAGAACTATGTAGATTGGGGAGCAGGTCCAAGAGCTTCACAAAATTTGGTGCTGGCCGCTAAGGCACACGCTATATTAAATGGAAAATTCTCTCCAGATATAGAAAACATCCAGTCGGTTGCAACTGGGATCCTTAGGCATAGAATTATAAGAAATTATAAAGCAGAGGCAGAAGGAATAACCGAAGATCAAATTATTAAATCTTTGTTCTAATAATACTTTCACTAGTTCTCAACTTGTTTTTTATTTGAAGGTATGATAGGGTCACATCGAGCTTTGTCGAGATGTTTTACCTTTCCAAAGATTTCTTTCATTTATAGCAGTAAATAATTCATTTGTACTGCTTTCTTATTTTGGCTTCTCATCAATTAATTGGAGGGATTATACCCTGCTATTTTTACGAAATGCATTTTTAATTTATCATATTCTTAAAATATTAATCGAATTTTGATTCATATTAAAATTTCAGACTTAAAACTGACATTTGTTTAGGGTATTCTGATTTATAATTCATTTTTAGTTCTAATTTTTAGAATTGGTTCGAATTTCGTAATTTCGCAAGACTTTTTTACAATATAAAATCAAACAAAATATGGCATACGATATAGATATGATCAAAAAGGTTTATAGCCAAATGGGGGATCGTGTAAATAAAGCACGTGAAGTTGTTGGAAAGCCTTTAACACTTTCAGAAAAAATACTTTACTCTCATTTATGGGATGCAAAATCCAACCAAGCCTTTAAACGTGGAAAGGATTATGTAGATTTTGCACCAGATAGAATTGCATGTCAAGATGCTACTGCCCAAATGGCTTTGCTTCAGTTTATGCAAGCTGGAAAAAAGAATGTTGCAGTTCCTACAACGGTTCACTGTGATCATTTAATTCAAGCAAAAATGGGTGCAGCCTTGGATTTGGTTTCAGCAAATAAATCGAGTCATGAAGTTTTTGAATTTCTGGAATCTGTATCAAATAAATATGGGATTGGATTTTGGAAACCTGGTGCAGGGATCATTCACCAAGTAGTACTAGAAAATTATGCATTTCCTGGTGGGATGATGATTGGAACAGATTCTCATACTGTGAACGCAGGTGGGTTAGGAATGGTTGCTATTGGAGTTGGTGGTGCAGATGCTGTAGATGTTATGGCAGGAATGGCATGGGAGCTTAAATTCCCTAAATTAATAGGGGTTAAGTTAACAGGAAAACTTTCCGGATGGACCTCTGCTAAAGATGTAATCTTGAAAGTAGCCGGAATTCTAACGGTTAAAGGTGGCACCGGAGCTATTATAGAATATTTTGGAGAAGGTGCACGCTCAATGTCTTGTACTGGAAAAGGAACAATTTGTAATATGGGTGCCGAAGTTGGAGCTACTACTTCTACGTTTGGATATGATGATTCTATGGAGCGTTATCTAAACGCCACAAATAGAGAAGATGTTGCTGCAGCTGCTAATGAAGTTAGAGAGCATTTAACAGGAGACGATGAGGTATATGCTAACCCTGAACAATATTTTGATGAATTAATTGAGATCAATTTATCTGAATTGAGACCGCACCTGAACGGGCCGTTTACTCCAGATCTTGCAACTCCTATCTCAGAAATGAGAGAAAAAGCGAAAGAGAACGATTGGCCGCTAAAAGTAGATTGGGGACTCATAGGGTCTTGTACTAACTCGTCTTACGAAGATTTAACACGTGCTGCCTCTATTGCTAAACAAGCCGTTGATAAAAAAATAAAAGCAAAGTCCGATTTCGGAATTAACCCTGGATCTGAAACAATTCGATTTACTGCAGAGCGAGATGGTTTGCTTCAGATCTTTGAAGATTTAGATGCTACTATATTTACCAATGCTTGTGGTCCATGTATTGGGCAATGGGATAGAAGTGATAGAAAAGGTGACGAAAAAAATACTATTGTACATTCTTTTAACCGAAACTTTTCTAAAAGAGCAGATGGAAACCCTAATACTCATGCATTTGTAGGTTCTCCGGAAATGGTAGCTGCAATTGCAATATCGGGAAGATTGGATTTTGATCCTACCAGAGATAAGTTATTAAATGAGGACGGGGAAGAAGTGATGTTGGATGAGCCAACTGGAATTGAACTTCCTCCAAAAGGTTTCGATGTTAAGGATCCTGGTTATGTTGCACCTTCTGAAGATGGAAATGCAATAGAAATTAAGGTTGCAGAAGATAGCGAGCGTTTACAATTATTAGTGCCTTTCAAGCCATGGGATGGAGAAAATCTAACTGGAATGAAACTGCTTATTAAAGCCTTTGGAAAATGTACTACAGACCATATTTCTATGGCTGGACCATGGTTGAGATTTAGAGGACATTTGGATAATATTTCTAATAATATGTTAATTGGGGCCATTAATGCCTTTAATAAAAAGAGCAATTTTGTAAAAAGTCAGATCACTGGTGAATACGATGGTGTGCCTGCGGTTGCAAGAAAATATAAAGCAGCTGGAGTTCCTACAATTGTAGTTGGAGATCACAACTACGGGGAAGGATCCTCTAGAGAGCATGCAGCAATGGAGCCTAGGCATCTTGGTGTAATGGTGGTATTGGTGAAATCTTTTGCGAGAATTCATGAAACCAACCTTAAAAAGCAGGGAATGTTAGGGATCACCTTTGTAAATGAAAAGGATTACGATCTTATACAAGAGGATGATACTTTTAACCTTACAGATCTTGCTGAATTTGCACCGGATAAACCTTTAACTATTGAGGTTGTTCATGCAGATGGAAGTAAGGACACTTTCAAGGCTAATCATACTTACAACAATTCTCAAATAGAATGGTTTAAGCAAGGTTCTGCATTAAACTTGATTAAGATCCAGAACAATGCCTAAGGAGTAGATTCTAACTTAGTATAAAAAGCAAACCCCGAGAAATTAAATTTTCGGGGTTCTTTAGTTAGAATAGTTAATACCCTACTATTAACTAACTAACTAATTATCAAAGTCCAAATATCATGTGATTCATATTGACTGAAACACACTGAATATCTTATATACATTACTTCTGCATAATAGACTGAATATTAAAATATAATAAATTTAAATACCGAAATGTGATTAATTCGAACTGTACTGATTATAGAAGGTAGGGATTACAAAATCAGTTAATTGTCGCCTAAGCGATTTTAAAAATAAATCTAGTGTTTAATTAATCTATTAAGAAGCATTAAAAGTCTTTAACATATAATTAACATTTAAACAAATATAAGTAATGAATATTTAATCTAATAGAAAATTATAATAAATGATTGTTAAGGTTGTTTTTAAATAGTAGAATAGTTAAAATGAAAACTCGGGAAATTTTCCCGAGTTTCTTTATTTGATTAAACAACACCCTACAATTGTTTAATCAAATTTCATATAATTTTTAATAATATTATTTTCAGTTTTTCTTTCGAAATAGTATGATTTATAATTATGACTTAATTATTTCAGATATTATTTTAACATAATTTTATAATTTACAAAATATTTACAGCATCTTAAAATTAGATTTTCTTTCTAAATATAAATTGTTGATTTTTAAATAATTATTCTAATTTAAAAGAAAGAATTATCTTACTTATTGAGATTGAAAGTAAATTTTTATCGCTTATAGTCAACCTTATTAAAATTCTTTAACATAATATTAACATATTAGCAGTTGGTATCACCACGTTTTATCATTATCCATTATAATGCCTTTTCCCTATAGTTTAAAAGCCGATCTTCGTAAATAATAATCTGGCCTATTTAATTAATCTACACTTAATATTTATCATGACTAAGCGATCATTTATTGGTGAAAGAATTAAAGCACTTAGAAAGAAAAATAGCTTTTCACAATCTCTTGTGTCCGAAAAACTATTTATATCACAGGCGGCATACTCGTTAATCGAAAACTCACAAAATGGGATTTCTGTAGATCATATTATCAATTTAAGTAAACTCTATAATGTTACAACAGATTTTATATTAAAGGGGGAGAAGTATTCGATAAAAATAGATCGAGCTAGCGGATTTATCCCGCTTATTAGAGCTCATGCGCATGCCGGTTTTATAAAGAACTTTAATGAGGACAACGATTATGATGTTGCAGATTGGTATAGAATCCCCGGATTTAATCCGACTATCGAACAGAAGTTATTTGAAGTTACCGGAGAGAGTATGTATCCCACACTTCTTGATGGAGATGTTGTTATTTGCCAGAATCAACCAAAAATTGATAATATATTAGATGGTTCATTAATTCTTTTAGTAACCGAAAGCGGTGTTTTAATTAAACGCATCCGTTTAGATACCAATTCAGATTATCTTCTTCTAGAAAGTGATAATGAACATGAAATCGAGCCAACACGGAAAATAAAGAAAGACGAAATTTTTCAAGCCATGGTGGTACGAGGGAAAATTAGTAGTGTTTTATTGCCTCACCATCAACTTGCTTCTAAAGGGAAGTTACAGAATATGGAAGAAGCAATAGAATTTTTAAAAAGTGAGCTCTTTAAATTGAATAAAAAGTTAAGTAGTCTTAATAAATAGATAGTAACTTTGGAACCGAATTTGCATGTTCCCGTACAGTAAATAAATATCTATTCTATGAAGCTTTTTAAAAATCAATGGTCCAATATTATCATTGCAGTTATAATTTTGGTAATGGTTATTCCCGGTACGCGTAAACCCATTCAAATTTTTGTAAATAAATTAATCGCGTTTAGCCCTTCAGTAACTTCTGAAGAGGAAAGAGAGACCCTCTCTACTTATAATTGGATCTTAGAAAAAAATAATAAGGATAGATTAGACTTTGCCAATTTAGAAGGAAAAGTTGTTCTTGTGAATTTTTGGGCTACCTGGTGTCCTCCATGTATTGCAGAAATGCCAAGTTTCGAATTGTTATATGGAGATTACAAGGATAAAGTGGAATTCTTATTTGTTTCTTCTGAAGATCCCGATGCAGTTCGAGGATTTCTAAACAGAAAAAAATATTCGATCCCTGCTTTTAGGCCAATTAGCGAGGCTCCGGCACCTCTAAATGGAAACACGCTTCCCACAACATATTTAATAGATAAAAAGGGAGCTATTGTAATCAAAAAGATAGGTTCGGCAGATTGGAATAGCGAAAGTCTTAGAAAAACGCTAGATAAACTTGTTCTAGAATAGTTTCCTAAAAAATGAGGTGATGAACTGAGGATGGTAAAGACTGATCATAATTTTTAACTCCTCCTTTAAACCGGTTTCTTCATCCAAATACTTGAATATTTCTTGCGGGGAATTCTTTGTATAGAATTTTGAAAACAGCCGTTCTCCAAGATCATTTCTTCTATCCAATACATCCAGGAAAATAGCGTCGTAGAATCTGGATCTCGTATTAAGTAATCCTTGCTTTGGGTCTTTACCAGATTTAATATTTCGAACTAAGAGTTCAATTTTATTTTCTGTATGCTTAAAGGAATAACCGGTAGATCCTTTTACCCATGATCCGGCAGTTCCTATTTTGGTCACTTTTAATGTGCTTTCTTTATGAAAATCGTGATCGGTCATGGGAATTACCCCTTTCTCTGTATCCAGGATTTCGTATTGGTCTATATGGAGGATGTCTTTAATATAGGTCTCTAAATAGGTATCGTAAATGGATTCTTCAGTTAGGAAAGGTGTGAAAAATGTATGTTCTATTAAAGCTTCAGAATCACTTAGAGGAAGTACATACGTAAAACTGGTACTATCAGGGAATTTAACTCTGAAATCCATCATAGTGAAGGTAGATTTATCAAAAACAGGGGGCCTTGTTTTGATGAGGAATCCTTTAAAATGCTGAAAAATTTTAGTGCAGTTGGGATCTTCTAGGAAAGCTGAACTAATTCTACTATCAAAAAAGTGGGTTGCAGCATAATTATTATTCTTTCCTATTGCTAAGGAATTTGTTTCATCTATCTCCGTGATCTCATCTAAGATTAAATAAAAGTTCGACTTGTCATTTATCGTCGCCTTTATGAAATTATAAAAATCTATGGATCTTAACATCTTATAGGAATAGGGGGCCAAATCTAGATCTATGTTGTTATTTGTAGAAATAAATTTTCCGTGATTCCAGGATTGGGTAATAATAGTATCCCATTTCCCGGTTCCTTTCTCCCAAAAACACCAGGTTTTATCGTTGATTTCTTTTGTTGAAGGATCAATGATCGCGATCTGGGAATCATTAAAAAAGGGATCAAGGCTAAGTCTATATGCCAATTGTAGTCCTGCTAAGCCACTTCCAATAATGATATAATCAAATTTTTGTGGCACTAGAGTGTTTGATTTAAAATATGAAGTTACTTTTTAAAATATTTGAAAGGTACCCAGAGCATTCCAAAACATTCGCCTTCATCTTTCCCTAAATGTTTGTGGTGCATTTTATGAGCCCTTCTTACGCCCTTAGCATACCTGTTTTCAGCATTTCTAAATATTTTAAAACGTTGATGTATAAAAATATCATGTACCATAAAATAGGCAATTCCGTAGGCTAGGATTCCTAATCCAATAGGCAAGCCTATCCATAGATCATCGTATCTCCATAGGAGAAAAAATGTGATGCTTACAATAGCATAGAAAATAAAAAACAAGTCATTTCTTTCCCACCAATGGCTATGGTCTTTTTTATGGTGATCACTGTGTAATTTCCATAAAAATCCATGCATCACATATTTGTGGGTAAACCATGCCATTCCTTCCATCATTAAGAATGTGGCGACAAAAATTAAGATCCAAAGTATGAGCTCCATTATATTAAGTTTAATCTATATGAGATGTAAGATTTTGCAAGCAATCCTACTTTTTGGTAGTTAGGAACACTTATACGCTTATTCTTAATTTCCAAAGATGGCACTTTCTTTAATTTGTTCAATAGTTTACTGTAATAGATATAGGCGGTATATACTCCTAATTTTGCCTCTACAGGTAATTTAGCAATTCCTTTTAACCCTGCTTTAAAATCTTCTTCTATTTCTAAAATAATTCGCTGTTTGTTGTTTTCATCAAGTGCAGAAAGATTAGTTCCCGGAAAATAACTTCTGCTAAGGTCTTCAAAATCTGCCTTTAGATCTCTTAAAAAATTCACCTTTTGAAAAGCAGATCCTAAACTCATAGCAGAATCCTTTAGTTGCTCATATTTCTTGTTGTCCCCTTTCACAAAGACCTTTAAACACATTAATCCTACAACATCTGCGCTACCATAAATGTATTCGTTATAATCTTCTTGAGTAAGATAGGTGGATTTGGACAGATCTAATTTCATGCTTTTTAGAAATGAATTATATAACGAGGGATCTATTTTATAATTGTGAACCGTTTCCTGAAAAGAATTTAAAATAGGATTAAGACTTATTTTATTATCTATAGCTTTATAAAGGTCCTGAGTGAAGTCGTCTAATAATTGCTTTTTATTGTAGTCATGAAAAGAGTCTACAATTTCATCTGCAAACCTTACAAAGCCATAAATATTGTAAATATCCTGCCGAATAGAAGGTGCCAGCATTTTAGTAGCCAGTGAAAATGAGGTGCTATATGCATGCGTTACCTCTTGGCTACATGTTCTGGATACTGTGTCAAAAATCGATTTCATATGGTAAATTCTTTTTGAATGAGTCCGGACACTAATTTTCCTGAAATAAGTGCCGGTGGAACTCCCGGGCCAGGAACAGTAAGTTGTCCCGTAAAAAACAATCTTTTTACTTTACTGCTCATTAATTTAGGTCTTAAAAATGCAGTTTGTAAAAGGGTATTGGCCATTCCGTATGCATTTCCTTGATAGCTGTTGTAATCTTCAATAAAATCGTTTACACAAAATGACTCTTTAAATATAACGTGTTTTCTTACTTCTTGGTTTGATAGTTTTTCAAATCTGGTTATTATTTTATCAAAATATTCTTCTCTTAAGGCAGCAGTATCTTCCAAACCAGGAGCTAAAGGAATTAAAAAAAATCCATTTTCACAATTTTCAGGAGCTGTACTTGGGTCTGTCACGGAGGTGAAATTTGCGTAAAAAAGAGGTTCATCTGGCCATTTAGGCTCATCGTAAATATCTTTGGCATGAGCTGCAAAATCTACATCAAAAAACAAATTATGATGCTTGATGTTTTTAATTTTTTTACTGAAACCAACATAGAAAAGTAAAGAGGATGGTGCAAAAGTCTTTTTCTTCCAGTATTTTTCAGAATATTGACGATGTTTTGGTTCTAATAAAGTTTCACTATGATGATAATCTGCACCGGTTAAAATTATATCTGAAACTATTTTTTTACCATTTATAACAATACTTTCTGCCTTACCGCTGGAAACATTTATTTTAGCTACGGGAGAATTGGTGTGGAATTTAACTCCTAAAGATTCTGCCAAAGAGATCATGCCTTGGGTCACTTTATTCATTCCTCCCTGGGGATGCCAAGTCCCTAGTCCAAAGTCGGCATAATTCATAAAACTATAAAAAGAGGGGGTGTCACTAGGTTTAGCACCAAGAAATAAGACAGGGAATTCTAATATTTGTATAAGATTCTCATTCTTAAACTCCTTGCGAACATCGGCTGCAATTGTCCCAAAGAACTGCCCAATCTTTTTAATTGTTTTGGGCGTAATAAGTTCTAAAGGAGAAATACCCGGTCTATACACCAACTCCTTTATGGCAATATTATAATTGCTTTGTGCTTGATCTATAAATTTTTTGAGCTTTTTGGAACTACCTTTTTCCTCCTTCTCGAATGCGATATAGATTTTTTCTAACGTGTCTTCTATAGTAATGCTTTTTCCATCTTCAAAGAAAACCTTATAAGCAGGATTCAGTTTGTCTAAGGTGTAATAGTCTGATGGAGATTTATTGAAATCGGCAAAAAACCGTTCAAACACATCTGGCATCCAATACCATGATGGGCCCATGTCGAATGTGAATCCATCTTTTTTAAACTGCCTTGCTCTTCCACCCAGTTGAGCGTTTTTTTCGTAAATAGTTACCAGATATCCATCTTTTGCCAAATAAGCAGCAGCAGCAAGGGATGCAAATCCAGATCCTATTATACTTACTGTTTTACTCATTAATTAGATAATTGATTGGAGAATTCTGGAATAGATTTAAATATTTTAATGTTGCTAGGTTGCGTAGTGGGATCGATAGATTGAATCTTGGTTCCAAAAAGATTCAATTCCATTTTCCTACCCTTACCCAAAGTTGCTTCAAACTCTTTAATGAATGCTGAAAGCTCTATAGGTTCAATTGTGAAGTAACTTATAAATTTTGGATTTGGATGTATTTCTAAAATATATCTCATATCATTAAGCGGCATACTTGGCCCTAGATATATGGTCTTTTTATGATGAAGATTGAGTTCGTAATTTATATATAGTAAGCCTAGGTCATGGATTTCATTCACTGGAAGGAATAGTACATATAAATCGTCCTTCTCATCTTTTTCTGTTAAATCTAATTGCGCAATGTTGAGATATAATTTTTGTTTGATCAAACCAACCAAAAAATGTTCGTGAACAGGATTTATAGTATCCGTTTGCCACAAAAGTCCAATTTCATTAAGCAGCGGAACAAATATTTCTAAAAAAATTTCACGAAAGCTTTTAGTGACTATTAATTTAAGGTAGGTGGAGTGGAACAAATTCACATCAAAATTTATCATAGAAATTTTAAATGAATTTATGGCTCTATTTTGTTCACTAGCAGATGCCGCAACATTTTTTACCATTTTCCCAATTTCGGGATCGGTTAATTTTGCTATCCTCGAAATTTTATATCCGTGTTCATTTAAAAACGTTATATTTAAGATCTTCTGAAGATTCTCGAGATCATAAGATCTAATATTGGTGTCGGTTCTATTAGGCGACAGAATATTATATCGCTTTTCCCAAATCCTAATAGTGTGCGCCTTTATACCACTTAGATTTTCTAAATCCTTAATGCTGAAGTTCTGTTTGATGTGTTCCATAGGGAGCTTGAAGTAATAGGCTCAAATTTAATTAAAATTTCAGTTGACAGATAATTAGAAATGTTAAATTGTTTAAATTTAAATCAAAAAAGTTAAACAAAATATTATTTAGATTTTTCCGAAGCTCTTAATTATCCAAAAATAATTTTTTTAGCACTAAGATACTTCCGTTAATAACTTATTTAAAGTAGGGGTGTAATTTTATAAATGATATTTTCGCAATCTCAAAAAGACACAAATTTTTAAATCATGAATCAGGATCCTGTTTATAACTATAAAATAGCATCGAAAGGAAAGCGTTTATTAGCTCATTTTCTGGAAGGGATTATATATCTCATAATTACCTTAATCTATTATAAAATGCTTGGAAATTCGGTAGATGATTATTTGAATAGGGAAGTTTCAGTGGCAGATGTTC
Organism: Gillisia sp.; assembly: GCA_024635675.1. Classification (GTDB taxonomy): domain Bacteria; phylum Bacteroidota; class Bacteroidia; order Flavobacteriales; family Flavobacteriaceae; genus Gillisia. The sequence continues at coordinate 34,911 of JAGXIJ010000057.1, forward strand.
TTTATTCGGCCTTAGCAACTATAGTTACTGGTTTTGTTTTTTATCCTATTTTTTCTGGAAACTTGGGGCATAAACTATTAGGACTAAAGGTGATTTCCTCTAAAACAGGAGAGGAATATAATATAGCTTCAGATGGAGCCATTCGAGAATTACTTAAATATTTAGGTGGTTTTTTAATCATCCCGGTAGTTTGGTTATTATGGGATAATGAAAATCAGAATTTATATGATAAAGTGACCGAGACATTTGTCGTAGAAAAATGGTCTAAAGAAGAATTAGAGATAGAGGGTGATTTATGAGAGAGGTGAAGAAATAGTACCCGGAGCGGGACTTGAACCCGCACGCCCTAAAGGACACATGGCCCTCAACCATGCCTGTCTGCCAATTCCAGCAC
>JAGXIJ010000058.1 GCA_024635675.1 Gillisia sp.
ACTTCTGAATACCGGAATTGGACTGGTAGAATATGATGCCATAGAAATAGGATTCGACACTTCCTCTCTAGATGCACCTATACCCAGAAACCTGATCTTTACAAGCCAGAACGGCGTAAAAGGTTTTTTTAGTCAGTACCCGGAGTTTCAAACCCGAGAGCTTAATATTTTTTGTGTTGGTGAAAAGACCAAAGCTGAGATAGAAAAAAATGGGTATGCTGTAAACGCTTCATCAAATTCAAGTATAGAACTAGGTGAGTTGATCGCAGATAAATTCCGGGAAAAAGTATTTCTTTATATCTGCGGAGATAAAAGGCGAGATGAATTGCCGGAACTCCTTAAAAAAGAGAATATTGCTATCGAGGAATTAGAAGTATATACCACAACCTTAAAAGCTAAAAAATTCAATAGCACTTTCGATGGGGTTTTGTTTTTTAGCCCAAGTGCTGTGAAAAGCTTTTGCAAAGAAAACAACTTACAAGATACTATTGCTTTCTGTATTGGAAACACAACCGCTACCGAAGCCAAAAAACACACTCAAAATATTATAGTTGCCAATAAACCAAGTATAGAAAATGTACTGGTGCAAGCGGTGAAAAAATTGAAATAATATGATCAAAAACGACTTATTTTTAAGAGCATTAAAGGGTGAAACTGTAGACAGGCCCCCTGTTTGGATGATGAGACAGGCAGGAAGATATTTGCCGGATTTCATGAAGTTAAAGGAGAAACACGACTTTTTTACTCGTTGTAGAACTCCGGAATTAGCTACTGAAATCACCGTAATGCCCATTAACCAAATAGGCCCCGATGCAGCTATTTTATTTAGTGATATCCTTGTTGTACCACAGGCCATGAATATTGAGGTGGAAATGAGACCGGGAGTTGGGCCGTGGTTGCCAAATCCTGTTCGAACCAGTAAAGATGTAGAAAAAGTATATGTTCCAGATGTTCATGAGGAATTAGGTTATGTAATGGACGCCATTAAAATGACCAAACAAGCTTTGAATGATGAAGTGCCTTTAATAGGTTTCGCGGGTTCTCCCTGGACTATTTTATGTTACACTGTACAAGGGCAAGGTTCTAAGAATTTCGACATCGCAAAAAAATTCTGTTTTACAAACCCCGCTGCAGCACACACTCTTTTACAAAAGATCACAGATACTACTATTGCCTACTTGAAAGCAAAAGTGGCTGCAGGAGTAGATGCTGTTCAAATTTTCGACTCATGGGGAGGAATGTTATCTCCTGTAGATTATCAAACTTTTTCCTGGAGATATATGCAACAAATTATAGATGCCTTGAAAGATGAGGTACCTGTTATTGCTTTTGGAAAGGGATGCTGGTTTGCATTAGATGAAATGTCGAAATCCGGAGCTTCTGCTTTGGGAATAGACTGGACATGTTCTGCAAGAAATGCACGTTATTTATCTGGTGGAAAGATCACCCTACAAGGTAATTTTGACCCATCAAGATTATATTCTCCACCGGCAGAGATCAAAAAAATGGTTCACCAAATGATCGATGAATTCGGAAAAGATAGATACATTGTTAATCTAGGTCACGGAATTTTACCTGATATACCGGTAGAAAATGCCCGTGCCTTTGTAGATGCGGTAAAAGAATATTCTAAATAGGCAATTATGCTTAGCAAAGGTTTAAAAGACGAAGCAAACCAGAAGCTCAATGAGCTAATTGGTAAAATGACAGAGATCGAGTTCGTTCCAGATCTTTGGGAGCGTGAACAGCGTCAAAAAATTGATGATAAACTTCAGGAAATCTTGTCTATTGGCTTGCAAGATATCGAGTCTATAAATTCTGAATCTTTACTGGAAAAATTAAAAGAACAAGACTTCGATTTTTCCAATTTTGAGCAATTTGGAGATCTCCTTTTAAAAATAATTCCTTTAGAAGCTGAAATTCACGAATCACATCTTGCAACCTCAGCGGTAGCTATTTTTGAATATATTCAGAAGGAGAGCAAAACGTTCTCCTTTAGTATCATTCAAAAAATAAATCAGGCGAAAGCATTAGTTTAAATTGAGTATGAAAAATAAATTCTACCAATACATCCAGCAGCTTCAAGATACCCTAGTTTCAAAACTTGAAGATGTCGATGGCGGCACCAAATTCAAAGAAGATCTTTGGGAGCGCCCGGAAGGTGGCGGTGGAAGAACAAGAGTGATAGAAAACGGAACTGTTTTTGAAAAAGGTGGCGTGAATATCTCTCAGGTTCACGGCCCGCTTCCTACGGCAATGCAACAATATTTTAAGGTAGGAGAAGTAGATTTTTTCGCTTGTGGTTTAAGTTTAGTGCTTCATCCAAAAAACCCAATGGTGCCTACGGTTCATGCAAACTGGCGTTATTTTGAGATGTATGATAAGCAAGGAAAAATCATAGACCAATGGTTTGGCGGTGGTCAAGATCTCACCCCATATTATTTGTTCGATGAAGATGCCACACATTTTCATGAGGTATGTAAAAAAGCATGTTATGCCCATAATCCTAAGTTTTATTCGGAATACAAACAGAAATGCGATGAGTATTTTTGGAATGCACATCGAGATGAAGCCAGAGGAATTGGCGGATTGTTTTTCGATTATTGCAAAGCTTCAGAAGAAATGAGCATAGAAGACTGGTTTGCGTTTGTAACTGAAGTTGGGAACAGCTTTTTGGAGTCCTATGTACCAATTGCTGAAAAGCGCAAGAATTTTCCTTATTCTGAAGCGCAGAGAACTTGGCAGGAAATTAGAAGAGGTAGGTATGTAGAATTCAATTTGGTGCATGATAAAGGCACTTTGTTCGGCTTAAAAACCAACGGAAGAATTGAAAGTATTTTAATGAGCCTACCCCCTCATGTTCAATGGGTATACGACCATCATCCAGAGCCTGGAAGTGAGGAAGAACGATTATTGGAAGTGTTAGCACATCCAAAAAAATGGATTGATTAATTTGAACCAAAACTTACTAAAATGTATCCACTAAGAAGAAATAGAAGATTGCGTACTTCAGAAGCGGTTAGAAGCCTTGTGCGCGAAACTATCATAAGCCCTAACGATTTTATTGTTCCCCTATTTGTTGTTGAAGGAAAAGGCATTAAAGAGGAAATTGCCTCCATGCCAAATTATTTTCGGTTTAGTCTGGATCTTTTAGAGCAAGAGGTGAAAGAACTTTGGAAAATGGGCTTGAAGTCTGTTTTAATATTCGTTAAAGTGCCAGATAATTTAAAAGATAATGCAGGCACCGAAGCTTTAAATGCTGAAGGACTAATGCAACGAGCCATTAAAATCGTGAAAAATGCAGTTCCCGAAATGTTGGTAATGACAGATGTTGCACTCGATCCTTATTCCTCTTTTGGTCATGACGGAGTTGTTGCAGACGGAAAGATAATTAACGATGATACCACTGCGATCTTAACTGAAATGTCCCTTTCTCATGCTAAAGCCGGAGCCGATTTTATTGCGCCTAGTGATATGATGGATGGTAGGATATTTGAAATTAGAAGCTTGTTGGAAGATGAAGGATTTCACGATACCGGAATAATGAGTTATTCTGCAAAATATGCATCCGCATTTTATGGCCCTTTTAGAGATGCCTTAGACTCTGCGCCCGGATTTGGTGACAAAAAAACCTATCAGATGGATCCAGCAAATAGGGAAGAAGCTATTAGAGAAACTCTTATGGATATTGAAGAAGGAGCCGATATAGTGATGGTAAAACCGGGGCTTTGTTATCTTGACATTGTTAGAGATATCAAAGAAGCGGTGACAGTTCCTGTAGCTGTATATCAGGTAAGTGGAGAATATGCGATGATAAAAGCTGCTTCAGAAAAAGGTTGGTTAGACCATGATGCAGTGATGATGGAGCAGTTAACTGCCATTAAGCGTGCAGGTGCCAATATGATCGCCAGTTATTTCGCAAAAGATGCTGTGAAATTACTTTCTTAGAAAGCCATAAATTATTGCCAAAATTATAATTGTGAATTCGCTTTTAATGTACATTTGTTAGGTGAAAATCAATGTTTTAAATAAGGTTTCTATTTTACTGCTAATTGCATTATTAAATGTGGTTAGTGGGATGGCATTTTCAAATCCTTCAGAAGATCTGGATCTTAATTCCAGGAATTTTGATTACTTACAAGCAAATCAGAATAAAAAAGCGATCCTCTTTGAAGAAGCGAATATTTCAATTTCTTATGAACAAGAGACTTCCAATAAGTTCTTGTCTTTTGGTAGAATTGCTGAGCTTCAATTTTCACAATTCACGTTAAGTAAACACTCCGGAGCAATTACCTATTGGTCCTTTTTACCGAATTCACGACAATTACTTTCACAACAAATATTTCCATTTCAGTTTTTTTGGTGATCAGAATTTATGCTGAATTTTAAAAAGGAATTATCTCAATATATATTTGAGAACAAAACCTACAAATTCAGCCACTCTAAAGTTTTGAAATTAAATAAAATTTGAAAACCCTTAGTTGCTTTATCTAAGCGATTTTCATATTCACAACCTAATATTGAATTAAAATGGAAAATTCATCTGTCCTTTTGGGCATCGGCTTACTAATTCTTTTTGTAGGTCCAATTCTTTACATGATCATAGCTCATGCTGCTAAAGAGAAAAAAACTTTAAAACTATTAAACAATTTGGCCGCTAAACATCACATGAAGATGGATCAAATTGAAGTTACAAACTCTTTACTTTTAGGTCTAGACAGCAACTCTAAGAAATTTCTGGTTATAGATCCAAAAGATCACACAAAATATGAAGTGATCGATCTTAAAAATGTTGGTCAGAGTTTAGTGTCCAAATCCGGGCACCAGCAAAAAGTTGGAAATAAAAGTAAAATGGCCTTAACTCACATAGGTTTGGAATTATTAAAGAACAATTCCAAAGAAAAAATGAAGGAAGTGATTTTTTATGACGAAGACGATAATGATAGCATGGATGCCGATGCACAGCTATTTATAGCTAATAAATGGGATAATTTGATCCGGAAGAGCTTGTCTGCTTAAATTTTTATTGTTAGATTTTTTGATCATGCTGCTGAGAGATTTTCTTTTAGCAGCATGATTTTTTTAGGATCTCCACTCTCCCTCCTCCAAATTATATGAAAGAATTCTTAATTTAGAGTTCTAAAATGAAATCGAACTATGGAATTACTTATTCTTTATGCTGTTTTGGCAATTTTCTTTTCATTTTTATGCTCTATTCTAGAAGCGGTTTTACTTAGCATCACTCCAACCTATATTCGCGTTAAAAAAAGGGAAGGGAAAGCCTATGCAAACACGCTAAAGCATTTCAAACAAAATATTGACAAACCTCTCATCGCTATTCTAACTGTAAACACTATTGCTCATACCGTTGGAGCAATTCTAGTAGGAGTACAAGCAGAGAAAGTTTTTGGCGGCGGAGGAAATTCCGTAGGGATCGTATCTGCTATTATGACCCTGGCAATCCTGATTCTTTCAGAAATAATACCCAAAACAATTGGAGCAACTTATTGGCAATCGCTTGGGAAATTTACAGCTATAATTTTAAAGATTTTACTATTTCCATTGAAATATACCGGAATACTGTGGCTGATGTTGCTCACCACCAAATTAATAGGCAATTCGGCACATGTAAGTACCATGAGTAGAGAAGAGTTTTTGGCAATTACTGATGCCGCTGAAGAAGAAGGTTTTTTTGAAGAAAATGAAACAACTGTAATCAAAAACCTGCTTGTGTTTAAATCGGTTATGGCTAAGGATGTAATGACGCCATTTACAGTAGCTACCATTGAAGATGAATCTATAACCATTGAAGAATTTCACCAAACTCATAAAAATTTAAAATTCTCCAGAATTCCTGTTTATAAGGATAAGCCCAATAATATCTCCGGATTCGTGCTCAAAGATGATATTCTTGAGGAAATTATAGACGAAAAAGGCCAGCAACCTCTAAGCATCTTAAAAAGAGAGGTTTTTATCACAGATCGGAATACCCCGATTCCAGAGCTTTTTGAGATTTTTATTAAACGTAAAGCACATATATCAATAGTAGCCGATGAATTTGGAAATACTATTGGATTAGTAACAATGGAAGACATAATTGAAACGCTCTTAGGACTTGAAATCATGGATGAGAGCGATCATATAGAAGATATGCAACTCTTGGCTCGTCAAAACTGGGAAAAGCGAGCTAAAAAACTTGGTCTTATTCAGCAAAATGATTCAGAAACAAAATCTACAAAGAATGACGATCTCACTTAAAACTCCCCTTGGGATTGCTGTAATATCTGGGGATAAAAATGGAATTAGCAAAATTGAAATTTTAGATCAAGAGGAGTTTCTGCCGTTAGAAATACCTGCAGAATTAGAGGATGCAGCAAATGAATTGGCAGCATATTTTTCAGGGGAACTAAAGAATTTTACTTTTAAAATGAATCCTTCCGGAACAAATTTTCAGAAGGAAGTATGGGCAGCTTTAAATAAAATACCTTTTGGGGAAACCCGATCTTATTTACAACTTTCCAAAGAGCTTGGAAATGTAAAGGCTATTCGAGCTGTTGCGGCAGCAAACGGGAAAAACCCATTATGGATTGTAACTCCTTGCCATAGGGTGATTGGAAGCGATGGTTCTTTAACTGGATACGCAGGAGGGCTGTGGCGAAAAAAATGGTTATTGGATTTTGAAAATCCCCCAATTCAACAAGAACTTTTTTAAAGTTTTCTCTTCTAACAAAAAGCCCTAATTTTAATAACTATGAAGTTACTCTTAAAAATTATCGGAGGGTTTTTGGCAACTATTCTTTTGGTGGTAATTCTCTTGTTTACCTTCGATTACGATTATATCTTAAAAGGAATTCAGGTTGTCTATTTTCAAGGGCACAATACCGCATACATAGATGACTATCCTGAATTTGAGAACCGCGTTATTAAATCTGGAAAAAACGTTGTTGAATGGCCTTTAAGCAAGGATTATAATATTGCTACCCCTACAAAAAGACTACAGAAAACCAATAAAGACTTGGGAACTGTTGCCTTTGTGATTTTTAAAAATGACAGTATTTGGTACGAAAATTACGCTGAAAATTATGGCCCGGATTCCAAAACAAACTCCTTTTCCATGGCAAAGTCTATCACGGTAGGATTATTAGGAAAAGCAATTGGAGATGGGTATATAAAAAGTTTAGATCAACCGGTAGGAGATTTTTTAACGGAATTCACCAAGAGTAAACATGGAAATTTAACCGTTGGAGATCTTGCCTCTATGTCTTCCGGATTGAATTGGGATGAGGATTATTACAATCCCTTTTCCCAAACAGCCAAAGCATATTTTGGGAACGATATTAGAAAAGAGGCCTTGAATTTAAAGGTGATTGAAGAACCAGGACGATCTTTTAAATACCTAAGTGGAAATACTATTCTTTTAGGAATGGTAATCGAAAAAGCTATAGGAAAAGATCTAGCCACCTATCTAAGTGAAAGTTTCTGGAAACCATTAGGAATGGCTGATGATGCGCTATGGCAATTGGATAGTGAGGAAAGTGGAATGGAAAAGGCCTATTGCTGTATTGCCTCCAATGCCAGGGATTTTGCCAGATTCGGCAAACTCTTTAAGGACAACGGGAAATGGAATGGGGAACCACTTTTAGATCCCAAATTTGTAGAGATTGTTACAAAAGCAAGGTTTGAGGAATCTCCTCAATATGGCTATGGGTTTTGGCTGAGTGATTTTAATGGAAAGGAAATTTTCTGTATGCGAGGAATATTAGGCCAATATGTGATCGTAATTCCTGAAGACGACCTTATAATTGTTCGGTTAGGACATAAAATGATTCCGAGAGAAGAGGGTGAAAAACACGCAAAAGATTTCTTTATTTATATTGATGAAACCTATAAAATGTTAGCCCATGATTCGAAATTTAAATCTTGAAAACGTTCTGTTTTTAGATATAGAAACAGTTCCGGAAGAAAAAACGTATTCAGATTTAGCTGAAGTGAAACAGAAGCTTTGGGACGATAAATCCAAATATCAGCGCAAAGAAGATTTTACTGCAGAAGAATTTTATGATCGTGCAGGAATTTGGGCCGAATTCGGTAAAATTGCTTGTATTTCTGTAGGTTATTTTACATTAAAGGAAGGAAAAAGGGCCTTCAGGATCACATCTTTTAAGGGAGAAGAATCGAAATTATTACAGGATTTTTCTAATTTATTGAACACTCACTTTTATAAACCTCAACATATTCTTTGTGCACATAACGGGAAGGAATTCGATTTTCCTTTTTTAGCCAGAAGAATGCTCATCCATAATCTTCCGTTACCCTCTAAATTAGATCTCTTCGGAAAAAAACCATGGGAAGTGCCACATTTAGATACTTTAGAATTATGGAAATTCGGCGATTATAAGCATTACACCTCCTTAAAACTACTTACCAACGTCTTGGGGATCCAAACTCCAAAAGACGATATCGATGGTTCTCAAGTTCGCGATGTTTACTATGAAGAAGGAAATATCGATAGAATTGTTACTTATTGCGAGAAAGATGTAATTGCCATCGCACAAGTCATTTTAAAATTTAGACAAGAAGAACTTTTACAGGATTCCGAGATCATTTCGATTTAGAACAAGGTTTCGACTGGCTTTTAAACATGACTCATTTTACTCCTCTTAGGGCTTTTATAAGTGCATTCAAATAACTCAGCTTATCCATAAGGGACTTCGACAGCTGCATTCACATGACTCAATTTGTCCTTGTTAGGGCTTCGACAAGCTCAGCCTGACATGTAAGTAGCTTTGTCAGACTGAGCCTGTCGAAGTCTGGATATGGCCAATAAAGTCATAAAACAAAAAAACCGCCCTTTTCAGGACGGTTTTTTTAAAATTATTTTGAACTATTTAATTCTACAAATTGAACTTTATCCCTTGAGAAAGTGGCAATTCCGTAGTGTAATTAATTGTAGTGGTTTGTCTTCTCATATACACTTTCCATGCATCAGATCCAGACTCACGGCCACCACCGGTTTCTTTTTCACCTCCAAAGGCTCCACCAATTTCAGCTCCACTGGTTCCAATATTCACATTAGAAATTCCACAGTCAGATCCGTTAACAGATAAGAAGTGTTCAGCTTCTCTTAAGTTGTTGGTCATAATCGCAGAAGAAAGTCCTTGCTTCACTCCATTTTGTACTTCCAATGCGTCTTCAACAGTTCCAGAATATTTCATCATGTATAATACAGGAGCAAAAGTTTCGTGTTGAACGATCTCGTAAGAATTTTCAGCTTCAGCAATGGCAGGCTTCACGTAACAACCACTTTCGTAGCCTTTACCTTCTAATACTCCACCTTCAACAATAATTTTCCCACCTTCTTCAACAACTTTAGTCAAAGCGTTCTGGTAATTTTTCACTGCATCTTTATCTATTAGTGGCCCTACATGATTATTTTCATCTAAAGGATTTCCAATACGCAGTTGCTTGTATGCAGAAACTATAGCTTCTTTCACTTTATCGTAAATAGAATCGTGTATAATAAGTCTTCTGGTAGAAGTACAACGTTGGCCTGCAGTTCCCACGGCACCAAATACAGCACCAATAACGGTCATTTTAATATCGGCATCCGGAGTCACAATAATTGCATTGTTCCCTCCTAATTCCAATAAAGATTTTCCAAGACGTTGTGCAACTTTAGTAGCTACGATCTTACCCATTCTGGTTGAACCGGTTGCAGAGATAAGTGGGATACGAGTATCTGTAGACATCATTTCCCCTACTTTATAATCTCCTGTAACCAGACAAGAAATTCCTGCTGGCACATTATTTTCTTCAAATACTCTTGCAGCTATTTTTTGACAAGCTACAGAGGTGATTGGTGTTTTTTCAGATCCTTTCCAAACACAAGCATCTCCACATACCCAAGCCAAAGCTGTATTCCAAGACCAAACTGCTACTGGAAAGTTAAAAGCCGAAATAACTCCAACTACTCCAAGTGGATGGTATTGTTCGTACATTCTATGTCCTGGACGTTCAGAATGCATGGTAAGTCCGTGCAATTGTCTGGATAATCCAACCGCGAAATCACAGATATCTATCATTTCCTGAACCTCTCCTAAACCTTCTTGATAAGATTTACCCATTTCATAAGAAACCAATTTTCCAAGTGGTTCTTTTAAGCGGCGTAACTCTTCATTAAATTTTCTAACTATTTCTCCACGTAATGGTGCAGGCATTGTTCTCCAGCTTTTAAAACCTTCGGTAGCAGCAGTCATCACTTTCTCATAATCTTCTTTAGTGGTACTTCTCACTTTCCCTATCAAAGAACCATCTACAGGAGAATAAGATTCAATAATTTCACCACTTCCAAAAAATTCTGCTCCGGTAGAAGTTCCTTCGTTTATATCTTTAATCCCTAGATCTTTCAAGGCCTGTTTAATGCCAAACTTTTCTGCTATATCACTCATTTAATCGTGTTTTTGTCTTTAATTATAACTAATAGTTGCGAAAATAATAAATATAAAAGGAAACCCGTCCCTAATCTACTTTCATTCT
>JAGXIJ010000001.1 GCA_024635675.1 Gillisia sp.
ATGCCCACTTATAAGGCAGCAGGCATTTTATTGGAAATGGAGCTAAAAGGCGCAATTCGCCCACTTCCCGGTAAATTGTTCGAGGTTATTTAATACCCCAATTTCGTTCTTACTTTTTCCAGAACCACATTTGCTACAGCTTTAGCTTTTGCAGCTCCTTTATCTAAAGCAGCATCTATCTCAGATAAATTATTTATGTAATAAGTATACTTTTCGCGTTCTACAGCATACTTATCTATAATAAGTTCATATAATGCTTGTTTTGCATGACCATACCCGAAATTCCCAGCAACATATTTTTGTCTCAATTCTTCTACTTGTGTTTTGTCACCTAGTAATTTAAATATTGCAAATACATTGCACGTATCTGGATCCTTGGGGTCTTCCATGGGAGTGCTATCAGTTTGGATGCCCATGATCTGCTTTCTTAGTTGCTTATCTGCCAAGAAAAGGTTGATAACGTTATCCTTAGACTTACTCATTTTAGCACCATCGGTTCCAGGAATATACATAGTATGTTCTTCCACCTTAGCTTCAGGCATTACAAAGGTTTCACCCATTTGGGCATGAAATCTGGAAGCCACATCCCTTGTCATTTCTATATGTTGTAACTGATCTTTTCCAACAGGAACTATTTCCGCATCATATAAAAGAATATCTGCAGCCATTAGCATTGGATAGGAGAATAAACCGGAGTTTACATCCTCTAATCTATCAGCTTTGTCCTTAAAGGAGTGCGCCAGTGTTAATCGTTGGTACGGAAAGAAACAGCTTAAGTACCAGGAAAGTTCGGTAACCTGAGGGATATCACTTTGTCTATAGAAAACCGTCTTTTCAATATCCAGTCCAAATGCCAGCCACGTTGCCGCAGTAGAATAGGTGTTCTCTTTTAGGACAGTTGCATCTTTAATTTGGGTAAGCGAATGTAGATTGGCTATAAATAGAAAGGATTCATTTTCAGGCTTATTTGCCATCTCTATAGCTGGAATTATTGCTCCAAGTAAATTTCCTAAGTGTGGGGTTCCCGTACTTTGTACACCGGTAAGTATTCTTGCCATAGAATTTTTTAAATTTTCACAAAGGTACTTCTTTTGTTGAATTCGCTTAATTCATTTTAGTATTTTTGGCAACTATGAATATATTAAAATCTGGTTTAATAGCACTTTGGAGGATTTGGTTCTATGTTTTAATGGGCCTTCCTATTATTGTTATGCTCCCTTTTTTAATGGTTTTTTCTTCTTCTGAAAAATTTTATCCCCAGTATTTCTATTGTACCAGGATTTGGGCGAAATCTATTTTATATGGAATGGGTTTTATTCCGAAAAAGCTGAACGCTGCAAACTTGACCAAGGGTGGCAGTTATATGTTTGTAGCGAATCATTCTTCGATTATAGATATTATGATGATGCTTGCGGTTATAGATCATCCTTTTATTTTCGTTGGAAAAAAAGAGCTCACTAAAATTCCTTTATTTGGTTTTTTCTACAAACGCACATGTATAGTTGTAGATAGGGGGAGCCAACAAAGCAGATTGCGCGTATTTAAAGAAGCTCAACGAAGGTTAAATCAGGGAAACAGTATTTGTATTTTTCCTGAGGGTGGAGTTCCAGATGATAAATCAAGAGAATTAGTGGCATTTAAAGATGGTGCCTTTAGATTGGCGATAGATCATCAAATTCCTATTGTGCCAATTACATTTCACGATAATAAAAAGCGCTTTTCTTATACTTTCTTTTCGGGAAGTCCCGGTATTATGAGAGCCAAAGTGCATGAAGTAATTCCTACCATTAACATGAAGCAAGAGGAAAAAAGGGAACTAAAAAAAGTGGCTTATGAGACGATTCTTCACGAATTAAGAAATCCTTCTGTGCAGTAGTTAGAATTTAAAACTAAATCCTGAATATACCCCGAAGTAATAAGGGTTTACATTACCTGTGGTTTTACTGAAGGTGTTTAATTGGTACTTGAAAATTGGCTCAAGGTTCAATTCAAATTGTGGTGAAATATTATAATCTATTCCAACTCCAAGGTTTGTACTAAAACTGATATTGTTTAAGTTATTAGCCTCTCCAAGATTGGTAGAGAAGTCGGTGGATTTAAGAGATATCATATTGTCGTTAAGAAATAAGGTACTTCCTCCACCTATAATATTTAATCCGATTTTTTTATCGATTATAATATATTCTATTTCCAAAGGCACTTCAATAAAGCCTAATTTCTGATTTAAATAACCTGCGGTTGGGGAAGCTAAACTTGCACGATTAAACTCTGCAGATGCTGTTAAATTACTGAATTGATGAACGGTTCTATTCTCGATGCTGTAATTAGGAATGTTACCATCAGAATAATTTATCCCACTCAAGCCAGTTGAAGCAATAGCTGAAGTATAGGCAATATTTTTAGTGTTATAACTTAAATCTACCTTACTCACACCAGATCTAATCATGATCTTTTCAGAGATTTGATAAGCTAAATTAATACCGTAAGAGATTGAAATCTCACCACTACTGGCATTGTTTTCAAATTGAGAATCTATAGATGTTCCACTTCCAAAATTATCATAATAGATAGGAGCGGCCATTGTAGAAACTCGGAGTTTTTTCAATGGATTAGTGGCTTCGGCTAGGGTCTCTTCATCTGCAGCAATCGGAAGAGGTAATTCTTTCTTGTTATTAGAGGAAGTTACATTTTCTTCTTTTCCGCTAGGCGACACATGTACAACAGTGTTGTTATAATCACTAAATGTAAATTTATCTGAATTAGCTAGAGAAATAACTTTTAGATCTCTCCCGGAATTAGATTTAGAACCTACAATATTAATCTGCCCAGTAGATTCGTCTGCTTCCTTAGTATTGGTGTCCCGCATGATAGCCTTAAGAATAATAGAAGACCTTATCATGTTTTGAGTGTATTGCTGAGAAGCTAAACTAATATTTAAAGAATCGTCCTCTACAAGCGAAGATAAGGTTGGAGAATTGGTTGTTGGATTTTTAAATAAACCACTGGCATAGTTTATAAACAGAGCAAATAACGCAGCAACTCCAGCCATTTTATACCACAAAGGAAGAACTCGTCTTTTCCTTTTGTTTTCTTTTAATCGTGAGGAAATAGAATCCCACACCACATCGCGCGGAGTAGCTTCGAAATCTTTAAATTTCTCTTGATAAATTCTATCTATGTGCTTTCTTTCTTCCATTCTTAATAAGACTGGGCCACCGCCATAACTTGGCTGGCCTCAATCTTTTCTTTTAATATAATTCTTGCTCTCGACAAATTAGATTTAGACGTACCAATAGATATTTGTAGCCTGTCGGCAATCTCCTTGTGTGAATATCCATCCAGTGCGTAAAAATTAAAAACCTGTCTATATCTATCCGGTAATTCCTGTATGATCTTTAATAAAAAATCTACTGAAACTGTTTCATCATCTATTTCAACTTCTGGTTCTTTTAAATGTTCTTCATTAACAATTTCAAAAACAGTCTGTTTTCTATATTTCTGAAGTGTATTATTAACCATGATTCGCTTCATCCAGCCTTCAAATGAACCCTTATCTTGATACTGATTAATTTTATCGAATATTATCATAAAACCATCTTGCAGGTTATCTTCAGCCTGCTGATAGCTATTGGAATATTTTAAGCAAACAGCAAACAATTTATTAGCGTAAAGCTTATACAATTGTTCCTGTGCTTTTATATCCTGTTTTTTACAGTTATGTATGAGTAGTTTTAAACTCAAAAGCCAGTGTAAATTTTGTTAATATTAATTTCTGGCGAGGTAATGGGAGTTTTTAATTAAAAAAACCATCTTCACCTACTAAAGATTTCCCCGACCAGAACTTAAAGATAAAAAAATCCCTTAGTTCTACAACATAAATAATTTATATGATCCCTGTATTCCGTTTTCAATCGAAAACACTTATTAACTGAAAAATAGCCGTTTATAGCTAACTATAAAACCGGAGATCGTTGGGAACACTAAATCTTAAAAAAAACAATAACATCCTGTAATTTTTTAAAAAGAACATCAAACTTTTAGGTTTGCCCAGATCATAAACGTTCTGGGAGTTAGATTCTGTAGGTCTAAACTTAAAAATCATGGATCACCATCTTCTAAACCACAATTTAAATTAACTGCGATATAAGTATAAATGAGAATAATCTAAAATTCGCAAAAGCACAAACCTGTAGGCTCTGTATTTACAGATACATATTTAACTAAAAGGTTGCGTATAAACATGAAAAAATCCCGCAATTGCGGGATTTAATTAAAAACATCTTAAAAAATATATTATTCCTCCTTAGCTATTTTAATTGCCTTGGTGATTTTTTCTTCCAGTTCATCCATTAGATCTGGATTGTCTTTAAGGATTGCTTTAACAGCATCACGACCCTGTCCAAGCTTAGTGTCTTCGTAGCTAAACCATGATCCACTTTTTTTAATGATCTCATAATCTACTCCAATATCTATGATTTCTCCAATTTTAGAAATTCCTTCTCCGTACATAATATCAAACTCAGCCATTCTAAAAGGTGGTGCAACTTTGTTTTTTACAACCTTCACACGAGTTTTATTACCCATTACGTTACTGTTGCTGTCTTTTATTTGAGTGGATCTTCTAATATCCAATCTTACGGAAGCATAAAATTTAAGAGCATTTCCACCAGTAGTTGTTTCCGGATTTCCGAACATCACTCCAATTTTTTCTCGAAGTTGATTAATGAAAATTACGGTACAATTTGTTTTACTAATACTTGCTGTAAGTTTCCTTAATGCCTGAGACATTAACCTAGCATGTAATCCCATTTTGGAATCTCCCATTTCCCCTTCGATCTCACTTTTAGGAGTCAATGCGGCTACAGAATCAATTACAATAATATCTATCGCACCAGATCGAATTAAATTATCGGTTATTTCAAGTGCTTGTTCTCCGTTATCGGGCTGAGAAATAATTAAATTTTCAAGATCTACCCCAAGATTTCCAGCGTAGTATCTATCAAAGGCATGTTCTGCATCAATAAATGCAGCTATTCCTCCAGCTTTTTGAGCTTCAGCTATGGCATGAAGTGTAAGTGTGGTTTTACCTGACGATTCAGGTCCGTAAATCTCAACTACTCTACCTCTTGGATATCCGCCAACACCTAGAGCAACATTTAAGCCTAGTGATCCTGTAGAGATCGTTTCTACATCTGAAACCGCTTGATCACCCATTTTCATAACAGTACCCTTACCGTAAGTTTTATCCATCTTATCTAGGGTAAGCTTCAATGCTTTTAACTTTGCTTCTTTTTCTTTTTCTTTATCGTTGCTCATTTCTTCTTTTTTAAATGCGTGCCGCTAAAATAGCATAAGTTTTTCTTCACTACAATTTTAACACGCAACCTTTTTGGGTTATCTGCATCTTATTAATAGTAAAACCAGGTAATATGCGTTTTCTAAAAATAAATTTAATATTGAATGGAGTTGATTCTGATGTTTCCATTGTTAGTATTGGAAATATTAGAATTGATGGTGGATAACGTTATTTGATTGTTTTAACGAAAAATTTAAAATAATAAATAACGAATTAGCCATTCAGAAAAAATGCCTTGAAAACGAATTTCAAGGCATTTTTTTGTGCTTGGAATTAAAGGTTTATCTTTGCAAAAAAATATTCTTTAACCTTAAAATATTAGTATAGCATGCAACTGTACAATAAACTAAGCGCGAAGGAAAGGGCCACTCTTATAGAGGAAGCCGGAGAAGACCGGTTAACACTTTCTTTTTACGCATACGCCAAAATTGGCAATCCAAAATTATTTAGAAATTATCTTTTTCTTGCCTGGGATGCAATGGAGGTCCTTGGTAGGATTTATGTTGCTCAGGAAGGTATTAACGCACAACTTTCTGTTCCTGCCAAAAGATTTGATGAATTCAAAAATTTCCTGGACAGTATTTATTTCCTTGAAAACATTCGCCTAAATATCGCAATAGAACATGATCTTAAGTCTTTTTTAAAGCTCAAAGTAAAGGTTCGGGACAAAATTGTTGCAGATGGTTTGGAGGATGAAAGTTTTGATGTTACCAATAAAGGGGTGCATGTAGATGCTGAAAAATTTAATGATCTGTTGAATGATCCCAACACCATTTTGGTGGATATGAGGAATCATTATGAAAGTGAAATAGGTCATTTTAAAGGAGCTATTACACCCGATGTTGATACTTTTCGGGATTCTTTATCGATCATTGAAGAAGATCTAAAAGAGCATAAAGAAGACAAGAATCTGGTAATGTATTGTACCGGAGGGATTCGATGTGAAAAGGCGAGCGCTTATTACAAACACAAAGGGTTTAAAAAGGTGTTTCAGCTGGAAGGCGGAATCATAGAATATGCTAGGCAAGTTGAAAATCTGGCAATCGAGAATAAATTCGTTGGAATGAACTTCGTATTCGATCATAGAAGAGGAGAGCGAATTACAGATGAAGTAATCTCTCATTGCCATCAATGCGGAAAATCCTGCGATACCCATGTGAACTGTGCGAACGAAGCCTGTCACTTGCTATTTATCCAGTGTGAGGGTTGTTCAAAAGTAATGGACACTTGTTGTTCTAACTCTTGTAAGGACATAAATGCACTCCCTTTTGAAGAGCAAAAAGCATTAAGAAAAGGGATTCCAAATAGTAACAAGATCTTTAAAAAAGGAAGATCTGAAGTGTTAAAATACAAGCTTTAAGTAATCTGGGGGAAATCTCCGGGTACCAATAAATATTGGTATATTTACTTTTTGAGAATTAATAATAACTCCAAATCCAACAAGCCTAGTATTGTTAGGATTTTCAATATATATAGTATGGGATGTAGTAGTTGCTCGACCGGGAAAGATGGTCAGCCTAAAGGATGTAAAAATAATGGAACCTGTGGTTCAGATGGATGTAATAAATTAACTGTTTTTGATTGGCTTGCCAATATGTCTTTACCAAATGGGGTAGAGCCATTTAATTGTGTTGAGATTCGATTTAAAAATGGTAGAAAGCAGTTTTTTCATAATCCCGAAAATTTAACTTTAAGCATTGGAGATGTAGTAGCTACAGAAGCTTCACCAGGTCATGATGTTGGAATTGTAACACTTACCGGAGAATTGGTGAGAGTTCAAATGAAAAAGAAGAAGGTTAAAGAAGATAGTGAAGAAGTACTTAAGGTATATAGAAAAGCTTCCCAAAGAGATATAGATGTTTGGCAGGAAGCAAGAGATAAAGAAGACAAAATGAAGGTTCGTGCCAGAGAAATAGCCATTAGGCTAGATCTTCGCATGAAAATTAGTGATATAGAATTTCAGGGGGATGGTTCTAAAGCCACTTTTTATTATACGGCTGAAGAGCGCGTGGATTTTCGTCAACTTATAAAAGAATTTGCAAGAGAGTTCAATACGCGTATAGAAATGCGTCAAATTGGATTCCGCCAGGAAGCAGCTAGATTAGGTGGTATTGGCTCTTGTGGTAGAGAATTATGTTGTTCTACATGGTTAACAGATTTTAGATCGGTAAATACTTCCGCAGCTAGATATCAGCAATTATCATTGAATCCTCAAAAATTAGCGGGTCAATGCGGAAAGTTGAAATGTTGTTTAAATTATGAGCTGGATACTTATTTAGATGCTTTAAAAGATTTTCCGAAGACAGATACTAAACTGTTCACTAAAAAAGGAACAGCGGTTTGTCAAAAAATCGATATTTTCCAAGGGGTATTATGGTATGCCTACGAAGGAGAATGGATGAACTGGCATAAATTAACTGCTGAACAAGCTTCTAAAATTGTACAAGCAAATATTGCAAAAGAGACTATTAGTAGCTTAGAGGAATATGAAGTTTTAGTGGAAGTTGAAAAAGCATCAAAAACAGACTATACCAATGTTGTTGGACAGGATAGTTTAACGAGATTTGATACTCCAAAGTCAAGTAACAATAAGAAACGCAGAAAAAATAAACGTAAAAAAGGAAAACCTTCCAATAATGCCTAGATCGTTATTATTGATTCTATTTCTTGCTACTATATTTGTATCCTGTGATAAAGACAGGGTGTTCGACGAATATAAAAGTCTGCCTAATCAATGGAATAAAGATTCAATTCTAACGTTTAAACTTCAAAACATAGATACAATACAAAGCTATAATCTGTTTTTCAATGTTAGAAATAGTAACGATTTCGATTATAGTAACTTGTTCTTAATCTCGGAGATCCAGTTTCCGCAAGGCAAGGTGATCACAGATACCTTAGAATATGAAATGGCTGCTCCAAGTGGAGAATGGTTAGGAACAGGATTTGGAGATGTAAAGGAAAATAAACTTTGGTATAAGGAAAAAGTTCAGTTTCCAGAGTCTGGAAAGTATAAGGTTTCCATTCAACATGCTATGCGTAAGAATGGAAACGAAAAAGGAATAGAAAATCTTAAAGGGATCACAGAAATAGGTTTTCGTATAGAAAAGATCCACAATTAATGTAACGGCACCCATGGCAAACCCTTCAAAAAAATCAACCCCTAAGAACTCTAAAAAGTCCACTAGTTTCAGAAAATATATAATTGGTTTCTGGACACTTTTTGGAGCAGGAATTTATTGATTATTATGTTGTTCTTACTTGCGGGATGGGGCGCTTTTGGGAAAATGCCTAGATTCGAAGAGTTAGAAAATCCTGAAACCAATTTGGCGACAGAAATATTTTCTTCTGATGGAGAAACGCTGGGGAAATATTACAGCGAGAATAGAACTCCCATCAAATATGATGATCTTCCAGATCATTTAATACAAGCGCTTGTTGCTACTGAAGATGAGCGTTATTATCAGCATTCAGGAATAGATGCTCGAGGAACTTTAAGGGCTGCAGTGTTTTTGGGAACTCGTGGCGGTGCAAGTACCATTACGCAGCAATTAGCAAAATTATTATTTACAGAGGATGTTTCTCAAAATTTCGTTGGAAGGGTGGTTCAGAAGTTCAAGGAATATATCATCGCTATCCGTTTGGAACGGCAGTATACCAAGGAAGAAATTATTACGATGTACTTTAATAAGTACGATTTTATCTATCAGGCAGTTGGAATACGTTCTGCTTCAAAAATCTACTTCGATAAAGAGGCAAAAGACCTTACCCTGCAAGAGTCTGCAGTATTGGTTGCGATGCTGAAGAACTCTGCACTTTACAATCCCGTGAGAAGACCAGAACTAGTTGAGCAAAGAAGAAATCAGGTTTTTAAGCAAATGGAAAAAAATGGGTTTCTAACAAGAGAAGAAAAAGATTCTCTTCAACAGATCCCAATGAAGATCATTTTCACGCCACAGGGTCATGATGAAGGGATTGCCACTTATTTTAGAGTATATCTGCAAGGTTTTATGAAGGATTGGATTAAAAAAAACCCCAAACCAGACGGAACTAATTATAATATATATAGAGATGGTTTGAGGATCTCTACTAGTATAGATTCAAGGATGCAAGAATTCGCTGAATCGGCCGTGGCTAAACATATGGCGAATCTTCAGAAGGAATTCGACAGACAGAACAAAGACAATAAAACAGCTCCTTTTAGAGATATAGATGAAGAGGAGGTTGCTTCAATCGTGAAAAATGCCATGCGAGTGTCAGAAAGATGGCATAAAATGGAAAAGCAAGGAAAATCTAAGGAGGAGATATTAAAATCTTTCGATGAGAAAACGGAGATGAGGGTATTTAGTTGGAAAGGAACAAGAGATACCATTATGACCCCAAAAGATTCTATATTATATTACAAATCCTTCTTACAAGCCGGAATGATGTCTATGACTCCACAAACAGGAGAGGTTAAAGCATGGGTAGGCGGAATTGACTTTAAAAGTTTTAAATATGAACACGTTCAGCAGTCCAAAAGGCAAGTAGGTTCTACTTTCAAACCTTTTGTATATGCTACCGCCATAGATCAGTTAAAACTTTCGCCTTGTGATACTTTACCCAGAAATCATTTTACAATTGAGGCTGGTAAAATGGGGGCACAAAATGATTGGTCTCCTAGAAATTCAGACAATAAATATGAGGGCATGATGACCCTTAAGAGTGCTCTTGCTCATTCGGTTAACACTATCTCGGCAAGATTGATCGCTCAAACCGGTCCAAGACCAGTAATTGAATTGTTGGATAAATTGGGGGTGGATACTAGAGATATTCCTGCAGTACCATCTATCGCCTTAGGAACTGCCGATATGAGTGTATTCGAGATGGTTTCGGCTTACAGCACCTTTGTAAACGAGGGTGTTTATGTAAAACCTGTGATTGTAAATAGAATTGAAGATAAGAATGGTACGGTACTTTATCAGCATGTGCCAGACACTAAAGATGTTTTAAGTAAGGAGACTGCCTATGTAACAGTAAATCTGATGGAAGGAGTAACTCAAGGAGGCTCTGGGACAAGATTACGAGGAACAAGTGCTGGCGGATCCATTGCTTACCAAAGAGCGGTTACAGGATACCCATACAATTTTAAGAACCCAATAGCAGGAAAAACTGGAACTACACAAAACCAGAGTGATGGTTGGTTTATGGGAATGGTGCCTAATTTGGTGACAGGAGTTTGGGTAGGTGGTGAAGATCGTGCAGTTCATTTTCCAACTGTAACTTATGGGCAAGGTGCTACCATGGCCTTACCAATTTGGGGAATGTATATGAAAGATGTTTATTCTGAAAAGGATCTGGGAATTTCCAGCGGTGCCTTTCCAAGACCAGAAAACTTATCGATAGAAATTAATTGCGATAACTATAAACGGGGAAAAAATGATTCTCAAACCATCCCGGACGAATTGGATTTCTAGACTTTAATCTTTAGAAGAATATTAAAGTGAAAACTTGAAAATTATATGGCACATCTGGCAATTGTAAGATGTGCCATTATTCTACTATTCCATACTGCCTAAAGACATTTCATAATTATTCAACCCTAAAATTCGGATATTTAAATTCAAACTTTGAAATCGTTGTAGTAAGATCAAACTTTTTGTAAATTTCCGCAAACGAAATTTCAATGATCAAAAAAACTGTAAAGAACGTTCAGGAAGCACTGGAAGGTGTAAAGGACGGGATGACAATGATGCTAGGTGGATTTGGACTTAGCGGTATTCCGGAAAATTCAATTTCAGAATTAGTAAAACTCAATATCAAGGACCTTACCTGTATTTCCAATAATGCGGGAGTAGATGATTTTGGCCTTGGATTGCTGCTACATAAAAAACAAATTAAGAAAATGATCTCCTCGTATGTGGGAGAGAATGCTGAATTCGAAAGGCAAATGCTAAGTGGGGAACTGGATGTAGAGTTAACTCCTCAAGGCACATTAGCTGCAAAATGCCAAGCCGCTCAGCAAGGGTTTCCTGCTATTTATACTCCTGCCGGTTTTGGAACCGAGGTTGCTGAAGGAAAGGAAACTCGTGAGTTCGATGGTAAAATGCATGTTCTGGAATATGCCTATAAAGCAGACTTTGCTTTTGTGAAAGCCTGGAAAGGTGATGAAGCTGGAAATCTTATTTTTAAAGGTACCGCGAGAAATTTTAATCCTCTAATGTGTGGAGCTGCGACTATAACAGTTGCTGAGGTAGAGGAGTTGGTGAAGCCGGGAGAATTGGATCCTAATCAAATTCATATTCCAGGGATATTTGTACAAAGAATCTTTGAAGGAAAGAACTACGAAAAGAGAATTGAACAACGAACGGTTCGCTCAAAATAATTTGATGATATGCTAATTTGAAAATTTGAATTTTGAGAAACGACAGAGAAAATATTATTGTGGAAAGATCTTTTAATTTCTCTTTAGATATAATTTCTTTTACTGAGCAATTGAAATTAGAGCGTAAATATGAAATGGCTACCCAATTGTTCAAAAGCGGTACTTCTATAGGGGCCAATGTTCGTGAGGCTCAAAATGCAGAAAGCCCCGCAGATTTTATTCACAAATTCAAGATAGCTGCAAAAGAAGCAGAAGAAACTGATTATTGGTTGGAATTATGTTCTAAATCTGAATTCCTTCCAAATCCACAGAAAATTATGATATCAGATTTAGAAGTAATTATGAAAATAATTTCTAAAATATTAAGTACAACTAAGAAGAAATAATTTTCAAATTAATTAATTTTTAAATATTCAAATTAAAAAATAATGGCATTAGATAAAAACGGAATCGCAAAGCGTATTGCCCAAGAAGTTCAGGATGGGTACTATGTTAACCTTGGTATTGGAATCCCAACTTTAGTAGCAAACTTTGTACGAAATGATATTAATGTGGAATTTCAAAGTGAGAACGGAATTTTAGGGATGGGGCCTTTTCCATTTGATGGAGAAGAGGATGCAGATCTAATAAATGCAGGAAAACAAACGATAACTGCCTTGCCCGGAGCTAGCTTTTTCGATTCGGCTATGAGTTTTGGTATGATTCGCGGGAAGCATGTAGATCTTACTATTCTTGGCGCCATGGAAGTTTCAGAGAATGGAGATATTGCGAACTGGAAAATACCCGGGAAAATGGTTAAAGGGATGGGAGGAGCTATGGATCTTGTAGCTTCTGCAGAAAATATAATAGTGGCCATGATGCACACCAACAGGGCTGGAGAATCTAAATTGCTAAAAAGATGTTCCCTGCCTTTAACCGGAGTTGGATGTGTTACAAAAATTGTGACCGAACTGGCAGTTATTGAAGTTACAGATAAGGGTTTTAAATTAATAGAAAGAGCTCCCGGAGTGAGCGTTGATGATATTAGAAAAGCCACAGAGGGCACATTAGTTGTTGAAGGAGATATTCCTGAGATGATTCTTTAATAATTTTATCGATAAAAAGCAAAAAAACGCGTCCAATGGGCGCGTTTTTTGTTTCCGATTTGTAAAATTTAATTTTTTAATTTTTACAAAATTAGTTTTTTGCGCATTAAGTACAGTATATGTCAAGGTTTCGGGATAAATGGTATGAGTTATATATCTTAAATATAAAATTTGTAAGAATATGATTTTTTGTGAATATATTCTTACATTGTGGACTTTACTAAAACTAACCAAAAACATTAACCTATTTTGAAAAAACTATTACTCTTTAAAATCAGCCTATTTGCTGGTTTGTCTTTTTGTGCTTTAAATTCTTTTGCACAGGATTCCGAAAAAAATGTTAAGCAAAAAATTCTTGATGAAAATGGAAGACCCTCATTTATTGTCTTTAATGAAAATGCTAATTACAAAGCCAGCGATCATCAAATTTTGTTCAAAGAACAATTAGGCCTCAATGATGACTCGAAATTTAAAAGCGTAAATGTAGAAGCAGATAAATTTGGTTTCTCACACGAAAAATTCCAAATGTCCCATCAAGGTATAAAAGTTGAATTCGCAACTTATTCTTTACACTCAAAAAACGGAAAATTAGAGTCCATGAGTGGAGAGTACTATAATATTGGTAAAATTTCAACTACTCCAACAATTTCTGCAGCTGTAGCATTGAAAAAAGCGACTATGCATATTGGTGCTTCTGCTTACTTATGGGAAAATCCTGCAAGCGCTTCCAAAATGAATTACAAAAAACCGGAAGGAGAACTGGTGTTACTTCCATTAATGGATGATCGAGGTGACAAAAAGGTTTCAGAGGAAGTTCATTTGGCCTACAAATTTGATATCTATGCTACAAATCCAGTTAGTCGTGGCGATCTTTATATAGATGCAAAAACTGGTAAGGCCTTGTTTTATAATGCCACCATTAAGCATTTAGGGGAGTATAGTCATGCAAATAAAGCGGTTTCAAAAGTATTAAATTCTAAAAATGCAAAATCTATATCAGCTTCTTTTGCAACTGCAACTGCAGCTACTCGATATAGTGGAAGTCAATCTATACAAACATCTATAAGTGGATCTTCTTATATCCTTTCTGATGCAACTAGAGGGAATGGAATACAGACTTATAATATGCAGAAAGGAACCGATTATAATACTGCTATAAATTTTACAGATAGCGATAATAATTGGACTGCTACAGAATATGACAATACTAATAAGGATAATGGTGCATTCGATGCACATTGGGGAGCAGAAAGAACCTATGACTATTTTTCTACAGTTCATGGAAGAAACAGTTTTGATAATTTAGGAGCTACCATCAAAAGTTATGTTCACTTTGATGTGGCTTATGACAATGCTTATTGGAACGGTAGTGTAATGACTTATGGAGATGGTAGCGATACTAACTTCGATATTCTTACATCTTTAGATGTTGCAGCACACGAAATAGGGCATGCAGTTTGTGAAAAAACTGCAAACCTGGCTTATCAAAAAGAATCAGGAGCGATGAATGAAGGGTTTTCAGATATATGGGGAGCAAGTGTAGAATATTTTGCAGCTCCGGGAAAATCTACCTGGTTAATAGGTGAAGACATCGAGAGAAGAGCAGGTAAAAGCGCTTTAAGGTCTATGAGCAATCCTAAAGCGGAAGGTCAGCCAGACACTTATGGTGGAACAAACTGGAAAGTAATAGAATGTGGAACTCCAACTCAAACAAACGATTACTGTGGTGTTCACACCAATAGTGGAGTATTGAATCATTGGTTTTATGTATTAGCTATTGGAAAATCTGGAACAAATGATATTGGTAGCTCTTATACTGTAACCGGTATAAGTATAGATAAAGCGGCAAAGATCGCTTACCGTGTAGAAAGTGTTTATTTAACAGCGAATTCCACCTTTGCAAATGCAAGAACTTTTGGAATACAGTCCGCAGTAGATCTTTATGGTGCCGGTTCTGCGGAAGTAATTGCAACAACAAATGCATTTTATGCTGTAGGTGTTGGAGCAGAATATGGAGTTGTAGCTTATTGTGCTTCTAAAGGAAACTCTGTAGCAGATGAATATATAAGCAAAGTGCAATTAGGAACTATTGACAATACTTCTACAGGAGGTAATGGATATAGCAATTTTACTGCTATCTCAACAGATCTTACTAAAGGTAATTCAGCTACTATTACAATTACTCCAACCTGGACTGGTACTTCATACAATGAAGGATATGCAGTTTGGATAGATTATAATCAAAATGGTGATTTTACCGATGCCGGAGAATTAGTTTGGAGTAAAGCAATTTCAAAAACGACTCCCGTTTCTGGTTCATTTACGGTTGCTACTTCAGCATTAAATGGAGCAACGAGAATGAGAGTTTCCATGAAATACAATGGAATACCAACATCTTGTGAGGCTTTTTCTTATGGGGAAGTTGAAGATTATACAGTGAATATTTCAGCGGGAGCTCCAGATACTACTGCGCCAACTGCGCCAACTAGTTTAACTGCTTCAGGAACAACTTCTAGTGCTACCAATTTATCATGGAATGCTTCTACAGATAATGTTGGGGTTACTGGATACGATGTATATCAAGGAGCTACTTTACTAGGTACTGTAACAGGAACTAGTTCTGCGGTTACTGGATTAACAGCTAACACTGCTTACACATTTTCTGTAAAAGCAAAAGATCTTGCCGGAAACATATCTGCTTCCAGTAATGTTGTAAACGTTACTACATTAAGCAATAGCCTAACATATTGTGCTTCTAAAGGTAATTCTGTTGCTGATGAATATATAGATTATGTATCTATTGGTGGAATTACAAATACAACTGGAGCTAATGGAGGATATGGAGATTTCACTGCCTTAACAGGAAACCTTCCTTATGGATCGAATACCATTTTGTTTAGCGCTGGATTTTCAGGTTCAGCATACACAGAATATTGGAAAATCTGGATAGATTATAACCAGAATGGAACGTTTGATGCTTCAGAACTAATGGTGTCCGGTTCTTCTTCAAGCAGCGCTAATCTTACTAGTACTTTTACAGTACCAACTTCAGCATTAGCCGGAGCTACTAGAATGAGAGTTTCTATGAAATATAATGCAGCTCAAACATCTTGTGAGACATTTTCTTATGGAGAAGTGGAAGACTATACAGTGAATATAGGAGGGGCTGCAATTAATAGTTTTGCAGGTTCAGGAAATGCTATAGAATTAGGTAATGAAAACCCAATCTATGATTTCAATATGTATCCAAACCCTACAAGAAGTATTCTAAATATTAGAATGTCCGATAGTAGAGTAGGAACTTATAGAATGTTGAATTTTATTGGACAAGAAGTAGATGCAGGTAAATTATCTGACATGGAACTAAATGTTAGTAAATTATCAGCGGGAGCATATATCCTTGAGATCAATGATGGTCAGAAATTGCTAACCAAGCAGTTCATCAAAAAATAAGGAATGACTAAATAATTAAAAAGCCTCACAGGAATGTGAGGCTTTTTTTATACCATAAAAAACCATCTTAAAGGCTAAAGAGATTGGATCTCTCTTAATTTTACAGGGCCTAATTCATAAGCTGCCTCTAGTAATTCCATTTTTAGATCATTGGCTTTAGCAGGCATCATATTAGCCTTATACACCTTCGCCATGGTAAGTAAAGCTGTAGGCTCAAAGGTTTTATCTGCTACATGATCAGTGATTATTTCTAAAGCCTTTTCGTTATTTCCATTAACTAAATTAGCTAAGGCTAATAATTGGTAAGTTTCTGGAGTCGCCCTATTCTTTATTTCTTGCTCGGCCAGAGTCAGCGCTTGTTTCGTGGTCGACGGATCTTCTGCGTAAGCTTCAATTTTATATGTATTGTACATATTTCCATATGCCGGATTATTGGCCAATTTCCAAAAAGAATCCATTGCAGTTTTCTTCGCAACCTTATCATTTTCAAATTCTGCTATTTCAGCTTTTAGCAAATAATAATCTGGAGAAACATGACCGGTTAAAACCGAATCAATAATTCGCGATGCTTCCTTGCTGTTCTTATCTTTAGAATAAGCGATCCATGCAATTCCTTTTTTAGAATATGCGTTAGAGCTGTCTATTTCCAATGTTTTTAGATAGTGTTCATAACTGTCCTTAATTCTTCCATCATGGCCATAATAGTCGGCTATGTTAGAATACACCCATAATAGCATCGATCTATTTTTACTAGCTTCAGCCTTTTCTTTTGCTTTTTCCATGAACATAAGGGTCATATCCAATTTTCCTTTATAATCATTCCATTTGGCGGCCCTAATTATATAATCGAAATCCTCTGGATCGGCAAAAAACTTTTTTATACTATCTGCTTTTGCATAATTTCCTAATTCCATGTGTACATCGAAAAGTAAATGTTGCGTGGCAGGAATCGTTTTAGAAAGTTGGGCAGCAGAATCGGCATAAACCAGAGCTTCTTTAAATTTATGTTGCGAGATATAATTTCTTGCTAAAGACCTATAATATTTTTCCTGATCTAAGTTGGCAACGTTAACTGCTTTTTCCAAAGATTGCTCTGCTTTCTTTAGATATGAGATGTCTCCGGTAGATTCAAAAAACATATTATATTGTCCTGCTACTGCAGTAAAACTTGGTAGTTCCACGCTATCTGCAGTAATCTTAGAATTCCATAATTCGAAATAAGGAGAGGTTGTACGCACTTTCTGAATTGCGAGGTAATTATTATAATCTTCAGAATTAGTGATCTGTCTTTCCTGTTCCCCTTCCGAAGTTGAATCTTTACAACTTATTAGCAGAAAAAAACTTAGTAAAAAAATAAAATTGATTTTCATGGCTGGTATTATTGGGTACAAAAAAGCCCTTTTTACAGGGCATTTTTATAGGTTTAAATATAATCTATTCTGGCGCTCCTATGTAAGGAAAGCTTGTAGTAATATTCCCTGCAGTTAGAGAAACTCCATCTGTAACTAATTGAGGGAATCCACCTTCTCCGTTAAAACGAGCTCCGGTTTCTCCACCAAAAAGTAATATTAAGGAAACATCTATTACATCATCTTGAAGTTTTCTACCTGTAAATCCAATTGCTCCATCAAAACTTGGTGCTCCTGCTCCGGGATTGAAATAAGTAGTTGGAAAGTCTGGTGCAACTTCTAAAACATCCTGTGAAAGTACAGTTGTTAAAACCGTAGCTGAAACGATGTTAGGATTAGATTCTGAAGTTGGCTCTGGTCCATTAAGAATGTCACCTAAAATGTTATTTTCATAATCTACATCTGCAGCAGTAAATCCTAAAGCGATAGCATAAGCATCGTGTAATGCTTCTAAACGTGCTTCAAAGGGCGCTTGAAAAGTAGCCGACATATTTGAAGGGATTGTTCTGTTATGCATGTTCTTATTATCTGCAGTTCCATTTAATACGGTGTTTATCCCAGGTCTTCCTAGGTGGTCTACCTGACTAAAAGTACCGCTAAAGTCTACAGCTGCAGGAGGAGGTGTTATATCTCCGTCGTCGTCATTACTACACCCAACTACTAAGAAGCTGGCAAACAATGCTGCGAATAAAAATTTTATATTATATATTTTCATAATTCTATGTTTTTAAGATTGATATTTTATTGTCTTCTGTTTGTAGTAACCCAAGTCTTGTACACTGGAAGTCCTATTACATTTACTGCAGTAGGAGCCCCTAATAAAGAATTTGGAACTTCAAGAGCAATAGATAAAGTATTTGCACCATCAAAAGTATCGGTACCAGGAACATTAAATCCAGAGTTATCTTCCGGAGAAGGAGCTAAAACTTCATTGAAACGCACAAAATCGAAATAGAATGCATCTTGTCTTGGTCCTGCAAATAATGAAACTCCATTACTTGTGGTAGTTGTGATGGCAGTTGTAGAAGAAATTTCTACAGATCCTAAGGCTGAACTTGTATTTACTTGACTATCCAAACCTGTTGTAGAAGGGCTGAATGGACCAAAGAAATACATAGTTCCATCTCTTGGTATAGCTTGAATAACTTGATCTTCTACCAAGTCTCCATCTAAATCTATGTTGATCTCTATTAATACATCTTCATCGAATGTACCATAAGTAAGATCTGGTAATACGTTAGATTGAACATCCACAATAAATACCGTGTTATCTGAACCTGTTGTTGGTTCAAAGGCGTAAAAATCTGCAAGGTCTGCAGTAGATCCTGCTACTCCTGGAGCATCAACGTGATCGGCGGCAATAAATATTGGCGCAGCCAATATTATTCCTAGAACCGCAAAAATTTTAATCTTTTTCATAAGGATTGGTTTAAATTTTTAATAATTAAAAAGTCCATTACTGACTTCAATTCTATTTACGTGACAGAAGAGAAGTTGGTTTTTTAATCATTGTTAATCTATCCTTAATTATGAGTTAAGTATTTGTTAACCTCAAGCACATTAAATTGTAATTGGTTGTAAACTAGTAGTTTATGAAAATAAAAAACCCCGATCTTTTGGATCGGGGTTTTTTAAATTAAATTATAATATTACAGAATACCGTTTGAATCTACCCATTTAAACTGGTGTACATCTTGAGGTACTGCAATTCTTCCTGCAATACGTGTCATTCTATCTGGCAATGCCATTAGGTAATCCCGGGCTTTTTCAGCTTCATCTGTAAGAGATGTAAACTTATCTATTTCCCAATACTCATTTAGTTTTCTTAAGATATCAATATAATCGTAGGTAGTATAAACCCCAAGACGTTGAGCGGCATTTGAAAAGTTTTCAAAAGCTTCAGACATCCCTTGTCCGGATTCTCTAAGGAACTGTGCAGGCATTACAATTTTCTTTTTCATCATATCTGCAAATGCAAGCATCATTTCACTTGGATCGTGTTCAAAAATGATATTTACAAATTCTCGATATGCTAAATGATGTCTCATTTCGTCTCCGGCAATTACACTACACATTTTAGAAAGCATCTTATTTCCTTTCTTTTTTGCAAGTTGACCAACTCTTTTATGAGAAATGTTGGTTGCTAATTCTTGAAAACTAGTATATATAAAATTCCTGTAAGGATCACGTCCTGTTCCAATATCAAAACCATCACTAATAAGATACTGAGTAGTTTTTTCAATCTCACGCATATCTACTCTACCAGATAAATAAAGGTATTTGTTTAAGGTGTCTCCATGTCGGTTTTCTTCCCCAGTCCAATGTCTTATCCATTTAGACCATCCATCTTGTCTCCCGTGTTGTTGAACACCTTCCATGTCCATTAGCCAAGATTCGTAAGTAGGCAAGGCTTCTTCAGTTACCATATCGGCAACCAATACCACCCAAAAGTCGTAACCTAATTCCTTAGATTCCTCACGAATTTGTTTAATTTCTTCAATATAATTTTCGCTTTGTAGGTTTGGCAAAAGGTCTGTAGGTTGCCAAATTTCTTCCACCGGGATCAAATACTTATCTACAAAGCTATCTACCTGCTTCTCGACAGTTTGCATAACTTCTAACCGGATATTGTTTAAGGCCATAGCTTACTTTTTTTAGGGTTTCCATACATTACAAAACTGAATTCTGTAAAGCGCTGGCGTAATTTTTTATATATAACATCAAAAATGATGCTTAACCTATTTATATTTTCAAATATATGAAGTTATTCAGGTTTGTATGCCAAATTTTTTCTTAATTTCTACCGTTCTCATTAGGATAAAGGATATGAACAGGGTCACTTTGCCATATTTCTTTAGATGCTACCTCTAAAGCAGAAATTTTCCCTTTAAAAGCAGCCCCGGTATCAACGTTCCAAACGTTGGCTTTATTAACGGGTTTATCTTCGCCAATTCTTGTTACCGGGGTATGACCTATAAAAATCTCTTCGAACAATAATAGGCGTTTTGGATAAAAATCATCGTCTTTGGTCAGTTTAGTATCTAAGGAGAGAACCATTTCCCATAATGTTCTATCCCAATAGAATCCTGTATTATGATATTCTTGTTCCGGCCCGCGCAAATTGGTAAATCCTGCATGCACAAATAATCTATTTTTTTCGTCGATGTAATAATCGACCATTTGAGAATAGAATCTTAGATGTTCCTTAATTTCTTCTGAACTAAAACTTCGATAGGCATCGATGCTTGTTTGTCCTCCATGTTGCAACCATTGCTCATTTAATTCTCCTGTTTTTAACCATTTTTCAGCCAGATCATCATGGTTGCCTCGTAAAAAAACACAGGAATTTTGCTTTGCCAACTTAATTAAATAGGTGACTACATTAGCAGAATCACTCCATCCATCTACATAATCTCCCAAAAAAATTAATTTATCATTTTTAGTAATTTCAATTCTTTTAAGTAACTGAATTAATGCCTTAAGTCCTCCATGAATATCTCCAATGGCAATCGTTCTGTTCATATTAATTATATTTTACCTTTCTAAGGATTCTAATACTCTCCTTATAAGACTGGTAAGCTATTTCACTATAAATCTTTAAATACTCTTTTGCTTCTTCCAGTTTATCTATTGCAGCATCAAACTCATTAAAATAACATATTAAATATGAAGCCGGCAGTTTGAGCAAGTCTTTTTCTTCATTGCCGGTAAGACTGGAGCCGGTTTTTAATTTTGATATCAATGCATTATTCGAGTTATAAATATGATAAAGTATTTTTTTGTCGAATTGGGGCGGGGTAAATAACAGCTTACTCTCCATGTCATATCCAGCATTATCTTTAAAACTTATAATCACTTCTTCGAGAGGATAGTGTTGATATTTATCTTGAAGTCCTAAATGCACATACTCTACAATTTTAAAAGAACCATTATCTATACTGATACTTACTATATCCAATTCTGAATAAAACAACTTTACCTGCTCGTTAATTAACTCTATATCCAACCTGGAATAATAGGTTTCCCCTTTTATTTTTTTGGTTTTTCCCGCCCAGCAAACCACAAAATATTCTTTAAAAACTTTATAAGTGGGATGGAAATCCTGACGCTTCTTCATAAAATCGAATACTCCATCTAGGGTAAGTTCAATATTATTTTGTGCATGATTTTCTATAGATGAGACAATATTGGAGTTAACATCCTTTAATTCTATTCCAAAATTCTTAGGCATACTAATGCTTCCCTCCCTAATATAAACAGAGCCACCATAATATTTCCAAATGTTTTTACGCAAGGTGCAAACCTTGCCATTATTTGGGCGAATGGTTACCAGTCCTACCACCAATTCATCAGTAAGATGCGGAAAAGGAATGTTTTCATAAGAAACCAAGGGCGGATTATCCAGATATGCATTTATTAAATTCTGAATTTTACTATCGTCAAAAAAATCTACCCCGGTAATAAAATTATCTTCATCCTCTACGCCAATCACCATATAGGAATTATTACTAGGATTGGAATTTGCCAAGGCGCAAACGTGTTTCAAAAATTTAGCCTTTCCTTCTTTTTGACTAATATTTAGGGTACGCTTTTTATCATAAAAGCTATTCTCGTCATTATGAGCAAGAAGGTTTTTGATTAAAAGTCGTTTATTGATCATTTCAATATTCCTTATTTTCTATTTCTATTCTTTATTATCAAATTTTGAACCTCTGCGATCAGACAATTTTAAATAAACCATAAATTTTGAAAGTTGTTCATTTATAGTTTCAGATTTGCTATAAATCTCAACAAATAAAGATTCAGAAATATAATTTCTATCAAATATGCGCTGAAGCTGAGCTCTAGTTTCATTATTTGAGCCCCTTGTATATCCCAAAAACTGTATAAATTCTTTATTTCCACCTCTGCCAAATCCTTCAGCAATATTATCCATAACAGATCCTGAAGAACCGTTAATTTGCTCCTTTAGCTTATAATCTTTTGAAAGTCCTGTAGTAATTATTATCTCCCAAATATTACTACATTGAATTCTAGATAATTTATATATATCTAAATCTTCAAATTTATCATAATGAGCCATAAATAATTATTAATTAAGAATCTTTATTCAATATAGTACTGCTAGCCTGTGCAGAAGGCATTACGGTGAGATCTGCAATGTTTACATGATATGGCCTGGAAACCACAAAAGAAATGATATCTGCAATATCCTCAGGCTGTAAGGCTTCAAATCCCTGATACACTTTTTCTGCTTTTTCTTCATCCCCCTTAAATCGCACCTTGCTAAAATCGGTTTGGGTTAAACCCGGATTTACAGCGCCAACTTTAATTCCTGTTTTATTAAGGTCTATTCGCATTCCTTGATTTATGGCGTCTACAGCAAACTTACTGGCACAATACACATTTCCATTTGGGTACACTTCTTTCCCGGCAGTAGAGCCAATATTGATGATATGTCCCGATTTTCTCTCTATCATTCCGGGAATTACCGCCTTACTCACATATAATAATCCTTTTACATTAATATCTATCATGGCATCCCAATCTTCTAAACTACCATTTTGAATAGGATCTAACCCATGTGCATTCCCTGCATTATTAATTAGAATATTTATATTTTTAAAAGCTTCTGGCAAGCTTTCTATATTGCTAAAAACTTCAATTTTATCTCGCACGTCAAAACTCAAAGTAGTAACAGCAACTTGTTTAGATAATTCTGCTTCCAGTTCTTTTAAAACTTCTAAGTTTCTTCCGCATAAGATCAAATTGATATTTTTTTTAGCGAACGCAAAAGCGGTTGCTTTTCCAATTCCACTTGTTGCACCGGTAATTAAGGCAGTTTTTGTCATGTTATATTGTTAATGTTTTAAAGTTCATTTGAAATTATAAAATGTATTCAGAATAAGACCAGCAACATTCTTAAACGAAAGTTAAGTCTTGTTAAAAATAGTTAATTGTACGTGCACCATAAAATCTATCACATAATGCTTCGTTATCCACGTTCAAACCAAATCAATTTTAATATGAAAAAGCGTTTAACAAATATGAGAATGAAGAAATTCACAGGATTTTTATTGGCTATACTAGCCGTAACAGTATTATTTAGTTGTAGTAATGACGACTCTAATGGGTCGGAATCTGCACGAGTAAAGGTGAGGATGACGGATGC
This sequence comes from Gillisia sp., assembly GCA_024635675.1. GTDB lineage: Bacteria > Bacteroidota > Bacteroidia > Flavobacteriales > Flavobacteriaceae > Gillisia. The sequence continues at coordinate 23,840 of JAGXIJ010000001.1, forward strand.
ACCTGGAGATTACAAAGCAGTTTTTGTAAATGTGGTAGATGTTATGGTAAAAGCAGATGCCTCTACTTCAGATGAAGGATGGGTTAGTTTAGCAGGAGTACAAACCGGGATGTATGATCTTTTAACCTTAACAGGTGGAGTAACACAATTGTTGGCTGATGCAGAGGTGGAAGCTGGATACCTTAGCCAAATTAGATTGGTACTTGGTGGCGATAATTATTTAGTTTTAGATGATGGAACCGAGCAACCTCTTAGCACACCAAGCGCACAACAATCCGGATTAAAAATTAAAGTCGATCAGGAATTAGTAGCAGGAGAAGAATATGAATTCTTATTAGATTTCGATGTAGATAAATCTATTGTTACTGCTGGTTCATCTGGAGGATATATATTGAAGCCGGTTATACGTGCTACTGCTACTGCCGAAACGGGAACAATTGTAGGAGAAGTACATCCAACAACGTTTCAAAGCGAAATTACCGCACAAAGTGGTGCTACCAATATAATTTCCGCATTCACAAATACTAATGGAAAATTTGCATTGAACGGGGTGCCTGCTGGAGTTTATAAAATTACTATCAAACCTTCAGCACTTTCTGGGTTCGAAGTAAAAACAATGAATAACATTGAAGTTACGGCAAATGGAACAATAGATCTTGAAACGATCTTTTTGAACTAGAAGTTAACTTCTTTATGTCCTAGGGCTTATTAAAATTGAAAAATTTTAATAAGCCCTATTTTTTTTGTTCATTTTAACTGTTGTGGTTCAATAATTGCTCTATTTGCACCTTTCGTAATTTGTAAATATCTTCACATATTTAAAAGTAATATTCATGATAGAAAATAATGCATCGATAGACATTTCAAGTCTTAATGAGAAAATAGAAAAAGAAAGTGCTTTTGTAGACCTTCTTACAGCCGAGATAAATAAAGTAATAATCGGCCAAAAGGAAATGGTTGAGCGTTTATTGATTGGTTTATTGGGGCAAGGACATATTTTATTGGAAGGTGTTCCCGGGCTTGCTAAAACTTTAGCAATTAATACGCTGGCTCAAGCGGTGCATGGAAGTTTCAGTAGAATTCAGTTTACACCAGATCTTTTACCTGCAGATGTTGTGGGAACCATGATCTATAATATGAAATTGAACGATTTCAGCATTAAAAAAGGACCAATTTTCGCAAATTTCGTACTTGCAGATGAGATAAACCGTGCTCCCGCTAAGGTGCAATCTGCACTTTTGGAAGCGATGCAGGAAAAGCAAGTTACTATTGGTGACGAAACTTTTATTTTGGACAGACCATTCTTGGTAATGGCTACCCAAAACCCGGTAGAGCAAGAAGGAACTTATCCTTTGCCGGAAGCTCAGGTAGATAGATTCATGCTTAAAACTGTTATAAATTATCCTGAAATGGCTAATGAGCAGCTTATAATGAGAGCTAATTTAAAAGGAGGATTCGAAAAAGTGAATCAGGTGGTGAGCATTGAGCAAATTGCAAGAGCGCAGGCAGCTGCTCGTGAAGTGTACATGGACGAGAAGATCGAAAAATACATTCTAGACATTGTATTTGCTACCAGAAATCCCGAAAAATATAATTTACCCGAATTAAAACCTCTTATAAATTTCGGCGCCTCGCCGCGTGGAAGTATCAATTTAGCGATCGCTGCTAAGTGTTATGCATTTATAAAAAGAAGAGGATATGTTATTCCTGAAGATGTCCGGGCTATTGTATACGATGTGTTAAGACACAGAATTGGAATCACCTATGAGGCAGAGGCAGAAAATGTAACTTC
>JAGXIJ010000059.1 GCA_024635675.1 Gillisia sp.
AGCTTTTAAATTGGCTTATGCCAATCTGGAAGAGGAGAAAGCATATGTAAGTTCATTAAAATCATATTTTATTGAGCAGTTAGAAGAACATATTCCGGGAGTGAAATTCAATGGGAATTGTAAGGATTTTTCCAGAAGCACCTATACTTTGGTGAATATTTGCCTTCCAATATCTGCAGAAAAAGCCTTAATGCTGCTCTTTCAACTAGATCTTAAAGGAATTGCATGTTCAAAAGGTTCAGCCTGCCAGAGTGGAAGTGACAAAGGCTCTCATGTTTTAAGCGCCTTCCTTTCTGAGGAAGATATGAAAAAACCTTCCCTTAGATTTTCTTTTTCAAGATTCAATACCAAGGAAGAGTTAGATTATGTGATCTCTGTGCTTAAAGAGTTTATGGATAGTTAAACCCACTAACTGAGGGTTAACCCGCCTGAACAGCGGGCAGGTTCCTAGCTAAATCAATTTTTAAATAGAATTTATATATATGCTTTTTTCGTCCAGCAATAACTTTAATATCTCGTCACCCTGTCCCGAGGCATCGGGAGTGTTCAGGGTCTCTTATAAACATAATGAGATGCTGAAATAAATCACCATTGACGTAATTTTATTCATATGTCATCCCGACGCTAGGAGGGATCTCTAGTTAAATTTATTCTGTTTTATTGAGATTCTTCAGTCCACTACGTTTCCTTCAGAATGACAACTCTGTTTTAATCCCGAGCTAGGTATTTTTTTTACCATGTGTCTCAGCATGACGAAAAAATGAATGTTGCTGGTTGAAATTAATATTCAATAAAAAAGTAGCGCTATAATAAACTGTTTAAACCCAACGATACTTAATCTTGTCTCATTTAAAGTTGCATTGTAAATCTATTTCCTAAAGAAAATAGCTTCAAAAGTACTGCTATTACCCACATTATCTGTAACGATCACCTTTAATTTGTTTTCGGTTTCGGTAAGCACGGCATCGCTAAAATTATGAGTTAGCGTATTATTCTTGTACTCATATTCCATTAAAATGAACTTCCCGTTTACAGTAGTACGATAACTCTTAATTCCTGAAAGATCATCTGAAATTCGAAGTTTTATATCTTCATTACCAGAGATCCATTGCCCATCCTTGAAGTTAATAGGAGAGATGGAAGGTGGTTTTATATCCGAAGCTAAGGTATAGTCCCCGAAAGTTCGAACTCCCGTTGTAAATCTATTTTCCTTTTTGTAAGTGGAGGAATAGCTTGGCCTCCCTCGAGTTCCCAGACTAGCAATAAACATCTTTTCTTTTTGCTCTTCAGAATACTTACTTACATCGAATCCAATGGTGATATTACTGTGAATAGGGGTGATGTCCTTGTGTAGGTGTATAGTATCCCCAGTGAATTTAATATCCAGATAGGTGTCTTCGTAAAGACTTCCTTTAGGGATATAAACATCAATTCCGTTATCTTCCACATTAAAAGCTTCAGCAGCTTTTACAAAATATTGGGTTTCAAACTTAGTTTTTGGGATTGATGTAGTGGGATGCTGCCCTTTAATTGGCACTCTAATTAAGCGTTCGTTTCCTGCAAAATCCCTAATCGTGATATTGTATAAATAAGTTAAACTGTCCTGAATGGTAATTTTACCCTCATTCACAACATTATTATAAACGCTTAACGGATTACTAGGTTGCACATACAATCTTGTGATTCGGTTTTTATTATTACTGAAATATTCATAATCTATTAGCTGATTTAAGTGTCGTGATTCAGAAAATGAAAAACGATCAAAATTCAGCTGAAAAATTGAATCTCCGTTTAAAGTAGCATCAATCTTGTAGATTCCGTTATTATTTGAAGCACCGTCCAGTTTGTCGGTTGTATTAACACCAAAAGCAATTTCTCCACATGCATTTAGTTGATCGGCTTTAAATGAACCATCTTTTAATGGCGTGAGTTTAACTCTTTGCCTATCTCCGGAACCATTAACATGGGCATTTTCTCCTAAAGGATATACCCATAGACTATTAACAGTTGGAGCCTGCGTATCTTTTATCTCAATGCCGAATAAATGAGGATTCATAGGGCGTTGTTGTCCATCTCTAATTTCAAAATGTAAATGGGGTCCACCACTACCTCCGCTATTTCCACTTATGGCTACCAATTGGCCTGAGGTTACTTTTAATTCTCCATCTTTTGGAAAGGCCTCAATTTCATAAGTTTCATTCGAGTATTGTTTCTTCTTGATATAAGCTTCAATTTCCGGTGAAAATTTCTGCAAATGACCATATACTGTGGTGTAACCGTTTGGATGTTGAATATAAAGTGCTTTTCCATAGCCGTAATGCTGGATGTTTATTCTGCTTACAAAGCCTTCACCCGCAGCAATAACCGGCAGTCCTTCCCGCTGCTGGGTCTTAATATCCATCCCGGAATGAAAGTGATTAGAACGTAATTCTCCAAAAGTACCGGAGAGTACTAAATCTACATTCAACGGCTTATTAAAAAAATCTGATGGTATTTTGGATTGGGCCTGTGCAACCGCTGTAAAAAGTAAAAATGTTAGGGCTAAGGTCTTCTTCATAGTCATATAAAACTGCATTTTTATGGGGGGATAAATATAATTAAACTTTTATAGATAATTAAAGCTTTGGTTTAATGTAACTTAGGGCAAATTTCAAGGTTTTTAAAAATAGCTTTAAAAGTATTGGGAAATATGTAGCGGTATGTTAACTTTGTGAATGTTAGTAGCACGTTGAGCTTTTATGAGTGAATTAACGGAAATAGTTGATAGTCTTGAGAATAGAATTAGCAAATTGCTTCATAAGTATGAAGCAATCAAGCAGTCGCAAAATTCAGTCCAAGATGAATTAACAACATTGAAAGTTGAAAATGAACGTTTGTCTGAAGAGGTTAAAGAATCAGAAAAACGAATTCAAACATTAAAAGCCGCCAACGCGATGCTAGGCAGTAACGATTACAAAAAAGAAACCAAGCTCAAAATAAACGGTTTAATAAGGGAGATAGATCAATGTATTGTTCAACTTTCCGAATAACAAGAATTAATGTCCGACAAGCTTAAAATTAAAATATCTATTGCAGACCGCGTGTACCCTCTAACTATTCAAGCTGAGCAGGAAGAAGGTTTACGTATAGCGGCTAAGAAGATAGAAGCAATGATTAAGCAATTTGAGCAGAGTTATGCCGTAAGGGATAAGCAAGATGTTTTGGCCATGTGTGCCTTACAATTTGCGGCCCAGACCGAGCAAAAATCTATAGATAATTCTAGCGAGGTGCAACTGATGGAGGAAAAATTGAGATCACTCAATAACCTTCTTAAGGAACAATTAGCTACCTAGTTCTTTTAAATAGCAATAAGGTTTACTGCCTGTATTAGTGATATATTTGATAAACTCAACACGATTTCTTTAAAAAGGGTGAGTTTTAGTTGTAAAAGCGAGCCGTCTTAGAGCGGATACTTGATCAGCTTGTTAGCCCTATACTTATTTTAAGGAGTTTATACAAGACTTGATCTAATACAGGCTTTTTTATACAATTAAATTAAAAATATGGAATCAATAGGTATTATGGTTATGATAGTTGTCGGGATAGTTGGTTTAGCAATAGGGTTTGCGATTGCCAAGTATTTGGAAAAGAATAACGCTTCAAAAATAGTTAAAGGCGCAAAGAAGAGTGCCGGGGCAATTTTGAGAGAGGCAAAATCTGAAGCCGAGAACATTAAAAAAGATAAAATTCTTCAGGCAAAAGAGAAATTTATAGAATTAAAAGCAGAGCACGAGAAAGTAATCCTTTCCCGAGATAAAAAGATTCAAGAGTCTGAAAAAAGAACTCGTGATAAAGAGTCTCAAGTATCTAGCGAAGTGGCTAAGAATAAAAATTTAAATAAGGATCTGGATGATAAAATTAAAGATTACGACTTCAGAAATGATTATTTAGAAAAGAAGAAGCAGGATATAGAAAAGTTGCACCAAAGTCAAATTCAGCAATTGGAAGTGATTTCTGGTCTTTCTGCAGAAGACGCGAAAGCTCAACTTACAGAAACTTTGAAAGATACCGCTAAGGCTGATGCAATGGCACTTATCCAAGAAACGATAGAGGAAGCTAAATTAACGGCGCAGCAAGAAGCTAAGAAGATCATTATTAACACCATTCAGAGAATTGGTACAGAAGAAGCAATTGAGAATTGTGTGTCTGTATTCAACCTTGAAAGTGATGATGTTAAAGGTAGAATTATAGGGAGAGAAGGTAGAAATATTAGAGCGATAGAAGCTGCAACAGGAGTAGAGATCATTGTAGATGATACCCCAGAAGCGATTATCCTTTCATGTTTTGATTCTGTTAGAAGAGAGATTGCCAGACTTTCTTTACACAAACTGGTGACTGATGGTAGAATTCACCCAGCCAGGATTGAAGAAGTGGTTAAGAAGACCAAGAAGCAAATCGAAGAGGAAATTATTGATATAGGGAAACGTACCGTGATAGAACTTGGTATCCACGGATTGCACCCAGAATTAATCAAGGTTGTAGGTAGAATGAAATATCGTTCTTCATATGGTCAAAACTTGCTACATCACTCTAGAGAAGTTGCTAAATTATGTGGTGTAATGGCTGCAGAGCTTGGTTTAAACCCTAAACTAGCTAAACGTGCCGGATTATTACACGATATAGGAAAAGTGCCTGATACAGAAACTGAAATGCCTCACGCAATCCTTGGGATGCAATGGGCAGAGAAGTATGGTGAAAAACCTGAAGTTTGTAATGCAATTGGTGCTCACCATGATGAAATTGAAATGACTTCGTTACTTTCTCCTATTATCCAGGTTTGTGATGCGATAAGTGGAGCAAGACCAGGGGCAAGAAGACAGGTATTGGATTCTTACATCCAACGACTTAAAGACCTTGAGGAAATTGCTTTCGGATTTGGCGGAGTTAAAAAAGCCTATGCTATCCAAGCGGGTAGGGAGCTTAGAGTTATCGTGGAAAGTGAAAGAGTTACAGATGATAAGGCTTCAAATTTATCGTTCGAGATCTCTCAAAAGATCCAAACGGATATGACGTATCCTGGACAGGTTAAAGTAACTGTTATTAGAGAAACTAGGGCAGTGAATATTGCAAAATAGAACTCGCCTCAATTAATAAAAAATCCCGCAATTTGCGGGATTTTTGTTTTTATAAATATTAGAGGTTATTGCTCATCGTAAATATCACTATAGCTATTGCCTTTTGTAACAAAGAATTCTCCTGTTACATATCTAAAGTGATCATCTAAAGAAGCTATTTTTTCAAGATCTTCTTCATCTAATTTTACTCCGGTACTTTCCAGATTTTCAATTATTCTACCTTCATTGGTAGATTTAGGGATCACGGCTGTTCCTCGTAAAGTTTCCCAATTTATAATTACCTGAGCAGTCGACGCTCCATGTTTCTTAGCTATTTTTTGAATCACTTTGTTTTCTAATAACGAAGGTTCGTTTGGCGCTTTCATAGCCTCGATCCTATCTCCACTTCCTAAAGGGGAGTATGCTGTTACATGAATATTATTCTTACTACAAAATTCGATCAATGAGTTTTGTTGAAGGTAAGGATGCAATTCCACCTGATTCACTTCCGGACCATCTTCCGTTTTTAATAAAAGGTCTTTTAATTTGGTTTCACTAAAATTAGAAACTCCTACATGTTTTGTAAGCCCATCTTTTTTTGATTGAAGCATCATTTTCCAGGTATCTATGATAGGTGCCTCCTCGAGAGACAAATAATCATCATCTTTCTCAGGATAAGAAACTCCCGGCTTAAAGGCAACTGGCCAATGAATTAGGTATAGATCTAAATAATCTAAGTGTAGATCTTTTAATGTTTTCTTTAATGCAGGGAGCACGTCTTCAGATTTATGAGCATTATTCCAAAGTTTAGAGGTGATCCAAAGATCTTCTCTTTTTACAATGCCTTCCTTGATGACTTCTGCAAGAGCTTCACCAATTTCTGCTTCATTTCCATAAGTGGCAGCACAATCGATATGTCTGTAGCCATTTTTAATAGCAGTCTTTACCGCTTTTCCAACTTCTCCTTTATCAGATTTCCAGGTGCCTAGACCAATTATAGGCATTTTATCTCCATTCTTAAAATTCAAATATGTCATTTTCTTAATTTTTAATGAAGTTAATCAGGAGGTGACTCAATAAAAAATTAATCTAAGGGTTTAGGAAATAATTAGTACTTGCTTCTGGGATGAAAGCTATTTATCACTTGTTTTAAGTGACTTTTGTCTAAGTGCATGTAAATTTCTGTGGTCGTAATACTTTCATGACCTAACATGAGCTGTATGGCTCGTAGATCGGCTCCATGCTCTAGAAGATGGGTCGCGAAAGAATGTCTAAATGTGTGCGGACTTATTTTTTTCTGAATTCCTGCCTGCTTCCCTAGATTTCTAACAATGGTGAAGATCATTGCACGAGTGAGGGAGTTTCCTCTTCGGTTTAAAAAAACGATATCTGAGGCTTGAGGTTGAATTGGATAATTATTTCGGGTATTGCTAAGATATTCTGATAAATAATTCTCTGTGATTGTGCTAACCGGGACAAATCTTTGTTTATCCCCTTTGCCGGTAACCTTAATAAATCCTTCCTTAAAGAACAGATCTGAAATTTTAAGATCTAATAATTCAGAGACACGCAGCCCACAACTATATAATGTTTCTATAATTGCCCTGTTTCGTTCTCCTTGTGCGTTATTAAGATCGATATTCAATATCATTTTATCTATTTCGGGAAGTGATAGCACATCCGGTAGCTTCCTTCCAATTTTTGGAGATTCAATAATTTCCAAAGGATTATGGTCTCTATAACCCTCAAATATCAAATAATCAAAAAAACTTTTTAAGCCTGAAATAACTCTGGATTGAGATCTGGGATTTAAAGATTTAGCTATTTCAAAAATAAACTGTTGTAATATTTCAGCAGAGATTTTTATAGGAGAGATCGAGATCTCATATTCCTCTAGATAGTTAACAAGCTTATGAATGTCTAAAGAGTAACTCACTACAGAATTCTCTGAAAGCCCCCGTTCTATCAACAAATAATTTCTAAAATCTTGTAAAGCTTGTTCCCAAGTCATATTTATGATTATTAACAAAAAGGGATGCTACAATTAGCAATACTTTAAGTTTGAATAACACTTCCTTAACAAATGTAGGACTAATTTTGCTTGTGAACTTAAAATAGAAACAAATGAAAAAGTCAATTTTATTAATAGGAATAGCTTTGTTAAGTCTGGGAGGTTTAAGCGCTCAGGAATATGTAATGTTTGGGGTTAAAGGTGGTGTTAACTCCAGCACTTTTAGTGGAGATGGATTTGGAGATTTTGATAATCCCAATTCCAGAACTTCTTTTAATTTAGGTCTCTTGGCAGAGATTCCGGTTTCAGATAAATTTTCCATACAACCAGAGGTACTTTATTCTGGTCAGGGATACGACATTGCCAGTAGAAATGATGCCAATGATGTAGAATATCAGTTGGATTATATCAATGTTCCGGTATTAGCGAAATTTTATCTAGTGGATGGACTTTCTTTGGAAGCTGGTCCACAAGTTGGATTTTTAGTGAATAGTGAAATAGATTCTAATCCAAGCCAAGATAGTGGAGATGTGCCCTTAAATGAGGATCAATTTAATAAAGTAGATCTTAGTTTAGGACTGGGAGCTTCCTATAAATTTAGAGGAGGATTTTTTGTGAATGCACGTTATAATTATGGATTATCTGATGTTTATGATGATTCTTATTCCAGTTTATTTAAAAACAGCGATGTAAAACATTCTGTATTGCAAGGTGGGATTGGTTTTATGTTCTAGTAACAATGATTCTGAAAATGATTGAAAGCGGAAAAATATTTTTCCGCTTTTTTTGTTTACTAAGGATTGCTCCATTGCAATAATCGCTCTAATTCTTGAATGCTTCAATTTTATTATGCTCAAAATCGATATTAATGTTATTTTTATTCTTTAAAACAATTGTATGATAAGAATAGGTTTACTCATTCTAACATTTCTAGTTTCAACTTCCTTCGCTAACGCCCAGAATAGGAGGTCTAAGGATATTAAAACTGGTTTTATAGCAGGATTTGTGTATGCTGAAGTTGTTACAGATAAAGAGAATGAACTAATAAATGATTATGGTTCTGGCGGGTATGTCGGGACATTTGCCGACATTTATATAACAGAAAAAATTCATTTGCAACCCGCAATAAACTTCGCATATGTAAATGATTTCAGCATTCTCTATTTTCCTTTGATGGTTAAATATCATATTGGAGATAAAGGATTCAATATTCAGGCGGGCCCAAAAGTAACCTATCTCCTTGGAAAGGATATTGGTACCAAAGACCAATTTGGATGGGAACTTGGAGGAGGATTAGGAGTGGACATTACCAAATCGTTCTTTGTAGAAGCGAGATATACCTATGAGGTAAGTAGAAGAAAAGTAGATGATTTCCTTGACAAGCAATCCCAGGACTTTAAATTCAATAATATTATCATAGGAATTGGTTACAGATTAAGTCCGGTAGATAGGCTCTAATCCAAATAAACGATCTGCTAAGATCACATTTTAATAGAAGCATTTTATGAAATTAATTATAATAAACGGACCTAACCTCAATCTTTTGGGAACCCGGGAACCGGATACGTACGGAAATCAGAGTTTTGAAGATTATTTTTCGAAGTTGCAATTTCAATTTAGAGATTTGGAATTATCACATTTTCAAAGCAATATTGAAGGGGAATTAATAGATAAGATTCAGAATGCAGATAAGGAGTTTGACGGGATCATTTTAAATGCTGCAGCATATACTCATACCTCTATTGGAATTGGCGATGCTATTAAGGCTATTTCTACTCCGGTAGTAGAGGTTCATATTTCAAATACATTTTCCAGAGAAAAATTCCGTCATAAATCTTTTATCTCACCACAGGCAGAAGGTGTAATTATAGGCTTTGGATTGCAAAGTTACGACCTGGCGATCTCGAGTTTTTTAAAGGGATAAAACTCATGTATAAAACTTATTTAAATTGGAGTAGTGGTAAGGATGCTGCTCTTGCCTTATATCGAATTCAAAAAAGTGAAGAGTATAAGGTTGAAAGACTTGTAACCACGGTTAATTCTGAAGTAGACAGAGTTTCCATGCATGGGTTACGGACTGAATTATTAATTCAACAGGCTGAAAGCTTAGGAATTCCTCTGGAGCTAATTAAACTACCTGGAACGGTTTCAATGGAACATTATAACTCTGTTATGACTGAAGCTGTCACCAAATTGGTTTCTGATGGTTATACTCATAGCATATTTGGAGATATTTTTTTAGAAGACCTAAAGCATTACCGTGAAGAGCAGTTAGAACCAATGGGAATAACACCTTTGTTTCCTTTATGGAAAATGGATACAAAAGAGTTAATTCTGGAGTTTATTGAACTCGGATTTAAAGCCATTACAGTTTGTGTAAATGCAAAGGTTCTGGGTAAATCTTTTTGTGGACGGGAAATAGATCTGGAATTTATAAAGAGTTTACCACCACATGTGGATCCATGTGGAGAAAATGGAGAGTTTCACACATTTGTATATGATGGCCCTAATTTTAAAGAGCCTGTGAAATTTGAAGTAGGTGAAATTATAAAAAGAGAATTTACAGCATCAAAAAAGGATACCGATTGTTTTAAGGATAAACCTCATTCGTGGGATACGGCTTTTTGGTATTGTGATCTTATTTCAAAATAATAACAACAAAAAAAGCTTCGGAATTCCGAAGCTTTTTTCTTGAATCTAATATAATTTTATAAGTGTATCACTTCGCCGTAGGCAGCAGCAACAGCTTCCATAACGGCTTCACTCATAGTAGGGTGAGGGTGAATAGCTTTTAAAACTTCATGCCCAGTAGTTTCCAACTTTCTACCTAGTACTGCTTCAGCAATCAAATCAGTAACTCCTGCACCAATCATATGGCAACCTAACCATTCACCATATTTAGCATCAAAAATAACTTTTACAAAACCATCCGGTGTTCCGGCAGCTTTCGCTTTTCCAGAAGCTGAAAAAGGGAATTTTCCGATTTTTAGTTCGTATCCGGCTTCTTTAGCTTGTTTTTCAGTCATTCCAACAGATGCAATTTCTGGAGTAGCATAGGTACATCCAGGAATATTTCCATAATCTATCGCTTCAACATGAACTCCTGCGATCTTTTCTACACAAGTAATTCCTTCTGCAGATGCTACGTGAGCTAATGCTGGTCCATCCACTACATCACCAATTGCATATATTCCGGCAACGTTGGTTTGGTACCATTCGTTTACTACAATCTTATCTTTATCTGTTTTAATACCAAGCTCTTCTAAACCAATATTTTCAATATTGGATTTTATTCCAACAGCAGAAAGAACAATCTCTGCCTCTAAAGTTTCTTCCCCTTTTTTGGTCTTTACTTTAGCTTTTATCAATTTTCCTGATGTATCAACACTTTCAACAGAAGAGTTGGTCATCACTTTGATTCCGGCTTTTTTCACACTTCTTTCAAATTGCTTAGAAACTTCTTCATCTTCTAAAGGCACAAGATTTGGAAGAAATTCGACCACAGTAACATCTGTACCCATAGCATTATAAAAGTGTGCAAATTCAACCCCAATCGCTCCAGATCCAACTACGATCATGGATTTTGGTTGCTTTTTCAAAGTCATTGCTTCACGGTACCCAATCACTTTTTCACCATCTTGCTTAAGATTTGGTAATTCTCTAGATCTGGCTCCTGTTGCAACAATTATATGATCTGCCTCAACGTCCTTTGTTTTATTATCCTTGTCTGTAACCTGAACCTTTTTTCCGCCTTTAAGTTTCCCAAATCCTTCTAAAACGTCAATCTTGTTTTTCTTCATTAGGAACTGAACTCCCTTGCTCATTCCATCTGCCACATCTCTACTTCGTTTTATAACTGCTCCAAAATCTTTATCAGGTTTCTGAAGTGTAAGTCCATAGTCTTCTGCATGTTTTAAATAATCGAATACCTGAGCACTCTTAAGCAATGCTTTTGTTGGAATACAACCCCAGTTAAGGCATACTCCACCAAGATTTTCCTTCTCGATGATTGCGGTTTTAAAACCAAGTTGTGAAGCGCGAATAGCGGTAACGTAACCTCCTGGACCACTTCCTAAAACAATGATATCGTATTTACTCATATTTCGAAATTTTTATAACATATTTAGAAGTTGCGAATTTAAGGAATATAAGCCTAAACTGAAAGAATAAGAATTATGCATATTTTAGAAAAGTTTATGTAACTAAAAAATGGCCCCGTCAAATTGAAGGAGCCATTGGAAATATTAAAGATTTTACTTTAGTTTTACTGAATCACATCTGACTCATTAATATTCAATTCCTTCATAACGGCGTTCATATTTGTGAGATCTAACTGTTGTCTAGTCTGAGCAAAAGCAGCAGGGAGAATAATAATTCTAAATTTTTGATCTAATCTAAAACTTGGATGTAGTGCCGCAAAATCCAATAAAGTACCATCAGAATTTACCCCATCTAAAAAAACAAAAACATCTTCATAGGTGAAATCGAAATTGTATTGTACGGTTTTATTTTCTTGAAAATATATCTGTGGTAACGGTCTGTATATTTCAACGGAATTTCCGTTGGAGTCTTCTCCATCAGCTGCCTTTACATAAACCAAAACAGCATCAGATTCAAATACCTCTATACCTTCATCTGCAAAAAATAAGGATAAAGCATAGCTATTGTCTGCAGTAAAATTTCCTGTAAGATCTATAGCCGTTCCAATAAAACCATTCACTCCAGAAGGTCCCTCTGGTCCATGAGGCCCTGGAGGTCCTTGTACACTGTCGTTGGTACAAGAGGTAAGTGCTAATGTTGCACATATTAAAAAGGTAGATATTTTTTTCATAATTATATTTTTTAGGATTATTATTTATTAAAATCTATACTCGCTGAATTAACGCAAAATCTTTGGCCAGATGGAGTCGGGCCATCATCAAAAACATGACCTAAATGGCTGCCACAATTGGCGCACAGAATTTCTGTTCTCAGCATACCAAATGTTTTGTCTTGTACGTATTCTATAGTTCCCTTTATCGCTTCCTCAAAGCTTGGCCAGCCACAATTATTTTCGAACTTGCTGTTGCTTTCAAAAAGTTTGGCTTTACAAGCTGCGCATTGATATTCCCCATCATCAAAATGAAGATTGTATTTCCCTGAATGTGGAGCCTCGGTTCCTTTTTGTCTAAGAACTCTGTATTGTTCTTCAGAAAGTTCCTTTTTCCATTCCTCCTCGGTCTTTTCTATATTATATTTTTTCATTTCTTATTATTTTGATTCAGCAACAAATTTCATAGCATCCCCATTTATACAATGTCTTTTCCCTGTGGTTTCTCGAGGGCCATCATTAAATAAATGTCCCAAATGACCTCCACAAACAGCACAGTGAATTTCATCTCTTGAATATCCCAATTTTGAGTCGGATCCCAGACCTATTCCTCCATCAACTGCTCGGTCGAAACTTGGCCATCCTGTTCCGCTTTCAAATTTGTTTTTTGTTTGGTATAAGTCATTCCCACATGCAGCACAAATAAAAGTTCCGGGTTTCTTAATATCATTCAATTCACTGGAAAAGGGTCTTTCAGTCCCTGCTTTTCTTAAAATTTGATATTGAGCAGGAGTTAGAATCTCTTTCCACTCTTGATCTGTCTTTGTTACTTCATATTTTGAAGCAACATATTTAGAATTTGTTTCAGAATTATTCTTTTGAGCATTACTATTACAACTAATGAATACCATTGCTAAAAAAGCAAACAAAATTTTTTTCATGATTTTTCTTTTAAAACTACAAAGATTATACCGCGATGAATGTTGCTAATTTGTTAATTACTTCAGAATCCCCTAAAATCTTTCGATGACCCAAGCCTTTTGTGATAAGTAATTGGTTGTTTTCTAGTTTAGTAGCTATCTCATGGGCAGAACTAACATGAACATCTATATCATCCTCATCATGAATTACTAGGGTTGGTGTTTTTACACCTTCAGCAGAAACTGCACCGGAATAATTATCCATATCCTCTCCAAATTTTGAATCGAAATAAGCTTTCATTTTTATAGCCACTTTTTCATTCAGTTTCATGTTTTGAGCAAATTCTTTTGTGATATGTGTAACGCTATTTGCAGTACCAATAATGACCAACTTATTTATTTGGAGGCCATCTTTCACAGCTTTTAAAATAGACATTCCACCTAAAGAATGGCCTATTGCAGCATGAAAAGGTCCATAGAGTTTTTCAAGGTGATGTATAGATTCAATGAAGAATGGCATCATGCTAATTTTACCCGGAGCCTTAGCATGTGCTGGTGCATCAAAACTTACAACACTATATCCTTGCTCAACAAGTCGTTTTGCGATAACAGCCATTTGAGTTCCACTGCCACTCCAACCATGAATTAGCAATATTTTCTTATTGCTTTGTCCATAATTATAAGTTACTATTTCTCTATTTATAGAAGGGACAGTAAGCGTTTCTTGAACCGATTTTTGATCCATTTCTTTTTCTCTCTCCGGAATTTTATATTTAAACGGAGTGAGAAAGAGTCTTGCTGCAAATCTACTGGCAATTAATGGTGAAATTGCAGTTAAAATCTTACCAGTTAGTAAAAGGTGTTTAGGGGCTAGTAAGACTTGTACAGGTTTCTTTGTGATTGTTTTTGGAGGCATAAAATTATTTATTATGCGAAATTAAATAAAATAAACTGATAGATCGATTTAGAATTATTGGAAACATAAATTTAAGATTGGTACCATTTTTGAAAATCTATAATTGTTAAAGCAAGCATAAACCTTATTTATTGGTGGTTCATGTTTTGTATTTTTATCAATCTAAAACCAAAAATTATGAGAATTAGAAATTTATTTATAGCAGTTTTTGCAGTGTTAATAATGCTTGGTTGTAAAACCAATCCGTTTACAGGAGAAAAGAATTTGAACTTTGTATCTAACGATCAAATTTTCCCGGCTGCTTTTGCTCAGTATAGTCAGTTTTTGTCTGAAAATAAAGTGGTAACCGGTACATCAGAGGCTAATATGGTGAAAAATGTTGGTCAAAAAATAGTTACTGCATCAGAAAGATATTTAAACGCGAACGGATACCAAGGGTATTTAAAAGATTTTGCTTGGGAATTCAATTTAGTTCAGGATGATGCCGTGAACGCTTGGGCGATGCCAGGAGGGAAGGTTGTAGCTTATACCGGTATTTTACCTGTTGCTAGAGATGAAACCGGATTGGCCGTTGTTATGGCTCATGAGGTTGCACATGCTTTAGCCGATCACGGGGCTCAACGTATGAGCGCAGCACAATTGCAACAACTAGGAGCTGTTGCAGGAAGTGTAGCTGTTAGTGGTAGAAGCCAACAAACTCAGCAAATTTTTGCTCAAGCATATGGGCTAGGAACTACAGTTGGAGTGATGTTGCCTTTTAGTAGAAGTCATGAGACAGAAGCAGATAGAATTGGATTAACCTTAATGGCAATCGCGGGATATAATCCAGATGAAGCTGCGGGTCTTTGGAGAAGAATGGCTGAACAGGGTAAAGGTCAGGCTCCACCAGAATTTTTAAGCACTCACCCTTCTTCTACAACTAGAATTAATAACCTTACCCAATGGGCCCCGGAAGCGAAAGCCGAAGCAAGAAAATATGGCGTAACGTCTTTTAAATAGAGCATTCATTATAACTTTTTTAAAGCCATTCTTATAGAGTGGCTTTTTTTGTTATTTTTAGAAAATGATATATCCCCCTAAAGGAAGTAAGAAATTATTAAATGCTTGGGCATTTTATGATTGGGCCAACTCTGTATATAGTTTGGTGATCGCTTCTGCAATCTTTCCTATATTTTATGGTGCTATCACAATTGTAAAAGATAGCGATGGTAATATTATAGATGACACCATAAATTTTATGGGGTTCAATCTTAATAACGATTCTTTAATTAGTTACGTTACCGCATTAGCATTTTTGGTGGTATCTATATTTAGCCCATTTTTATCTGGTATCTCAGATTATGTAGGTAATAAAAAATCCTTTTTAAAATTCTTCTGCTATTTAGGTGCTATCTCCTGCATAGGTCTATTCTGGTTTAATTTAGATTTTCTGTGGTTTGGATTGTTATGCTATTTCTTCGCTTTAATAGGTTTTTGGTCCAGTCTGGTTTTTTATAATTCCTATCTCCCGGACATTGCATTTCCGGATCAACAAGATAAGATCAGTGCGAAAGGATTCTCTCTGGGATATATTGGAAGTGTAATTCTGCTGATAATTTGTCTTATCATGATCATGAAATATGAATGGTTTGGATTTGAAGATGAAGGAATGCCAACTAGATTATCTTTTGTGTTAACCGGAATTTGGTGGATTGGATTTAGCCAATACACTTATAAATATTTACCAAAAGGGAATAAGAAGGAGAAGCTTACTAGAAATGTTCTATTTAATGGGTTTAAAGAAATAAAAAAGATTTGGCACGCTCTTAAAAGCCAGAAGATGTTAAGTAGGTACTTAATGGCATTTTTTACCTACAGTATGGCGGTGCAAACAATTATGCTTATTGCTACTTATTTTGGGATCGAAGAATTGGATTGGGGAGAGCAGGATCCAACTACTGGTTTAATAGTGAGTATTTTATTAATACAGTTGGTAGCTGTGGTTGGAGCAACCTTAACATCTAGAATTGCTTTAAAAATCGGAAATATTAAAACACTTATATTTTTAAATATTTTCTGGATTTTTATCTGTGTATATGCTTACTTCATAGTAACTCCACAAGAATTTTATGTAGCGGCAGCCGCAGTAGGATTAGTAATGGGTGGAATCCAAGCCTTATCTCGTTCTACGTATTCTAAAATGCTACCGGAAAACACTTTAGATACGGCAAGTTATTTTAGTTTCTATGATGTTTCCGAAAAAATAGGAATAGTAATAGGGATGTCTATGTACGGGATTGTAGCTCAATTAACAGGAAGTGTTCGAAATGCAATTTTATTCTTGATCGTATTTTTTATGGGTGGTGTATTTTTATTGCTTCGAGTTCCAAAAACTAATGATCCCGTAAAAGTTAGTTAACTCTTACGGGATCATTATGTTTTAATTATTCTAATCTAAATATTAATGCTTGGAGATATCTCCAGAACCGGAGGTTTTAAAATCTTGTTTTTCAGGATTCCCTCTATAGCTTATATCTCCCGAACCGGAAACTCGAGCTTTTAAGGATTGGGATGCGGAAACCTGAATATCTCCTGATCCTGAAACTGAAGCTTCTACATGTTCTGCATTTAAATTATATGCCATAAAATCTCCGGAACCTGTCACTTTGCAGCTAAAGTCCTGAGCTTTTCCGGCTAATTTGATATCTCCAGAACCGGTAATAGACCCCCATAATTCTTTTGCGTCTACACTAAGATTGATATCACCCGAACCAGTAACACCGACCTTTAGTTCATTAGCCTTTATAACTCCAGTATTAGAGACATCTCCAGATCCGGTTACAGATAGACTATTAATAGTTTTTACCGGAACTGTCACTCTTATACTCATATTTCGCGAAGGATTTAAAGACACATCCTTTTCAACAGAAATCTTAAGTTTCCCATCTTTAACCTCGGTAAGAATATATTCCTGTAAGTTGCTTTCTGCTTCTACTTTAAGATTTCCCTCTGTTCCAGAAACAATTTGGACGTCTATAGAACCCACTAGTGCTATTTCATCGTAACTGGAAGTACTACGGGTATCGGTTACCATCTTGCCATTTCCATTCACTTTTTTACCTCCCCACCATTGTGCATTCATATTGGTGGTACCCATAAGTATAAGGCATAATAAAATAATTACTTTTTTCATGATCGATTAGTTATAGTTGTTAATTTATCTCTTTTGAAATGTGATGCTTGCGTAGTTACTGCTTATCACGATGTTACTCGAATTATCAGATCTTAGATGATAGCCTGAATAACTTTTTTTAGTCGACTCATTATTTTTCTTTTGTACTTCCAAATCATCTATCCCATCTATGCCTCCATACGTAGACTGGATATCGAAATTAAAAGGATGATCCATGGCATAACCTATTTTAATTCCTGCGTAATTGGTTTTAATTTTAATATCCCCGGCGCCTTTCATGATTTTATTGATCTCTGCATTTCCATAGTCTAAATTAAGATCCAGAGATTGGTACACCTGCCCAATCTTTGTGCTCACATAATCTCCATTTGCATCCAGTTTTCTCACCTTATCTACACTAAGACTTCCATAGTCTCCACGATACTTTAAATATTCCACCTTTCTTACTTTGCTTTTGGTGTAGTCGGCATTGATATCTAAAGATTTAGCATCCTCTACTTCAAATTCAGAATAATCTGCATTGATCACCGCATTTTTAACTACTCCAATATGACTGTTTCTGGAATAATCGATATTGATATGATTGCTATTTCCTAGCAGTTCACCAATATCGATACTTCCATAATCACAATTTATTTTTGCATTTCCGGTTAACTTATCCAGGTAAATATTTCCGTAGTCATTTATAAGATGAACATTGTTTGTAACCGGAGCTTTAATGAAATAGTTAACCTCCATATTCAAGTTGTTGCTTTCACTAAAGATTACATCCCACCAGGAGCGATTTTCTTCATCGAAATAGGTTTTAGCACTTACTCCTTCAGAGGATTGATCGAATTTCACAAAGATCTCTTCCAGTTTTTCTTTTACTTTTTGTTCGTCATTTCCATTTACTTTGATGACTACTTCAATTTGAACCTTATTTTGGTTCCAAGTGGCAACATCTATATTTCCGTAGCTATTGTCAATTTTTAAAAGTGCATCTGCTGCTACCTCGTAAGATTTCGAGATTTTTTTCTCTTTAGTATGCTTTCCAGATACTACATCTGGAGTTTTGTTCCCGTTGGAAAATGGAATTGAGGGAAACATAACTGCAAGAATTAATATGTTAAGTAATACTGCTTTCATTTTCGTTGTTTTTTAGTTCTTTAATTTCTTCTATTTGGGACAAGACAGCATTTAATAGATCTATTCGTTGTTGCAGGTTAGAAACCATTGCAAATATTACTCGCTTATCCTTTCCACTTTTAGTGAGGTCTACTCTAAGTTTTTTATATTCTTGATCTAACTTTTCCAATTGAACAAGGGCATCCTCTACAATTATTTTTGTTTCCGGGGAACTTGAGGCATTTACCTTTTCCAATTCGACTCTAATGGCTTTTGCATAAAATTCCTGAGTTACTTTCATTTCAGGAGAAATAGCAGCAAGATCTGCGGGCTTGGCTAATAGGTTTGTACTTAATAAACTGCCAGCAACCAGTATTACAAATACAATACTCGCTGCAACTGCAATCCATGAGTTCCATAGCGGCCTAATAGAACCTTTATTTCCAGTATTTTTTACATTTCGGGACTCTTTTAATTTAGTGAGAAAACGTTCTTCATGGCCAGTTTCTGGTTCTTCGAGATCGCAGTCCTCAGTATTAAAGAGTTTATATAATTCTTCATCTTTCATTTTCTGATAATATTTTTCTTAGTTGTTCTTTTGCTCTAGAGATGGTAGTTCTACAATTGGCAGGGCTTAGGTTTAGGATCCCACAAATTTCATCATAATCGTAACCATCAATTAAATGAAGTGTTAGAATGACTCTATAATTTTCTTTTAGTAATTCGAACTTTTTTAAAATATGCTGAATTTTGCATTTGTTTTCTTCTTCTTCAATTATGCCTAATCCATCCACTTCAGTTATTTCATTCTTAAATTCATCGTTATAGGAAACCTGAGTGTATTTTATTCTTTTGTTATAAGCATTAATGCTAAGGTTTACTACAATTTTCTTGATCCAAGCGCCAAAAGTGGACTTCCCTTCAAAAGTATGTATCTTAGAAAATGCTTTGATAAATCCTTCTTGCATGATATCTTCAGCTTCCGCAGTATCATTTACAATTCTAAGAGCCGTATTATACATCGCTTTATAGTATTTTTTGTATACTTCCAATTGTGCTCGGTGCTCCTGTTTTTGGCAACGCACAATCAATTCGTCTGTATAAGTAATGGTTGGTGTCAAGAAATTTCTATTAAGCTCTTACTATAAAGATAGCTTTGTTTTTAAATTGTTACAGTTTCAGAAAAATATATTCAATTCTTTTCTTTTAGGTGGCATAACAATTGAAATAAAAGAATAAAATAATACCCGCTATGTGCATAAGCAGTAGGTTTAAACCTTAACTGAAGATTGTACGTAGATATAAATAATGAACTGCAGTGACAGTTTGACCTAAATAAAGATATGGCTAAATCTAAATTACTAAATATTGACAGTTTGTCATTTCAAGGAATTGATGAAGACGCAGAGTTAATTCCTTTAATGACCCCAGAAGATGAAGAGGAAATAAATAAAGAAGAACTTCCAGAAATATTACCAATTCTACCATTAAGGAACACTGTATTATTTCCCGGTGTTGTAATACCAATTACAGCGGGAAGAGATACTTCCATAAAGCTAATTAATGATGCTAATAGTGGAAATAAGGTAATAGGCGTTGTTGCACAAAAAGATGAAGATGTTGAAAATCCAGGAGTAGACGATATATATAAAACTGGAGTAGTAGCAAGGATTCTTAGGGTGCTTAAAATGCCCGATGGGAACACTACGGTTATTATACAAGGAAAAAAGCGTTTTGATATTGATGAGGTTATTTCTGAAAAGCCTTACATGACTGCTTCTGTAAAGGAAGTGCAAGAGGTTAGACCTGATTTGAAAAACGCAGAATTTGGAGCGATTATAGAATCTATTAAAGATCTTGCCCTTCAAATCATCAAGGGAAGTCCAAATATTCCTTCAGAAGCATCCTTTGCTATAAAAAATATTGAAAGCCCTTCTTTCTTAATAAATTTTGTGTCTTCTAACATGAATTTGAGTGTAGAAGAAAAGCAAAAATTATTGAAGACCAATAATTTGAAGAATAGAGCGCTGGACACTCTTAAATTCATGAATGTTGAGAATCAGAAGCTGGAATTAAAGAATGTTATCCAGAGTAAGGTGCAAAGCGACATGAGTCAGCAACAGCGCGAGTATTTTCTTCATCAACAAATGAAAACCATTCAGGAAGAATTGGGTGGTGTTTCCAATGAAGATGAGATGGAAGAAATGCGTGTTCGTGCTAAAGATAAAAAATGGGACGAAAAGGTTGAAAAGCATTTTACTAAAGAGCTGGCTAAAATGCAGCGAATGAATCCTCAGGTTGCGGAATATTCAATACAGAGAAACTATTTAGATCTTTTTCTAGATCTTCCTTGGGATGAATTCAGTAAAGATAAATTCGATTTAAAACGAGCTAAAAAGATCTTGGATAGAGATCATTATGGTTTAGATGACGTAAAAGAAAGAATCATAGAATATCTAGCGGTGTTAAAACTGCGAAATGATATGAAATCTCCAATTCTTTGCTTGTATGGGCCTCCTGGAGTGGGTAAAACCTCTTTAGGTAAATCTATTGCTGAAGCATTGGGAAGAGAATATGTACGTATCTCCCTCGGTGGACTAAGAGATGAAGCTGAAATTCGTGGACATAGAAAGACTTATATAGGTGCTATGCCGGGAAGAATCATTCAGAGTCTTAAGAAAGCCGGTACCAGTAACCCTGTATTTGTTTTAGATGAGATAGATAAACTAGCCAACGGGCATAATGGAGATCCATCTTCAGCATTGTTGGAGGTTTTAGATCCGGAACAGAACAGTGAGTTCCATGATAATTTCCTGGAAATGGGATTCGACCTTTCTAAAGTGATGTTTATTGCTACAGCGAATAGTTTAAGTACTGTTCAGCCCGCGCTTAGAGACAGAATGGAGATTATAAATGTTACCGGGTATACTATAGAAGAAAAGGTAGAGATCGCAAAACAGCATTTATTACCTAAGCAACTTAGAGAACACGGACTTACCAAGGAACACATCAAAATAGGGAAAGCACAATTAGAGAAAATTGTGGAAGGCTATACCAGAGAATCGGGAGTTAGAGGTTTAGAAAAACAAATTGCCAAAATGGTTCGGTATGCCGCAAAGAATATCGCGATGGATAAAGAGTATGTGGTAAAAATCTCCAATGAAGATGTGATTAAGATCCTAGGAAGCCCTAGAATGGAACGTGATAAATATGAGAATAACGAAGTAGCTGGTGTAGTTACCGGATTGGCCTGGACAAGTGTAGGTGGAGATATTTTATTTATAGAATCTATTCTTTCTAAAGGAAAAGGGAATTTAAATATTACCGGAAACCTTGGAAAGGTGATGAAGGAATCTGCAACCATTGCTATGGAATACATTAAGGCAAATGCAGAAATGCTGAATCTAGATCCAGAAGTTTTTGAGAGATATAATGTGCATATTCATGTCCCGGAAGGAGCAACACCTAAAGATGGACCGAGTGCCGGAATTACGATGCTAACTTCATTGGTCTCACTTTTTACTCAGCGTAAAATTAAAAGTAGTCTGGCCATGACCGGAGAGATTACCTTAAGAGGAAAAGTGTTACCGGTTGGAGGAATCAAAGAAAAGATCCTTGCAGCTAAAAGAGCCAGAATTAAGGAGATAATCTTGTGTGAAGAGAATAAACGAGATATTGAGGAGATCAAAGCAGATTATCTAAAAGGTCTTACGTTTCATTATGTAAAAGAAATGAAAGAAGTGATCGAGCTTGCACTCACCAATGAAAAGGTAAAGAATCCTAAAGTTTTATAAACTTTTAAAACCCCGATTAATCGGGGTTTGTTTTTTTTAGGTTATTTCATAATGTGTTTATTTATATTTGAAACTTGATAAATAGGCTTTATAAAATTTAAATATTTCAACTTGACAGACAATAAAATCACCATTGCTATAGACGGATTTTCTTCTACAGGGAAAAGTACAGTTGCCAAACAATTGGCTAAAGAATTAAGTTATGTATATGTAGATACCGGAGCTATGTACAGGGCGATTACTTTATACGCCATGAGAAATGGCTATATAAAACCCGATTCATTTGATAAAAAGGCTTTAATAGAGGATCTTCCATCATTGCATTTAAAATTTATTTTTGAGGAGTCATTGGGTTTTGCAGCCATCTATTTAAACAATGAGAATATTGAAGATGAGGTAAGAACCTTAGAGGTTTCTCAATATGTGAGTAGGGTAGCGGCGGTCTCTGAAGTACGTGAGAAATTGGTAGCACAACAACAAGAAATGGGCTTGGAAAAAGGAGTGGTGATGGATGGTAGAGATATTGGAACCGTAGTTTTTCCAAATGCAGAGCTTAAGATCTTTATGACGGCTACTGCAGCAGAAAGAGCAGGACGTAGATTTAAAGAGATGAAAGAGAAGGGGCAGGATGTAAATTACGAGGAGGTTTTAAAGAATGTAATGGACAGGGATCATTTGGATACAACTAGAGAAGATTCCCCATTGGTAAAGGCACAAGATGCTATCGAGATCGATAATTCAGCATTAAATATAGAGGAGCAATTCGAAAAAATTCTACAATTAGCAGAGGCCAAATTAACTACTACAAACAAATAAAACCACCTCCTTATTTTATTTAGTTTCAGACTTTTGAAATAAAGAAAATAATATGTATTTTTGCACTCCTTTTTAGATAAAGAAATGGAAATAGAAAAGGGCTGAAAATCAAATATATAATCACTTCTGTGTTTAATTATCTGAAATTTCCATAAAGAACTCAGAATACAAATATTACAATCAGCAATGGCTGA
>JAGXIJ010000060.1 GCA_024635675.1 Gillisia sp.
AGATTAGACATTCAAAGAATCAATAAAACCTACTCCTGCCGTGGTATTGGTTGCGGGGTCTATTAGAATGAATCTTCCATTCTCAGGATTATTCTCGTAAGTATCGGCATATATGTTCCTACTTAGCTTTAAAGTTACCTGCCCTATTTGATTTATCTGCAAATTTGAATTTATCTCCCCCGCATCATAATTCCCAATCTTCAAGGTTTCAATGGAATCTATCTTAGTAAGGATTCGGTTTGTATTATGTTGAAGTAAATACTTGGCACCTGGAACCAAAGATTTTGAATCCATCCAGCAAATGGTAGATTTTAAATTTTTAAAAGACTCTGCTATCTCATCAGATTTCACCAAAGTATCTCCTCGGGTAATGTTTATATCATCCTCCAAAGTAATAGTTACTGAACTTCCTGATCTTGCTTCCACATATTTCTTATCGAAAAAATAAATCTCCTTAATTTTACTTTTGGTTAAACTTGGTAAAACAGTAACAGATTCTCCCACTTTTAGATTTCCACCATTCAACTTTCCGGCATAACCTCTAAAATCTCTATGATCTTCGGTTTTAGGTCTGATAACGGTTTGAACTGGAAATCTGGTTTGAGTACTTTTCTGATAATCTTCAGCTTTAATATTTTCAAGATGATCTAAAACCGTAACACCTTTATACCACTTCATATTGGCAGACGCTTTAGCAATATTTTCACCCCACAATGCACTCACAGGAATAAAAGTCACTTTTTGATCTTTATACTCGCTATCCTCTTGGATCTTTTTAAAATCTGATACTATTTCATTAAAGACATCTTCTGAATAATTCACCAGATCCATTTTATTCACTGCCACTACAACTTCTTTTAATCTCAATAGATTATTAATAAAAAAGTGCCGCTGAGTTTGCTCGATCACCCCTTTTCTGGCATCGATTAAAATAATTGAAACCTGTGAAGTAGAAGCTCCAGTCACCATGTTTCTTGTGTATTCCACATGACCTGGAGTATCAGCAATGATGTAGCTTTTCTTTTTGGTCGAGAAATATATATGCGCCACATCTATTGTGATTCCTTGTTCCCGCTCTGCCACCAAACCATCTGTAGCCAATGAGAAATCGAGATAATCCAGACCTTTCTTTCGGCTGCTTTTTTCTATAGCTTCCAATTTGTCTGTAGTCAGGGATTTGGTGTCATACAACAGTCTTCCTATCAACGTACTTTTACCATCATCTACACTTCCTGCAGTTGCTATTTTTAGAACTTCCATATTGTTATTTATTATTTAAAAGTAACCTTGTTGTTTTCTTGTTTCCATTGCCGAATCAGATCGTTTATCATCTATTCTGGCACCACGCTCGGAGATAGGAGAATTGGCGATCTCATGAACAATTTGCTCTATAGTTCTGGCATGAGATTCCACAGCAGCAGTACAGGTAACATCTCCCACAGTTCTAAACCTCACATTTCTAGTTTTAACCTCTTCTAACTCGTCCTTAAAAACATGTTCTGAAGCAGTCCAGATTAGCCCATCGCGTTCAAAAATCTCACGTTCGTGTGAAAAATAGATCGATGGGATTTCGATTTTTTCCTGATCTATATATTTCCAAACATCCAATTCTGTCCAGTTAGAAATAGGAAAAACACGAACGTTCTGTCCTATCTCTATCCGTCCATTAAGCATATCGAATACTTCCGGCCGCTGATTTTTCTCATCCCATTCCCCAAAGTCATTTCTTACAGAAAATATCCGCTCCTTGGCTCTTGCTTTTTCCTCATCTCTACGCGCTCCACCAATACAGGCATCAAACTTAAATTCTTCAATTGCCTCTAAAAGGGTATTGGTTTGCAAACTGTTTCTGCTCGAATATTTCCCGGTTTCTTCTATAGAC
The DNA here is from genome assembly GCA_024635675.1 of Gillisia sp. Classification (GTDB taxonomy): domain Bacteria; phylum Bacteroidota; class Bacteroidia; order Flavobacteriales; family Flavobacteriaceae; genus Gillisia. Next base: position 1,883 of record JAGXIJ010000060.1, read on the forward strand.
TTTCCATTATCTATATCATCCTGTACATTTCTTACAATGAGCTGAAGTCCCATTTCTTTAACCAGCTTATCTCTAAACTCGATGGTTTCAGGAAAGTTATGCCCCGTATCTATATGCAATAAAGGGAATGGGATCTTAGCTGGATAAAAGGCTTTTTCTGCCAGCCTTACCAGAGTGATAGAATCTTTACCTCCAGAAAAAAGCAACACAGGATTTTCAAACTGAGTTACCACTTCTCTAAAAATATAGATAGCTTCACTTTCCAATGGATTTTGATTTAAAATGTTGTTCATTTTTCTACTATTTATGAATGTAATCCGCATTCTCTATTAGAAAGCACTTTTGTAGGATCGAAATATTTAAATTCATTCGGTAATTGATGTTCTAGTAGATAGGTATCCAATTCCTCATCACTCCAATGATAAAACGGGCTCACTTTTAAAATGCCGTCTTTGCTATAACTTAGAATATCGATACTGTCTCTAAAAGCGGTCTGCCCCTTTCTTAAATTTGTAAACCAAACATCCGGTTTTAATTCTCCCATTGCTCTCATAAAGGGTTCTAATTTCACCTGATTAGTGAATTCTATATGCCTCTTGTCCTCCACTTGAGGAATTCCTCCAAAGAGGACATCGCGATGTGCGGCAGTTTGCAGCGGAGTGTATAATTGGACGTTTAAATTAAGTTGAGCTATTAAGTCTTCTGCATGTATGTACGTTTGCGGAGTGTTATATCCGGTGTCACACCAAACGATCTTTATCTCCGGAGCTACAGCTACACTAACTTGAAGAATAGCCGCTTCGTAAGGTCTGAAGTTGGTAGTTACTACCGGTCTTTCTGCATCTTGAATTGCCCAGCTTATTATTTCTGAAGGTGGTACTCCTTTGAATCGTTTAATAAGAGCTAGTATTTCTTTTTCTGAATATTTTTTCATAATTATTCTTTTCCAAAGTTGATGATATTCCAACTTCGTTTATGTCCAAAATAGAGGATCACATTTATTAATAAATCCATTAACCTATAGGATTAATAGGTTGACAAAAATAGGATTCATATTAGAATTGGGCAATTAAAGGATCTTAAATTAAGATTTGTTGCCTTTATTCAAAATAGACCCTATCCTTAATTTTGAAAGGAATTTACACTCCTATACTTTGTACCACTTCCTTCTTTGCTTCCTTTTTAGTGCCATCAAATCCTTCCACGCCACCCACAGTAGTATATTTCAACACATACTTTTTACCAGGATTAATCCTTTGGTAAGCACTTTGGCACATTATTGCTGCTTCATGAAATCCTGAAAGGATCAACTTTAATTTTCCTTTATAGGTATTAACGTCACCTATGGCGTAGATCCCCGGAATATTGGTTTGATAATCGTATGAATTATCAACCTTTATAGCATTCTTCTCGATATCTAAGCCCCAATTTGCCATGGGACCCAATTTAGGGGAAAGTCCAAATAAAGGAATAAAGGCGTCTACATCTTTAAATTCCTCACCTCTAGCCTCATCTTTATGTCGAAGCACTACTTTTTCAAGATGATCTTCCCCTGTAAGTCCAACAATTTCAGCATTGGTTATTAGATTGATCCTTCCAAGATTTGCCAATTCTGATACTTTTTCAACAGAATCTAAAGCTCCTCTAAACTCATTTCGGCGATGTACCAGTGAAACCTCTGCTGCCACGTCTGCAAGAAATATTACCCAATCTAAAGCAGAGTCGCCCCCTCCGGCAATGATTACTCTTTTATTTCTGTAAACCTCTGGATCTTTGATAAAATAATTGATCCCTTTATCCTCATAATTTCCAATATTGGCAATTGGTGGCTTTCTTGGTTCAAAAGAGCCCAAACCACCTGCTATTACAACCACCGGCGCATGATGCTTGGTGCCTTTATTAGTAGTTACAATAAATGTATCGTCCTCCAATTTCTCAATGGTTTCCGCCCGTTCACCCAAAGTAAAACCAGGTTTAAAGGGCCTAATCTGTTCCATTAAATTCTTCACCAAGTCTCCCGCCAAGATCTCCGGAAAAGCCGGAATATCATAGATCGGTTTTTTAGGGTAAATTTCGGAACATTGCCCACCAGGCTGAGGAAGGGCGTCTATTAAATGTGTCCTCAACTTTAGTAAACCTGCTTCAAAAACAGTAAAGAGACCGGTTGGCCCTGCGCCAATTATTAAAAGATCTGTTTTAATCATTCTTAACTTTTTTTTCAATTAATGTTTCTGTTATTTTATTCATTTGAGCTACTTTACTTTCAAAATCTCCTTTGACGGTTTTTCTGAATTCATTTAAATTCTCAACCATCAAATTGATATCATCTGGTATGATTTCTTCAAATAACTGACGCAATCTTTTCGCAGTTGTAGGAGACTTTCCATTCGTAGAAATAGCGATTTTCACATGCCCCTTATTCACTATTCCTCCCATATAAAAATCACATAATTCAGGGGTGTCTGCTATATTTGCCAAGAGACACCTCTTTCGAGCCTGTAAGTATATTTTTTTGTTCAACTTTGGGCTATCGGTAGTAGCAATCACCAGATGTCTTCCTTTTAAATATTTGCGTTTGTACCTTTTCTTAGTGAGTTTTATTTGAGGTTTTTCTGCCAATGCTATCGTCTCCGGCTTAAAGTGTTTTGCGACCATTTCCACATTTGCCCTAGGACTTGATTTCAAAAGAAAATGCAATTTTTCAAGCCCCACATTACCTCCTCCCACAATAAGCACATTAAGTTTATTTACTTTCAGGAAAATTGGATATAATTCATTTCTTTCTTCCATAACTAGGCGGCATCAATTTGAGATATTCTTACTTTGGAAGTCTTTGGAAGTGCTTGTAGATTTTGAGCTACGGCTTCCAAATAATGACTTTCCTTTACTACCTCACCAATTACAATAATAGCCGGTGCGGTTAATTGTTTGTCTTCCACTACTTTCTCAATATTCTTGATACTGCCAAAACCGAATCTTTCGTTTAAAGTTGTGCCATTTTGAATGATCCCAACCGATACATCTTGTTTCCCAAACCCAGAAAATATCTCCACAATTTCTGCAAGTTTTGCCATTCCCATTAAGATCACTACTGTGGCGGTGGATTGTGCAGCAAGTTTTACGTCGGCAGAGAGTTTACGCTTAGATGTTGTACCCGTGATCACCCAGAAACTTTCGGAAACACCACGTTTGGTCAAAGGAATTCCCACATTTGCAGGAACAGCTATAGAGGAGGTAATCCCTGAAACTACAGCCGTTTCCAGACCTTTACTTCTGGCATAATCAATTTCTTCTGACCCTCTTCCAAAAATGAAAGGATCTCCCCCTTTTAATCTTACCACATGACCTTGTTCTAAAGCATACTTC
>JAGXIJ010000061.1 GCA_024635675.1 Gillisia sp.
AAAGGAATTGACAAATTGCTGAAATTTAATGTGAAGCGTGCGAAAGTCCCATTGAAAAGTGTGGATGCTGCCTATATGCTTACTTCTAATCTAGGCTATGTAAAAGTCAATCGTTTCTCAGAAACCACATTTCAAGAATTCAAAGCCAGTCTCACAAAATTAAAAAAAGAGGGTGCCACGCAAATTGCTATAGATCTTAGGGATAATCCGGGAGGATACCTTTCTGAAGCTATTAAAATAGTTGATGAATTTTTGAAAGATGGACAGTTAATTCTTTATACCAAGAATAAAAAAGGAGCTATAGAGGAAACTTATTCTAATAATGAAGGAGCTTTTGAGAATAATAAACTTTTTGTGCTCATAAACGAAAACTCTGCTTCTGCCAGTGAAATTGTCGCCGGCGCATTTCAAGATAATGATCGCGGAACTATAATTGGAAGACGTTCTTATGGGAAAGGTCTGGTACAAAGGGAAATGGAATTAGGTGATGGAAGTGCCGTAAGGCTTACCATTGCTAGATATTATACTCCAACCGGGCGTTCCATCCAAAAATCATATGAAATGGGAAATGAAGCCTATTTCAATGATTATATAATGAGATACAAAAATGGGGAGATGGCACATGCAGATAGTATTCATGTTACCGATTCTTTGCGATATAAAACTCCCGGCGGAAAGATCGTGTATGGGGGAGGCGGGATTATACCAGATATCTTTGTTGCTAAGGACATCCATATGGAACGTGAAAACATTACCTATATGCTTAGAATGGGATTTTTTAGCAGATTTATCTTCGAAGAGTTAGAAAAAAACAGATCCTTTTACAATGCGCTCTCATGGAAAGATTTTACTAAGAAGGAAGTGATTACAGATAAAACTGTAGAGAACTTTTTAACTTATATGAAAGATCAAAATGTTCCCATGAAAATCGATAAATACCAACCGCTATTGAAGCAATATATGAAAGCAGTTATGGCAGAACAACTTTTTGGCTCCAATGAGTTTCAACGGATTATTAATGAAAATGACCGAATTATCGACAAAGTGATAGAATTATCCCGAACAAACTAGTATATTCGTAATCACTGTGGATGCTTATAACGACTATACCGCCATTTGCCTTTTACTCTCTCCTTTGTTCTTTTACATAGTAGCGGTTAGCTTCCGTCTTTTAGATAATAGTGCGCTATTATTCCTACAAAAAGAAATCCTAGTTGACTCTTCGAATGTTTCTCTTGGAGCAATTAAAGAACTTATTGATTCTTCAGTAGATAACCAATTTAAATCTAAACTCCAAAGAGCTTTACTTTATAGAAAGCTACATCGGGTTTTTATTATCTTAATGATTGCAGCTATTCCTGTAACAGTTGTTACTTACTTCACTCTTTTCTAGTAAGAAAAATTACCTCTTTTTAAAATTAGCCTACTAAATAAGCCATTCTTGTTGAAAACAATTTTCAAATCTGAATCCTTCCAGATATTATTTATTTCAGCAACCTTTAAGATGAAGATTCTTTTTTAGATAGCATCAAAGCAAACCTATACTGTTAATATATTAGAGATATTACGGAATCTAAATCGCATTTATCAAGAAAAATATAGGAGAAATTTTCAGTTTAAAATAGCTAACTCCATTGCTGTATTTTAGTTTATATCTGCTAATCCTAACAATCAACCTTATTTTTAAATGTCATTTCCCTAGACAAAATACATTTATATTATAGCCTCAAAGAAAGGTATAGCCAGTAATTAATGCATTGACACTATTGTAAAATTAATCTTAGAACCCCACTCCTCATAATGAGAGTTAATTCGTACTAAGAAAAATAAGTGCGTAAGATAATTCGGTCGTGAATATCAGCGAGAAGTACAACTTTTTTATTGTGTGGTTTCCTTTAACTGAACGCCATAAAAGTTTTAATATTTGCTCTTACTTTTACGATCTATCGCCTTAGATGTTAGCAAAATAGAAAGCAATACTATTACACAAGCTGCACCTCCAATTCCAATAAGCGCCATGGCACTTTCATCCCCTAAGAGGTTATCAAAATTTAAAACAGTTATATTATAGGCAATAACGCCAACAGAGAGCGCTATTAATATGTAGATAAATATTTTCATTTAAATAAATTCTGAATGTTAGCAGCAAATAATTTTACAGCTATTGCCAATAAAATTACGCCAAATATTTTTCGGATTACATTGATCCCTTGTTTACCTAGAAAATGCTCGATCTTCCCGGAAGATTTAAGCACGATGTAAACAAAGATGATATTTATGATGATGGCAACAATAATATTGATAGCTTCATACTCTGCTCTTAAAGACAATAAAGAAGTCATTGTTCCCGCCCCTGCTATTAGAGGGAAAGCTAAAGGAACAACTGCAGATGTTTCCGGAGCCTCGTCTTTATAAAGCGTAATTCCAAGGATCATTTCCAGTGCTAAAAAAAACAAGATAAAAGAACCGGCAACGGCAAAGGAATTCACATCTATTCCAATTAGGTTCAAGATTTGTGCTCCAACAAATAGAAACATAATCATCAAAATTCCAGCAACAATGGAGGCTTTTTCGCTTTGTATATGTCCTGCTTTTTTCTTCAGATCTATAATAATTGGAATACTTCCTACAATATCTATTACAGCAAATAAGATCATGCTGGCGGTTCCAATTTCTCTAATATCTAATTTCATATCAACAAGCATTAAAATAGCCGCAAAATTACGTTTTAAATGCAGAAAATAAATTAAATCCTTATGTAATTTACAAAAGCTTTACTCTACGAAAAAGCTACTAAAAAGAGCCTGAAAATTCAGTTTATATAATATCTTTGCGACTATGTTTCAAATAGGTAAAACCATCGTTTCTGAAGATATAATCCAAAAGGATTTTGTGTGTAATCTCGCTGCCTGCAAAGGAGCTTGCTGTATAGATGGTGATGCCGGAGCACCTTTGGATGCAGAAGAAACTAAAATTCTTCAGGACATTTATCCAAAGGTAAAACCATTCCTCAGGAAAGAAGGCATAGAAGCCATAGAGCGTCAAGGTACTTTTATTACAACTGAAGATGGAGAATTGGAAACTCCGCTTATTGGTGGAGCAGATTGCGCCTATGTAACTTTCGACAACAGAGGAACTGCCTTGTGTGGGATCGAGGAAGCATATAACCAAGGCGAGACAGACTGGAAAAAACCCGTTTCTTGCGAGTTATATCCCGTTAGAGTTCAGGAATATTCAGAATTTGCAGCTGTAAACTACCATCATTGGCATATTTGTGATGATGCCTGTACTCTGGGAAAAGAACTTCAGGTCCCTGTCTACAAGTTTGTAAAACAAGCCTTAGTTAGAAAATTTGGAGAAGACTGGTATGGGGAATTAGAAAAGGTTGCCGAAAATTTGAATAAGTAAGAGCCTTTTTTAATCGAATCATTTTATAAGTCTCTAAGAATAAAATTTTTATTCTCGTTCCTCCCAATATTTACAATTTTACTTCAAAATCACTCCTCAAAGTCAGATCATACTTCAGAATCTAAAATATAGATTACTGCAAGCTTCACATTCAATTTACTCCACAATTAGATTATTATCATTAAATTAGTGTAACTAACTTGTATTTAGTTGTTTACGTAAGTATTAACCATTCTAAATATTACTAATTATGAAAACACCTGTTATCAATTCTATGAAGCTATTTTCGAAAACGGCTTTCCATCTTCTAGTTATTTTTTTATTTATTATTGGATGTAAAGACAAGAAAAGCAGTAGCAGTGAAGATCCCATTGTTCTAACCGAAGAAAAACCTAAAACAGAAAAATCGGAACCTGGAGTTGTTGAAGTTGTTACAAACGCGATGGATTTCCAATTGGTGAAATCTATCCCCTCCGGATGGACCACTTTTAAGTATCGAAATCAATCCAGTGATACTCATTTTTTTATTTTGGAAAAATATCCGGAAGGCAAAAACATTACAAATGCATCCAAAGATATAATTCCCGTTTTTCAAAGAGCCATGGACTCTATAACTGCCGGAAAGACCGAAGCAGGAATGGCTATTTTCCAAAATTTCCCGGAATGGTTTCATGAGGTAGTTATTGTTGGTGGAACAGGAATGATAGCTCCCGGAAAAATTGCGCAATCAACGGTTAATCTTGAACCCGGGACATACTTGGTAGAATGTTATGTGAAAATGAATAGTGGCATGTTCCATTCTTCTATGGGTATGCTCGCCGAACTTACCGTAACATCTGAAAAGAATGGAAAGGAACCCCCTGTGCCGACTTCAGAGATTAATATTTCCAGCACTAAAGGGATTGAATTTAAAAATGAACTACAAACCGGAAGACAAACCTTTAAGGTTAACTTCTTAGACCAAATAGCCTACCCTAACTTTGTGGGTCATGATGTTCATTTAGTAAAACTAACACCTGAAGCCGACTTAAAAACATTAGAAAAATGGATGAACTGGTTAGATCCAAAAGGCCTGATCTCTCCACTGCCCACAGGATTTGAATTCATGGGTGGAATCCAGGATATGCCGGGGGGAAATTCCGGATATTTTACAGTGAATTTAACCGAAGGGCGTTATGCCTTTATATCCGAAATTCCGGATGCCTCTAAACATAAAATGCTGAAAGAATTTAAAATTCAGAAAAAAGAAATCGCCGCCAGATAACAAGGCATTATTATATGCATTTAAAAAAGTATGGCAAATAATATGAGATGCTGTACTTTTTAGTTAAAGTTGTTATAATAGATTATTATAACCGTTAATTATAATTGTAGATGGAATTATAGTCGTACATTTAAAAAATTATACTACCCTACAATTATTTTAGTATTCTCCCTTCCCCCTTTTTTTATAAAATTCTTATTTTAATTCTTTCCTCTTTTTAATGTTTTTCGATTTATAGGAAGACTAGTAATCAGTTAATTAATTTAATTCCATCCTGACTTGATTCAAAAGTCTGTTAAATTTTCACAGTCATTTCTTCAATTGTTAATAGCTTTAAAATATGCTTGCAATAGTCCGTTTTAAAGGGCTTGTCCCGAATACCCGGCACTTTTTGAGTAAATTATTAACAACATTCAATCGCCTTATTATCAATGCTTTAGGTACTCGTTTTCACTTTTTTTTAAGAACTCAAAAACAGCCTTCTGTTAAAAACTTTGTTGAAAACGTTTGCCTGTTTTCCTTTCTTAATCTAATAGATTTTTCAATATTTGTTTGAGCGAGCATTTCACTTAGAGACCACAACCAAAAAACCACAAGCTTATGGCACAACTTGAACCCATTTTACAAGAGAACAAAGATCGTTTTGTAATCTTTCCAATCAAACATCACGATATTTGGGATTGGTATAAAAAAATGGAAGCCAGCTTCTGGACTGCAGAAGAAATAGATCTTCATCAAGATCTTACAGACTGGAATAACAAGTTAAATGCCGATGAACGTTATTTTATAAAACATATTCTTGCATTTTTTGCTGCATCAGATGGAATTGTAAATGAAAATCTAGCTGAAAACTTCGTAAATGAAGTTCAATATGCAGAAGCTAAGTTCTTTTATGGTTTTCAGATCATGATGGAAAACATCCATTCTGAAACCTACTCGCTACTTATCGATACGTATGTAAAGGACGAAAAGGAAAAAAATCAGCTTTTTAAAGCGATTGAGTTTTTTCCTGCTATTAAGAAAAAAGCAGACTGGGCATTACAGTGGATAGAATCTGATTCTTTTGCTGAGAGATTGATCGCCTTTGCTGCCGTAGAAGGAATATTCTTCTCTGGTGCTTTCTGTTCTATCTTCTGGTTGAAGAAACGTGGATTGATGCCTGGATTAACTTTCTCTAACGAATTAATATCTCGTGACGAAGGTGTACACTGTGACTTTGCAGTGCATTTACACCAACATCACATTGTGAATAAAGTTCC
>JAGXIJ010000062.1 GCA_024635675.1 Gillisia sp.
AAAAACAAAAAACACTGATAATCAAGAGATTAACAGTGTTTTGGTGGGTTTTAATACCCATTTGGTCGGGGTGGCAGGATTCGAACCTGCGGCCTCCTGCTCCCAAAGCAGGCGCGATAACCGGGCTACGCTACACCCCGATGGTTATCTTTTTAATAAGCTAACAGTGCTTACCGTCATAGCGGCTGCAAATATAAGAATTACTTTTAATCTACCTACACCCAAATAAAATAAAATCAATATTTTTTAACTATTTATAAATGGGCATTATAATTAAGGTTTTGTAATTTGTTAACCCGTTATATTTAAAATTAAAATCATGAAAATTAAATTACTGATAATCAGTTTCGTGACGCTCTCACTTACTGCCTGTGCTCAAAAAGATAACAGCATCAAGGAAAGTGCTAAATCTTATTCCTATGAAACCATTGTAAGTGATTTACAAACTCCATGGGGAATGGCATTCCTGCCAGATGGAAGCATGCTAATCACCGAAAAAAGTGGGAAATTGATACATTTTAAGGATGGTGAAAAACAATTAATTAATGATGTTCCAGAAGTTTATAACAGAGGACAAGGTGGGTTAATGGATGTTGTATTGGATCCTAATTACCAAAAAAATGGATGGATCTATATTTCTTACTCTTCTTCTGAAGGTGAAGGAAATGGTGGAAACACTGCAATTATGCGTGCTAAACTCATTGACAATCAGCTCACGGAAAAAGAACTCTTATATAAAGCAACACCAAACACTTCAAAAGGCGAACATTTTGGTTCTCGCATAGCATTCGATAATAATGGGTATCTCTATTTTTCTGCTGGAGAAAGGGGAGAGCGAGACATAAATCCGCAGGATATTACCCGTGATAACGGAAAGATCTATAGAATAAATACCGACGGAACTATTCCTAGTGATAATCCTTTCGTAAATGAACCTAATGCCAAAAAGGCTATTTATAGCTTTGGACATAGAAACCCGCAAGGAATGATCCTTCACCCCAATACTGGAGAAATCTGGGTACATGAGCATGGCCCAAAAGGCGGAGATGAAATTAATATCATTAAAAAATCGGCGAATTATGGATGGCCGGTGGTTACCCACGGTTTGAATTATAGCGGAACTTCTATTACTTCAGAAACATCAAGACCAGATATGGAAGATCCAATTTATTATTGGATCCCATCTATTGCTCCTAGCGGAATGGTATATGTAACTTCAGATAAATATCCATATTTAAAAGATAATTTGTTAATTGGCTCTTTAAAGTTCCAATATTTGGAATTGGATATTCTTGAAGGGGAAAAAGTAATAAAAAGAGAGCGGTTGCTGGAGGGAATTGGAAGAGTGAGAGATGTAAGACAAGGGCCAGATGGTTTTATTTATGTAGCCGTAGAAGGTCTTGGAATAGTAAAATTAATAGCCTCCGAAACTAAAATATAATTTATGAAATTACTGCCTATACTATTTACTGCAAGCCTTTTTATGGCTTGTAATTCAGATAAAAAGAAAGATCGATCCACTTTAAATTTCGAAGAAATAACTATTTCCGATACACAGGAACAAAAAACTACAACTCCGAGTTTTACCAGAGGAAAAGAAGTTTATTCAGATTTTTGTATGACTTGTCATCTCCCTAACGGAAAAGGAATTCCTGGAAATTTCCCACCTCTAGCCGGATCAGATTGGATTAAGGATAAAAGGGCAGAAAGTTTAAAAGCTATTAAAAATGGCTTATCCGGGCCAATCGTAGTAAATGGAGAACCTTACAATAATGTTATGACTGCTCAAGGTTTAAGTGATCAAGAAGTTGCTGATGTTATGAACTTCATATCAAATTCTTGGGGGAATTCAGTTAAAAAAGAAGTGACCGAGGAAGATGTAAAAGCCATCTCCAAATAGGATTTGTATATATCCATTTTAAAAACACCTAAGGGCAAATCTAAAATTCAATAAAAATGATGGCTGGATATATATCTCATATGCCTTTCATGTAGGTGATGGAGATTAAGTTAATACAAATATTAGGTGCTAAATTAAGTGGTAATCAAATAACTATAAAAAAATTATTATATATAGAAGACCAAAAATCTACAGAGGGATAGCATTTTGATTCTCGCATAACTTTCGATAATAATGTCTATTTCTCTGCCGTAGAAATATGAGAGCGAGACATAAATCAGAAAAATTATTACACGTAATAATGGAAAAACTTGTAGACTAAATGCTGACGGAACTATCCCTAGTGATAATCCGTTCTTAAATGAACCTAATGCCAAAAAGGCTATTTATAGCTTTGGACATAGAAACCCGCAGGGAATGTTACTTCATCCATCTACCGGAGAAATTTGGGTACATGAGCATGGACCAAAAGGCGGGGATGAAATAAACATCATTAAAAAAGGCGCAAATTATGGATGGCCGGTAGTTACTCATGGTTTAAATTATAACGGTACATCTATCACTTCAGAAACATCACGACCAGGTATGGAAGACCCTATCTAATTCTGGATCCCATCTATAGCTCCAAGTGGAATGGCATATATCACTTCTGACAAATACCCTCATTTAAAAAACAATCTCTTAGTTGGCTCACTAAAATTCCAATATCTGGAGCATGATATTTTAGAAGGAATTGGAAGAGTTCGGGATATAAAACAAAGTCTAGATGGTTTTATTTGTGTTGCAGTAGAGGGGCTGGGAATAGAAAATAATTCCACTGAAATTGATAATTAAGAATAATAATTAAATAGTATGAATTTAAATGTATCTACCAAGTAGAATATATCGATTTAATTAATCAATAATATTGAAATTAAATAAGATTAAAATAAGAATATTTATATAACGCTATGGCTTATTTAATCATAGTAAAATTAGGTATTTAGCTCAAAACATAAAATAAATGACACTATTCAGTATTATTGTCCATTTTTAACTTATTTTTATTAATTAAAATATCGTTCATAGAGATATTTATGTAATTTTACATCTCAAAACCTGAAATTTATAAAACATGAAAAAATTATTTACACTATTATTTATTAGCACGATGTTATTTTCTTGTTCTCAAGATAATGAAGTTGCTAATCCGGAACAAGAAGCTTTATCCTTTGAACAAAAATTGGCAAATGGTGATTTTGACAATTCCAATTTAGGGATTTACAAAGGTCTATTTACAACTATAGATGGACAAGAACGTGCTACTATTTTTATCACTTTAAATGGAATAAGCGATCCTACAGTAGAATTTAGATTTCCAGATTTTACGAAAGCAGTAGTTCGTTCTTCTGCTAAGACTAATAAAGGTCAAGCCGTTAAAGGTATGTCATTTAATGAAGGAGATTTTGACTTTACTTTTAAGGTAAATGCAGATGGTACCAATCCAGTAATTGAAAATGTTACTTATAAAGGTCAAAAGGGTGATGCAATGATAGCTAAGGAAACCTCAAAAGCCCCATTAACTCCTAGAACAGGTTCCTATACTTGCGTGACTGGTTGCGAAAATCATCCAGATCTTGGAAAAGGTGGAACACAAACTTTTAATGTTATGGCAACCACACAAAATGGAGCTGATAATGGAGCTACATTTTCTTTACAAGTTACTTTAAAAAGTCAAGTGTTTCCTGGTACTATGACTCAATCAGGTTGTAGTGCGAATGGTAGAGGTTTAACTTCTTGTACTCTTTCCGGATCTATACAAGGAGGTTCTGGATCAGCTGATGTAACTGGAACTCATTTTTATGATAATGATAATGTTGCAGCATTTGACGACTGTTCTACATTTGAGGGACGTTGGGAATATACTTCAACCCATTTTGGGAGATCTAGTATGGATTATAGAACTGATGCAGGTTCAGAGGATTGTTTACGATAGTGTTTTTAATTTATTCAATAATTATATAAAAAATACCCGGTATTAACCGGGTATTTTTTATATAATACTAGATTGGTTTTAATATTTTTGGTTCACATTAATATATAATAATCTTCAGGTGCTGTTTAACTCCTTTGTATTTGCGTTATTTTTACCAACCGTCTTCCTCCTCTACTGGCTTATTGGTTCGAAACATTTAAAAGGACAGAATATTCTTCTTTTAATAGCTAGCTATACTTTTTATGGATTTTGGGATTGGAGGTTTTTATTTTTGATTTTTTTTAGTTCCATAATAGATTATTATGCCGGTATAGGGATAGAAGCATCTTCCAATGAATCTAAAAAGAAATGGTATTTATATTTAAGTATATTCTGGAACTTAGGAATATTATTTATATTTAAATACTTCAATTTTTTTATTGATAACTTAAATATCTTACTACATTTAGAGGAACATCCCCCCTTATATTCTTCTCTTAATATTATACTACCCGTAGGACTTAGTTTTTACACCTTTCAAACAATTAGTTATACCATAGATGTATACAAAGAGCGCATAAAGCCTACTCACCAGCTTTTAGAATTTTTATGTTTTGTGAGCTTCTTTCCTCAACTAGTGGCAGGTCCTGTAGAACGAGCACGGTCTTTATTACCTCAGTTTTTTAGAAATAGAAGATTTTCTATTCAGTTAGCAAAAGAGGGGTTAAGACAAATTCTTTGGGGACTTTTTAAGAAAATGGTGGTAGCAGATAATTTAGCGCTCGCTGTAAATCCAATATTTGCAAATCCACAAGAATTTCAAAGTGCAGAACTTTTATATGCTGCTGTTCTATTTTATTTTCAAATATATTGTGATTTTTCAGGCTATGTAGATATCGCAATAGGATCCGCAAAATTATTTGGTTTTAAATTAAGTGCAAACTTTAAGTTACCACACTTTGCTGTTAGCATACCTGATTTTTGGAGAAGATGGAACATTACAGTTAGTACTTGGTTTAGAGATTATGTACACATCCCTTTCCTGAAAAATAAAAAAAGAACATTTACCACCAATTCCCTCGCTCTTCTTCTTACCTTTACTTTAATAGGCTTTTGGCACGGTGCTAGTTGGACGTTTGTTGTATTTGGGTTTCTACATGCATTATATATGATATTAGACCGCTTAAAGTTTATTTTAATAAAGAGAGAATTGTTACCCAAAATGAAGGGATCACTATCTACATTAATTGCTATACTTCTCACATTTACCCTTACCGCCTTAACAATTGTATTCTTCCGTGCACCGAATCTTACAGTTGCAATTGAAATTTTAAATCGAATATTTTTATTTATCCCAGACCAAGATTTCAAATTGCTTATAGGTTTGAATGTTTTATTTTTACCTCTTTTATTACTGCTGGAGCTATGGTTTAGAAATAAGGAATTTCCATTTCAAGATTTGGAACATGATTTACCAAGGTTTTGGCGGTGGGCAGTTTATTATATTTTTATTTATTTTATTATACGCTATGGCGGACCAAAAGAATCATTCATTTATTTCCAATTCTAAAATTAGAAATTTCTCTCTTTCCGGACTGATATTTTTCTTACCCGTTATCATCATATATATTACTATGGAAATAATATTGGGAAGAATGAATTTTCCCGAAGCAGTTAAGAATAACTACATTAATGATAATGCAGATAAAATTGAGATTTTATTCCTAGGTTCCTCTCAAGTGGAACGTGCCATTAATCCAGAATATATTTCCAGACCTTCTATAAATTTGGCTAATTCTAGTCAAACACTTTTTGAAGACTATACTATACTTAAATTTTTTAGACCTAAACTCGTCAATTTAAAATTAGTAGTATTAGAAATATCATATGACGTATTAGAAAGGGATAAATCACATGTTTTGCCATTAGTAGATCACAAAAATTTGAGGTTCTATGGTGTTAATACTTTTGGTTCTTCATTAAGTATTCAGGATTATTTTTTATTTAATTCTAACCCAAAGTTTTTTTCAAATAAACTAGAAGACTTCTTTTTTGATAAGTCGAATGAAAATTTAAACCAATATGGTTTCGATGAAGATAAATATGATGGATTATATAGTCATTCAGATAATTTTATAATCGAGAATATAGAAAATGACCTGAATTACTCAAAAAATATTGATATTTTAAATAGTTTATTAACGTATTGTAAAAAAGAAAATTTACATATTTTAATTTATCACCCACCAACTCATGCTCCATACAATGCCTTGAGAAGTCCAAAATTAATCAATAAATGGAAATTATTGCTTCAAGAATTAAATCAGAAACAGCCTTCCTTACACTTTTTTATAGATGATGAGAACTCATTATTCACGAGAAAATATTTCGATGATGCAAATCATTTAAACCCATTAGGAGCAGAGAAAGCAACAAAAATCTTAGACTCTATAATTGTAAACGAATTTTATTGATTTATAAAAAACTAATTTAAAAAATGCTCAGTCCTAAAATATCTATTATAATTCCGCTTTACAATAGATCCAACTTGATCTTAGAAACATTAGATTCTGTTATTATACAAACCACAAAAAACTTTCAATGTATCATTATAGATGATCATTCAACAGATAATTCTTTTGCCTTGGTACAAAATTATATCAAAAATGACAAGAGATTTATCCTCAAAAAAAGAATTAGTAAAATTAAAGGGGCACCGAAATGTAGAAATGAGGGCATAGATTCAGCTATTAGCAATTATATAATGTTTTTAGATTCAGATGATCTCCTAGACCCAATTTGTTTAGAGCAACGATTAGTGTTCATAGAGCAAGTCCTAAATAAAGACTTTTATGTGTTTAAGGTAGCTTTATTTAATCCTGAAAATTATCAAGCCCATTTTCTCTGTGGAAATATGAATGTTAAAAATGACCTGGATGGTTTTATAAACTATACTGGAGGGTGGCATACATCCAGCACAGTTTTTAGAAAAAACTTTTTAAAAAACAACCATTATTTTGATGAGGAAGCTCAAAGCTGGCAAGATGTGGAATTCCATATTAGAGCACTTTTAAAAACTAAAAACTATTTAAAATTTATTACTTCTCAACCAGATGTGTATGTCAGGATAGCAGATCATTCCAGGATATCTAATACGAATTGGTCATATCAAAAAATATTTCAACGAATTAATTCTATTTCTAAAATTGAAGCAATTCTATCATTTGAAGATAAAAAAAAGTATCAAAAACAGATTTTTCTTTTTTATTTTAGATATTTAGAATTTAGTGCAAGAAATTTAAATCTAGTTGAATATTCCAATCTTAAATATTTTTCAAAGTTAAAAAATCGGGTTTTCACAAAATCAGAATTTGTTATGATAAAATATTTAGATTTACAAAATTTTCTACAACGAAAAAATTACCGCCAGATAGGTTCAATAGTTTATAGAATAATAAGGTTGTTCTATTCTAAGCAACTAGCTTTCCCTCAGAAAAAGATAAAATTAAAACAAGCAATTCTTATAAAAGCAAGGTTTAGACAATATAATTAAAATTAGGGAGAAATAATAATCAATATTAACATCTGAATTTTTTAAATAAAAATTGCCAAATAGATTTTTTGCCTAATTAAACTGCAATTTTTTAATTACTTTGCCAATAGCAAGGCAAAAATTATGTGATAGAATAAATTTTGAACTTAAAATATTTAGCTCTCTTTTAATACCAAATTCTTCTAAATTTATATTCTTTATTAATAAGAAATTTTGTCGAATTGCATTAGATTTATTTTTTGAATGTATAATTTCTATCCATAGTGGGTTAAAATTATATGATTTAACTGAATTAGATTCATGCCATTCAAAGTGATGTCGAGAAAATACTGTTTTTAAATTTTCAGAAGATTCTATCACACTAATAAAAGGGTTGAAATATTTAAAATGATTTCTAAATTCATATTTATTATTAGAAATATTCATTTGGTAACCTTTAATAAGATCAATAACCATATTATCTTCCTCTACTGCTAATTCTTGAATAGTACTGATAAAATTTTGATGAATAGCGTCGTCATTATCCAATCTTGAAGTAATAACAAATTTATCTTTATCGAGAATGTTTTTATAAATAAATTTTTTTAATTCAACTACTAAAGATGCCATTCCATTTATATACTCCGCAGAAAAAAATTCGCCATTATTAGAATATATCTTAATTTTATTTCGAACTGCTGTAGATGTAGTTTTATCAAAAAATATTACCCATATAAAGTTTTTGTTTTTCTGATTTAGCACAGAAGGGACACAATATTTTAGAAAAAGTTCCAATCGTTGATTCATCCATTCTTCAGACAATACATTTACACCATCTCTATCCGTTACCCAATCTTCATTTTTTAAATTAAATCTTGTACAAAGAAAATGTTTCATCGAGCAAAATTATTTGATTTAATTGATATTCTTAATTTCTGATATTACTTTATGTGCCACATTAATATAATTAAAATGTTCTTTGGCATGTAAATAACTACGTTTAGATAAATCCTGATATTGTTGTGAGGTATAATGGGAAAGGTTTTGAATGCAATTAGTTAATTCCTTGTAATCATTAAATAAAAAACCATTTACATTGCTAGTTAATAACTCTGGAAAAGCACCCGAATTTCTAGCTATAACAGGAATTCCATTATAATTTGCCTCTGCAATTGTTCTCCCAAATGCCTCATTAGAAGCGTTAGAAATCAGAAAATCAAACTTATCATAGATGGCATATCTATCTAGAAATTCATGGTAAAAAATATTTTTTGATTTAGTCTGGTAAAACCAATCTAAAAACTTATTATCTCCGGCACCAATTACATGCAACTCAACGGTAGACTTATTCAATAAGTAAAACTTGTTAAATAACTCTATTACTTTCTTTTGTTGTTTTTGATTATTTATTCTTCCTACAATACCAAATCTTATTATTTTTGGATTAAAGACTCTTATTGGCTTCGAATTATCAGGAACTACTCCATTAAAAATTATTTTGCTCACAACCTTGCCAAATGATTTTTCATATAATTTTGATAAAAATCCAGATGGAAATAAATGCAAATTTGTTCTTTCATATTGCAAATTAAAATCCTTAAGATTCTCCATATAAAAACCATAAATCGGCTCATTAACTGTCTCCCTATGATGCCAAATATTTTTTATCCCTAATCGCTCCGCAACAATTAATCCCATAGGATTTAATGAAGAATTTACATAAATTAAATCTGGATTAAATTTTTTAGCAAATTTGAGATGGTAATTTAGATTTAAATAATTTTTTGATTTCTTAATTAATTTATTTTTCAAAAACCATATTCTAAAGTGAAACTTAGATATAGACTTCCATTTTTCTCCAATATCCTTATTATAAAACCAGTTAAAATGACTGATTACTTTAAATTTAATATGATTGTTTTTTAATTCTGAACCTAAAGGTTCATTCTCTGGAATTATAACGCATAAATCTAACCCATTATTCAATTTTTTTAAGCCTAAGATCAAATCAATCAATGATCTGTTAGCACCATATAAAGTAGAAGAATGTGCATAAAATAAAATTCTCATCTATTTATTCAAATTTGAGCTATTGCCTATAAACGCTCAAATATAACTATTAATGAACCTCTATTGGTAGAAACATAATTGAATTTAAAAATCTCACCTATTTTTCAAACTAATAATTAACTTTGCGTCAAAATATTTATAGATGCTTATTATTGGAATAGCCGGTGGTACCGGTAGTGGAAAAACCACGGTTGTTAGTCAAATTATTGAGGAGTTAAATAATGAAGATGTAGCCGTTATTTCTCAGGATTCTTATTATCAGGACACTAGCCATCTACCTTTGGAAGATCGTGTCAAGATAAATTTTGACCATCCTAAGTCCATCGATTTTAACCTGCTGGTATCTCATCTTAAAGAGCTAAAAAGTGGAAATTCCATAGAGGAACCAGTTTACTCCTTTAAAGAACATAATAGAACGGGAGAAACTGTGACCATTGAACCTAAGAAGGTTATCATTGTAGAAGGTATTCTTATTCTTACCCATCCCGACATTCGCGATATGTTCGATATTAAAATATATGTCCATGCCGATAGTGATGAGCGACTTATAAGACGATTAAAACGCGATATAAACGATCGGGGAAGAGATCTGGATGAAGTTCTATGGAGGTACCAAACCACCCTAAAACCTATGCACCAGCAGTTTATTGAACCTACCAAAGAATTTGCCGATATCATTATCCCAACCAATAGATACAACAACGTGGCGGTAGATATTGTACAAACCATTATCAAAGACAGATTGGTGTAATTTTGTATCTTTAAAAAATATGAGCCTAAAGGAACTTCGCAATAAAAAATGGTTTAAGATCATTAGTAATAAATACGTATTACTAATGCTTATTTTCGGGGGTTGGATGCTTTTTTTGGACAGTAATTCCTGGCTAATCCATAGGGAATTGGATGAAGAGGTAGATAAATTAGAAACCAATAAAGAGTACTATAAAAAAGAAATCTCTAAGGATAAGGCTACCATAGAAAAACTAAATGATTCTTTCGAATTAGAAAGTTATGCCAGACAACATTATTATATGAAGAGAGCCAATGAAGATATTTACATTATCCACTACGATACTGTAGATTGATTCTTTTTGAAAACCTCCCATTTACTTCAATAAAAAACTAACTATGAGTCAACCTTTGTTCAACGAATTTCATGAAGTTTCTGCCAAAGAATGGAAACAGAAAATACAATTCGATTTGAAAGGAGCAGATTATAATGAGAAACTCATTTTCCATAGCAAGGATGGGATTTCGGTAAAACCCTTTTATAATGCTGAAGATATACCCGAATCCAATACTGTCTCTCCCCCAAGATCCTGGAATATCTGCGAGAGAATATATGTTGCAGACACTCTTAAAAGCAACCATACTGCATTAGAAATATTAGAGAAAGGTACAGAGAGTTTATGGTTTGTTATTCCTGCTGAAACCTTAGATTTTAATATTCTATTCGATAAGATCGATCTTGCTAAGACTCCAATATATTTAAAGTTTGAAATTCATTCTGAAGAATTAATAAATAGCCTAATTAAGTATCTTTCAACTAAAGATCATCTTATTAATCTTCAGGTCGATATCATTGGGAATCTCGCAAAGTCCGGAAATTGGTATTATGATCTGAATAAGGATCATACCATCTTAAATAATATTTTTTCCAATTCTAAAAATTTTAATTCTGTTCTTTGTGTAGACGGAACTTTATATCAAAATTCCGGAGCTACTATTCCGCAGGAACTGGCATATATGTTGGCGCACGCAAATGAATATTTGAACCATTTTGAAAAGGATGGGAATATAGATCCTACATTTCACCTACAGTTCTTAACTGCTACTGGATCCAATTACTTTTTTGAAATCGCGAAACTGAGAGCATTAAGACTGCTTTATTCAAGTTTAATTTCAGAATATAATATCTCAGAAGATTGCATAATACTTTCACAATCCACAAAAAGGGATAAAGCTTTGTACGATTATAATGTAAACTTATTGCGTACCACTACCCAAAGCATGAGTGCGATTTTAGGAGGCGCAAATGATGTTTATAATTCTCCTTATGATGCCATTTATCATAAGAACAATGAATTTGGGGATCGTATTGCACGAAATCAGTTGCTGGTTTTAAAGAATGAAAGTTATTTTGATAAAGTTTCTAATGCTTCAGATGGATCATACTATATAGAAACCTTAACCACTCAGTTTGCAGAAAAAGCTTTGGAAATATTCAAGGAGATCGAAAAAGGAGGCGGATTTCTAAAACAATTGAAGGAAGGGATCATTCAAAGAAAAATCTCCGAAAGTGCTAAAAAAGAACAGGAACTATTCGATGCCGGAAAAATAACACTCATTGGAACAAACAAATTTCAAAATCCGGAAGATAAAATGTCTGATGATCTGGAATTATATCCGTTCTTGAAAATGAATCCTAGAAAAACTCTTATTCAGCCAATTTTAGAAACAAGATTAGCTGAAAAAACAGAGAAGCAAAGACTTAACAATGAAAAGTAGTATTTATTTTTAAGGTACTACAACCTTAATATATGTGCCAATTTAGTCGCATAAAGCATACATAAGATGTCTAGAAAAAACCTTCAACATATAAAACTTAAAAAGGATGCCACTGTAATTTCAGGTAATGAAAATATGGTAAAACCCTTTATGACCGCAGAAGATATTCAGCTTAAAAAAGTGTATTCTAAAGATGACATTAAGGATGCTGAACATTTAGATTTTGCAGCTGGAATCCCACCTTATTTACGTGGACCTTATAGCACTATGTATGTTAGTAGACCATGGACCATCCGTCAATATGCCGGTTTTTCAACTGCTGAAGAAAGTAATGCATTTAATAGAAGAAATTTAGCAGGAGGCCAAAAAGGTCTTTCCGTAGCCTTCGATCTTCCCACACACCGAGGATACGATAGTGACCACGAGCGAGTTATTGGAGATGTAGGGAAAGCAGGCGTTGCCATAGATTCTGTAGAGGATATGAAAATTCTTTTTGACCAAATTCCACTGGATAAAATGTCGGTTTCTATGACCATGAACGGAGCTGTACTTCCAATTATGGCCTTTTATATTGTAGCTGCTCAAGAACAGGGAGTAGATATATCCTTACTTTCAGGAACAATTCAGAATGATATATTAAAGGAGTTCATGGTTAGAAATACGTACATCTACCCTCCTACTCCTTCTATGAGAATTATCTCTGATATTTTTGAATATACTTCTGCAAAGATGCTAAAATTCAATAGTATTAGTATCTCCGGATATCATATGCAAGAAGCAGGAGCCACTTGCGATATAGAATTAGCATACACATTAGCTGATGGATTAGAATATATAAGAAAAGGACTGGAAGCCGGAATGGATATCGACACTTTTGCTCCAAGACTTTCTTTTTTCTGGGCAATTGGGATGAATCATTTTATGGAGGTTGCAAAAATGCGTGCTGCCAGAATGCTTTGGGCAAAATTGGTGAAACAATTCAACCCGAAAAGTGAAAAATCTTTAGCATTAAGAACTCATTGCCAAACAAGTGGATGGAGTTTAACAGAGCAAGATCCTTTCAACAATGTTGCCAGAACCTGTATAGAAGCGGCAGCAGCAGCCTTTGGAGGAACACAATCCCTGCATACGAATGCTTTAGATGAAGCAATTGCTTTACCTACCGATTTTTCAGCAAGAATTGCTAGAAATACACAGTTATACTTACAACAAGAAACAAATATCACTAAAACAGTAGACCCCTGGGCAGGCAGCTATTATGTGGAAAGTTTAACACACGAAATAGCCCAAAAAGCCTGGAAACATATTGAAGAAGTAGAAGAATTAGGTGGAATGACCAAGGCTATAGAAGCCGGAATACCAAAATTAAGAATTGAAGAAGCAGCTGCAAATAAACAGGCGAGAATAGATAGTGAAACTGATATTATTGTTGGTAACAATAAATATAGACTAGACAAAGAAGATCCTTTGGTTACTCTAGAAGTAGACAATCAAACAGTGAGACTTCAGCAGCTGGATAGATTAAAGCAAATTAAAACCAATAGAGATCAAATTAAAGTTAATTCAGCATTAACCGCATTAACCAATGCTGCCAGAAACAAGAAGGGGAATTTATTACAGTTAGCTGTAGAAGCGGCACGTGAAAGAGCTACATTGGGTGAAATAAGTGATGCTTTAGAAGCTGTTTATGGAAGATATAAAGCGAAAATCCAGACCTTTAGCGGGGTATATTCAAAACAGATGAAAGACAACGAATCCTTTATAAAAGCAAAAGAATTAGCTGATAAATTTGCCGAACAAGATGGAAGACGTCCACGTATCATGATCGCTAAAATGGGACAGGATGGACATGATAGGGGAGCAAAAGTTGTTGCTACAGGTTATGCCGATCTAGGTTTTGATGTGGACATAGGGCCTTTATTCCAAACTCCTGCGGAAGCAGCAAAACAAGCTATGGAGAACGATGTTCATATTTTAGGAGTATCTTCTCTGGCAGCAGGGCACAAAACCTTGGTTCCACAAGTAATTGAAGAATTAAAAAAACACGGTCGTGAGGATATTATGGTAATTGTGGGAGGAGTAATTCCGTCTCAGGATTATCAATTCCTTTTTGATGCAGGAGCCGTAGCTGTTTTTGGTCCGGGAACAAAAATTAGTGAAGCTGCCATCAAATTATTGGAGATCCTAATTGACTAAGTAAAAGTTAAAAAATATTCAGCTATATAAAAACGGAATTTTAAAACATGGACACCTTTAAACTAAATAAGAGGTATATTACCCATCAAAGAGAACCTTTTTTTGAAGTAGTAAAAAAGTATTTAACGCCAAATTCTAAGCTTTTGGATATTGGTGCTGGGAATGGTTGCTTTTCTAGATATTTTAAAAGAAAGGATTTTTACTTGATGGACGGAAATGAAAAATCTGTAGCACTTTTAAAATCGGAATTTTCAAATGTTTTCCATTCCAATCTTCCCAAATTACCATTTGAAGACGATTTCTTTGATATTATACATTGTAGTCACGTAATTGAACATTTAACACCTGACATTCTATATGCTACACTTATAGAAATGAATAGATGTTTGACAAAAAATGGGAAATTAATTATTTCCGCCCCTTTAATGTGGGAAGGGTTTTATAATGATTTATCACATATAAAACCTTATAACCCGAAGATTTTAATTTATTATTTAATAAATTCTAACAAAAACTCAACCAGAGAATCAATTTCCGAAAATTATAAATTAAAAGAATTAATATATAGATATAGGGTAAAAGATATAGATTGGATTTATTATAAGAACCCGATTTATCGTTTTATTCAAAGAGTACTTTCTCGCTTTAGTAGAAAATATGAGAAAACAGGATATACCATAGTATTTGAAAAGTAAACAAAATAACATTACACTCTTAAATTAATAACAATAATTATGAATTATACTAAGAAAATGCTTCGTGATGATGCTTTAAAAGGAAAAACAATTGTTGTTACCGGTGGCGGTAGCGGATTAGGAAAAGCAATGACCAGTTATTTTCTTGAATTGGGAGCAAATGTTGCCATTACCTCCAGAAATCTGGAAAAATTAGAGAATACTGCTAAGGAACTAGAAGCTGCAACCGGAGGTTCCTGTCTACCAATTCAATGTGATGTTAGAGATTATGAGCAAGTAGAAGCCATGTTGGCAGCAACTGTTGCAAAATTCGGGAAAGTTGATTCTTTATTAAATAATGCTGCAGGAAACTTCATTTCTCCTACCGAGCGTTTAAGCGCAAATGCATTTGATACAATTATAGATATCGTTTTAAAAGGTAGTAAGAACTGTACACTTGCCTTTGGAAAATACTGGATAGATAAAAAAGAAGTAGATAAAACTATTTTAAATATAGTAACTACCTATGCCTGGACCGGATCTGCATATGTAGTTCCTAGCGCAACGGCAAAAGCAGGAGTATTAGCAATGACCAGATCTCTTGCTGTAGAATGGGCAAAATATGGAATTAGATCTAATGCTATCGCCCCTGGGCCTTTCCCAACCAAAGGAGCTTGGGACAGATTACTACCGGGAAATTTAAAGGAGAAATTCGATCTTGCTAAAAAAGTGCCTTTAAAGAGAGTTGGAGAACATCAGGAATTAGCAAACCTTGCGGCCTATATGATTTCAGACTTTTCTGCATACGTAAATGGGGAAGTGATCACCATAGATGGTGGTGAATGGTTAAAAGGAGCCGGACAGTTCAATTTGCTGGAAGCTATTCCTGAGGAAATGTGGGATCAGCTAGAGACAATGATTCGATCCAAGAAAAGTAAATAATAATAAAATTCAATCTTTTAACGTTGTAGAAGCTGTTAACAAAATCATTTTATTAAGCTATAATAAATTGTATTTTTACCTTCTAAAATAGAATACAATTAATGGGCAAAATCATTGCTATTGCAAACCAAAAAGGAGGAGTTGGTAAAACTACTACTTCAGTAAATTTAGCTGCTTCCCTTGGAGTTCTGGAGAAAAAAGTTCTACTTATAGATGCAGATCCACAAGCCAATGCCACTTCGGGATTAGGAATAGATGTAGAGACTGTTGAATTAGGAACTTATCAACTATTGGAACATTCTTGTAAAGCAGAAGAGGCCATTGTTAAAACTAATTCCCCGAATTTAGATATCATCCCTGCACATATAGATCTTGTTGCCATAGAAATTGAATTGGTAGATGTAGAGGAGCGTGAGTATATGCTTAAAAAAGCCATTACTCATCTTAAGGATAGTTACGACTATATTTTAATAGATTGTGCCCCTTCATTGGGTCTTTTAACTTTGAATGCATTAACAGCTGCAGATTCGGTTATAATTCCAATTCAATGTGAATACTTTGCCTTGGAAGGATTAGGGAAATTACTGAACACTATAAAAAGTGTACAGAAGATTCACAATGACAAATTGGATATTGAAGGCTTATTGCTTACCATGTATGATTCAAGGTTAAGACTTTCCAACCAAGTAGTAGAGGAAGTTCAAAAGCACTTTAGTGAGATGGTATTTACAACAATCATTCAGCGAAATGTGCGTTTAAGTGAAGCCCCGAGTTATGGGGAAAGCATTATAAATTATGATGCGGCAAGCAAGGGAGCCAGCAATTATTTGAGTTTGGCACATGAAGTAATTAAGAAAAACAGTTAAACGATGGCGAAAGCTACCAAGAAACAAGCTTTAGGTCGAGGGCTTTCAGCACTTCTGAAAGACCCGGATCACGATATAAAGTCTGCTCAGGATAAAAATGCCGATAAACTTGTTGGGCATATTGTAGAGCTGGAATTAACTTCTATTGAAGTGAATCCATTTCAACCAAGAACAAGTTTTAATGAAGAATCCTTACGAGAGTTAGCTTCATCTATCAAGGAATTAGGAGTAATTCAACCAATAACCGTTCGGAAATTAGAATTCAATAAGTTCCAATTGGTTTCTGGGGAACGTAGATTTAGAGCTTCTAAATTACTTGGTTTAGAAACAATTCCTGCTTACATCCGTATAGCAAACGATCAGGAGTCTTTGGAAATGGCTTTGGTAGAAAATATTCAGAGACAGGATTTAGATCCTATAGAGATATCACTTTCCTACCAAAGACTTATAGATGAAATAAATCTTACTCAGGAACAACTTAGTGATCGCGTTGGAAAAAAGAGATCTACAATAGCTAATTATTTAAGGTTATTAAAATTGGATCCTATTATCCAAACAGGAATGAGAGATGGGTTTCTTTCTATGGGGCATGGAAGAGCTATTATTAATATTGAAGATCCGCAAATTCAGTTAGATATTTATGAAAAGATCCTTGAGAGATCCTTATCTGTAAGAGATACTGAGAAATTGGTCCGTGAATTAGCTGGAGGAGATCCTAAAAAACCTACGTCTAAAGGCCCTACTCTATCTCAAGAATATAAAAAAGGGATCAAAGAATTCTCTGATTATTTAGGAGCTAAAGTAGATATTAAGATCGCTTCAAAGGGAAAAGGAAAGCTTATAATTCCGTTTACTTCCGAAGAAGATTTTAATAGAATTAAAAAAATGATCCAGGGTGAATCTTAAGTGTCTATTAACTGTTCTCGTTATTTTTATGGTGACTACTATTTCTGTGGCACAAAAAGATACATTGCAGATTAAAACCAAGCAAGATACTATTGTAAAAACCAAAAAGGATTACAAGGAATACAATCCATTAGCGCCAGCAAAAGCAGCATTTTACTCGGCTGTTCTTCCTGGATTAGGACAAGCATACAACGGCAAATATTGGAAAATTCCAATTGCGTATGCCGGTTTGGGGGTTGGCATCTACTTTTATTTAGAAAATGATAAGCAATACGACCGATATAGAGATGCTTATAAAAGAAGACTTGCCGGATTCGAAGACGATGAATTTTTTGTTAATGGTGTTGCCAGAGTATCAACCGATGGTTTAATACGAGCACAAAAATTTTATCAGCGTAACAAAGAAGTATCCTTGTTGGTTACAGCAGGAATTTACGTTTTGAACATAATTGATGCCAACGTAGATGCGCATCTTCAGCAATTTAATGTTAGCGAAGACCTTTCTTTTAAACCCGCAGTTAATTTTGATGACACTTGAGGAAAAACCCGATATGGTTTATCATTAAATTATAATTTCTAATTATGAAGATCGCACTTTTAGGTTATGGAAAAATGGGTAAGACCATAGAGAAAATAGCAATAGAAAGAGGGCATACTATATCCCATAAAATTACAACAGGAATTGAAAATGAAGATCTTTCTGAAGCCGATGTAGCAATAGACTTTAGTGTCCCTAATGCTGCGTTTACAAATATTAAAGCTTGTATTAAATCTAAACTCCCGGTAATTTGCGGGACTACTGGTTGGCTGGATAATTACGAGTCGGCAGTGAAAATGTGTGAGGATGAAAATTCAGCTTTCTTATATGCTTCAAATTTTAGCATTGGGGTGAATTTATTCTTCGAGCTTAATCAAAAATTAGCTAAGCTCATGGATCCTTTTCAGAATTATTCTGTAGAAATTGAGGAGATTCATCATCTTCAAAAATTAGATGCCCCCAGCGGCACTGCAATAAGTCTTGCTCAACAAATAATAAACAATACCAGAAAAACGGGTTGGCAATTGGATCATGCGGAAGAAAATGAAATTCCTGTTTTTGCCAAACGCGAAGATAATGTTCCGGGAACACATACCGTTTCTTATAAATCTGAGATTGATACTATAGAAATTAAGCATACCGCACATTCCAGAGAAGGCTTTGCTCTTGGCGCTGTTATTGCGGCAGAATGGATCAAAGATAAAAAAGGAGTTTTTTCTATGAAGGATGTTCTTCAAAATTTGACATAATCAAGCACCTCGGAGAAATCCCGAGAGGTATGTCCCGATAATTATCGAGAGGAAATTACTATTAAAGATCGAGGCTAGACCGCCTAAATGTTTTGGGCAAGCCTCAATAAATAAAACCCTCAAGGAGGGATAAAATGTAACGGTATCGGTTTTTAAGACACCAATACCTTAAACTTAACATCTATGACTTTAACGCAGTGGTTCATATTTTTCCTCATTATACAGGTTATTCACTTTTTGGGAACCTGGAAATTATATATTAAAGCAGGGCACAAAGCATGGGAGGCTGCAATTCCGGTTTATAACGCGGTAATATTGATGAAGATAATCAATAGACCATGGTGGTGGACTTTCCTGTTGTTTATTCCCATCGTTAACCTCATAATGTTTCCTGTGGTTTGGGTTGAAACCATTAGAAGTTTTGGCAAATATAAATTCGCTGATACTATTTTGGTGTTGGCAACTTTCGGACTTTATATTTACTATCTGAATTATGCTGCTGATGTAAATCATGTGAAAGATAGAAGTTTAAAACCCAGAACGGGTGGTGGAGAATGGATCAGTTCGATACTTTTTGCAGTGATCGCTGCAACCATGGTACACACTTATGTAATTCAGCCTTTTACTATTCCTACATCATCCCTAGAAAAAACCTTGCTTGTTGGGGATTTTTTATTTGTTAGTAAATTCCATTATGGAGCGAGAACCCCTCTTACTGCGGTAGCTTTTCCTATGGTGCATGATACTATTCCGATTGTAAATACAAAATCTTATCTGCAAAAACCACAAATTCCATATTTTAGACTTCCGGGATTTGAGAAAATTGAACGTTCAGATATCATAGTTTTTAACTGGCCTGTAGATACCATGAGGTATATGACCCATACCGATAAATACTATTACAAACCTATAGATAAGAAAACGAATTATGTAAAGCGTGCCGTTGGTATTGCCGGCGATTCTTTAAAAATAATAGATGGAAAAGTATACATTAATTCTGAACCATTAAAATTACCCGGTAGAGCTAAATTGCAGTACAATTATATTGGAACCTCGAAAGGGAAAGCTTTTGACCGAAGGTATTTATATGAGCGTTACGATATTACAGACCCTTACCAATATGATCCAAACTCTAGTAGATTCGTAATTAATCTAACAGAAGAGGCTTACCAGAAATTTAAAAATCATCCTAACGTTGCATCGATTCAACGGATAAACGATTCTATTGGAAATAGAGATTCCAGGTTGTTCCCTAATTCTAAAAATTTAAACTGGAATCAGGATAATATGGGACCTATCTATATCCCGAAAAAAGGAACTACTACCAAATTAACTCTAGAAACCTTACCCTTATACAAAAGGCTAATAGAAGTATATGAAGGTTCGGAATTAGGGATCTCCAATAAATTAAGTGTGAACGGTACTCAAGTGCTGCTAAATGGAACTCCAGCGGAATCTTACACCTTTAAACAAGATTATTATTGGATGATGGGGGATAACAGACATAATAGCTTAGACAGTCGTTATTTTGGTTTTGTTCCAGAAAATCATGTAGTAGGAAAACCTGTATTTGTATGGTTTAGCTGGGATACCAATGGAACTGGTATTATGAGTAAAATACGATGGGAACGATTATTCACCACGGTAGGTGGAGATAAGGAACCTACCTCCTATTTACCTTATTTCTTAATAGGACTTGTAGTGTTGTTCGGATATAATTTCTTTAAAAAGAAACGAGAATCATAGTGAGTTAATTTTAATTCTCATGAAAGAAATATTAGTCAGCCTACCCTATTTTGGACCAATTTCTCATTTTAAGGAGTTAATGAATGTATCCAAGGTGTGGCTGGAAAATGAGGATAATTTCCAAAAGCAAACCTATCGCAACCGAATGTATATTTATGGGGCGAATGGAAAATTGAGTTTAAATATTCCTATAAAACACCTCCCAAAAACAGAAGTTAAAGTACATCAGAAATATACCGATGTAAAGATCGATAATGATTCGAAATGGCAGAGCATACACTGGAAATCCTTAAAATCAGCCTATCAAACCTCCCCTTTCTTCGAATTTTACGAGGATGATCTTATTACTCTTTTTAAAACAGAATTTACTTACCTATACGAATTCAACTATAATTGTTTTCTAAAGGTGTTGGAATGCTTACAATTAGATCTTGATTTTGAAAAAACAAAGAAATACGAAAAGACCCCAATAGATAAAGTCGATCTGCGCCATTTAAGCAATGCTAAGCAAGACAATTCTATACCGGAATATATACAGGTATTTCAAGAGAAACATGGCTTTATATCGAACCTATGTATTCTTGATTTACTTTTTAACGAAGGCCCAAATGCTGTAGAATATTTAAAGTCCCTTTAAGTATTACCAACTTATCGTTGAAAATATTGGGTAATGATCTGATAATTTTACCGGGAAGACTTCAAAGGTTTTAGTTTCTATTCCTTTATCTATCATCATAAAATCTATGCGGAGGGGGAAATAGCTAAGATTAAACGTTTTTCCAAACCCACTGCCTACTTCCAAAAAGGCATCTTGAAACCGGTCTCCTTTAACAAGTTTATAAATATAAGAGAATGCCGTATTATTAAAATCTCCCAGGATTAAGGTTTTAAATGGAGATCGCTCCACTTCTGCCATCATCATTTCCGCTTGTTTTTGCTGAAGTTTAAAACCATGACCAATTCTTCCAAACAGCTTTTTAGAATCTTCTTTTTGAAGATCGTCTATTCCCGGTTTTATATTTAATGATTGAAAGTGAACATTAAAAATACGGAGGGTATCTTCATTTTTAACAATATCCACAAAGATCGCATTGTTATTTCCGTCTTCCGGAAAATCTACCGATTGCTTATTAATCATTGGATATTTAGAAAAGATAGCCGAGCCAAATTCGGAACCCCCATCTTTCAGTTTAATAAAATTGTAAGGATAGCTTTTCACCATTC
This sequence comes from Gillisia sp., assembly GCA_024635675.1. Classification (GTDB taxonomy): domain Bacteria; phylum Bacteroidota; class Bacteroidia; order Flavobacteriales; family Flavobacteriaceae; genus Gillisia. The sequence continues at coordinate 21,806 of JAGXIJ010000062.1, forward strand.
CGGACACGCCTACAAAATGCTCTTGTGTTACTAATATATCGGGATCTTTTTCAGAAATAAAATCGGTGATCTTATCTGGGATCTTATCATCATCTACCCATTTATATGCATTGAACATTCGCACATTATAGCTCATTAAGGATAAGCTATTCTGCCCAACAGTTGTAGGTTCACCAGAGAATTGAATCCATGACAACACATAATTATAACCCAGTAATAATATTATTAAAGAAAGTAGAAACTGTTTTTTAAAACGAATTGCCCAAAAAAGTAAAAAAATGAAATTACATAAAATAAGCAAAGGAACCCCTAAGCTAAGTACAGAAAGTAATGGAAATGTTTTTGGAGGTACATATGGCAAAAGGTAGGAAAGCAACAATGCAAAAGCCATGATAGAGTTTAGGATAAATATTAATTTATCCAGAAATCCTAGATTCTTCATTTACTTGTCTTTTCCCGCATGAAACAAAAAATCCTTTTCCACCTTGGTTAAGCTATCGTATCCGCTGGTACTAATTTTATCGAGAATAGCATCAATTTTTTGCTGATAATCATCTTTATTGGTGATAGGAGCCTTTGTTTTGTAAGGACTTGCTCCCTTTTTTTTGTACACGGTCTTCATCTTAGGCTTCGATTTTTTTGAGGAATCGAATAATGAAATAAACCAAATTATAAATTTTTCGAAGCCGCTCCCAATATCGTTTCCTTTAGCAAGTTGCTTGGTATACATAAATCCAAATAAGGCTCCACCTAAATGAGCAAAATGTCCTCCAGCATTTCCAAATGGGATTTGGATTATATCTATTACAACTAGAAATGCCGCTATGTACCAAAATTTTATAGACCCTAAAAACATTAATCTAATTTTCAAATCTGGAACTTTGGTCGCCACTCCAACTAATACTGCCATTACCCCGGCTGAAGCTCCCACTAAATAGGATTTTCCGGTAGCCTCGAAAGCAGGAAATAAATTGTAGCTCAACATATAAACCAAGGCGCCAATTATAACCCCTAGAAAATAAAAGGTAAGGAGCTTTTTGGATGAAAAATAAGTTAGAAAATAAACTCCTGCATAATACAGAATTAGCATGTTCGAGAGAATATGCCAAATTCCTGAATGCAAAAAAGAATAAGTAATTATAGACCATGGTTTAAACAGGAATTCCCCAGGTTCTTTAGGAAAAACCAACCATCCTGTAATAAAATCTGAAGGAAGTTGAAATAGAAAGGCGATTGTTTTAATTAGGAAAAAGAGTATAAATACCAATACATTAAGTGCAATCAGTTTTTCAACAACTGTTGCCGTTTGCATTTTATATTTGAATTTATCTACTGGTCCCATTAATCCCACCTATTTTGTTCAAATTGATTCTTTTTCCAATACCACATCATTATAAAGCCAAACAATGCTCCTCCTACGTGTGCGAAATGTGCAATTCCCCCTCCAAACAAGGAATACCCGGTAACACCGGAAAACAAATCTATCGCAATTAATATAGGGATAAATATTTTCGCTTTGATGGGAACTGGTACGAATAGTAAAAATAATTCAACATTTGGAAATAACATACCAAAAGCGACTAAAACTCCATAAATTGCTCCAGAAGCACCAACTGCAGGGGTGTTATACGCGGTATACATACTTTCCAGGGTGTCCTTTGAAACAGAATCTAAAATACCGGTACTATATTGCCCTGTTTCTAACAGTTGCTGAATGTTTTGAGGGTTCATACCTGCTTCTACTAAAGCATTGTAACCAGATTCTACGTGAAAATAGTTCACTAAAGAATGTATGATCGCGGCTCCAATTCCGCAGGAAAAATAAAAGAAAATAAATTTATTCTTACCCAACATCTGCTCAATCGGACTTCCAAAAGCCCACAAGGCATACATATTAAAAAGGATATGCATAAACCCGCCATGCATAAACATATGGGTTACTACTTGCCAAATTCCAAAATTATCATTCTGAAAAAACCAAAGTGAAAATAATTTATAGGTATAATCTCCTACGAACATGGTACCAACAAAAAAGATGGCATTTATGATAATAAGTATTTTAACCGTATCTGTAATTCTTCCCATTTACATGAATTTTTTTTCCAATTCTTCAACCGGCAAGGTAATAAAAACAGGCTTGTTAGACGGAGTTAAACTAGGCTCTTTACAAGCAAATAATCCATTTACAATATGCTGTTGTTCAGTAGCATTCAACAAATTTCCGGTTTTCACAGCCATGCTTTTCGCTAAAGACTTAGCTAATAGGTCTGTATGAGAAAAATTGTTTTCCGGCACTTCATTCTGGAAATCTACCAACAGTTGTTCCAATAACATTTCTACTTCACTTTCTGAAATAGAGGTCGGAATTCCAATGATTTCTGCTGAATTGGAAGTTATTTCTGAAAATATGAATCCGGTTTGTTCCAGAGAATCTTTGATCCCTTTCAATAATTCGGTTTCTTGCTGATTAAAATGAAGAATCAACGGAAACAACAATTGCTGACTCACAGCGGCAGTGACTGTGATGCTCTTTAATAATTCTTCGTATAAAATTCTAGTATGAGCTCGATGCTGATCTATTACCAACATCCCATTTTTTAGAGTACTAATTATAAATTTTTTATTCAGTTGGAAAGTAGAACTTTGTGCTTCCTCAGTTTTAGAAGCCCCAAAAAGATTCCCGGTTACTTCTTCGCTTTCAAATTCTATATGTCGAACATCTATATCATCACCAGTAGATTCAGACTTTAAGCCGGTATATAAACTCTCCCAACTGGAGGATTCCTTTTTAAAATTGTTTTTAAAGTTAGAAGAAGTTAGAGATTCATTCTTAAATGGATTAAAATCCCTATCTACTTCTACCTGAGGCGTAGAGGCAACTTTAGTTTCATAATTATAGGGAGTATCCAAATTAGGATCCCGCTCAAAATCCAATATTGGAGCTACATTAAATTGACCTAAACTGTGTTTAATGGCACTTCTTAAAATAGCATATAACGCATGTTCATCGTCGAATTTAATTTCGGTCTTGGTTGGATGAATATTAATATCTATACTCTTAGGATCTACCTGTAGGTATAAAAAGTAGCTAGGATACGCACGGTCTTTTAAGAGCCCTTCAAATGCTGCGCTAACGGCATGATTTAAATATGGACTTTTAATAAATCTATCATTTACAAAAAAGTACTGTTCTCCTCGGGTACGTTTAGCATATTCCGGCTTGCCTACAAAACCAGATATTTTTAATATCTCGGTTTCCTCATTCACAGGCACCAATTTTTCGTTGGATTTTCCTCCTAATATATTTGTAATACGCTGCCTGTAATTAGAAGCAGGAAGATTAAATAACTCTCCTATATTATGAACCAGGGTAAATGAAATCCCGGGATGTGCCAAAGCCACCCGTTGAAATTCATCTATGATATGACGGGTTTCAACAGTATCTGATTTTAGAAAATTTCTTCTGGCAGGAATATTATAAAACAGGTTTTTAACACTAATCGAAGTTCCTTTTGAGGTTACACAAACTTCCTGTGAAGTGATCTGGCTACCTTCAATTTTTATACAAGTTCCAACTTCGTCTTCCTCTCTTCTGGATTTTAACTCTACATGGGCAATTGCTGCTATTGAGGCCAAGGCTTCCCCTCGAAATCCTTTAGTTTGAAGTTGAAAAAGATCTTCTGCAGCTTTAATTTTTGAAGTTGCATGCCGTTCGAAACTAAGTCTGGAATCGGTGATACTCATCCCAACCCCGTCGTCTATAACACTAATCAAGATCTTCCCTGCCTCTTTGATATAAACCTGGATCGTTGTTGCTTTCGCATCTATCGCGTTTTCCAACAACTCCTTTATTACAGAAGCAGGCCTTTGAACTACTTCCCCCGCAGCAATTTGATTGGCCACGTGGTCTGGCAGTAGATGGATAACATCACTCATTGGAAATTCTTTCTAAAAAATGGATAAATCAAAGTCTATGATCCATAAGAAAATTAATATCAAGATGATAATAATTATGATCACTCGCTTATTGATTTCACGGTTTCCTCTGGTTCTACTTGAGCTTCTGGCATCTGCCCATTGCGCACCAAAATCTATAGAGTTTGTAGTATTCTTATATTTAGCAAACTTCGAATCAAATTCATAAATATTCCCCGTGTCTTTTCCCTTATAATAACGTGGCGTGTAATTATATCGGGTATTCTTCCGGGATTTATAAAAATTGAGCTTCAAAATATTCTAGGTTTCTTATGGAATCCAAATTTACTTAAAAAGCGAGAGAATAGAAAGCTTGTTTAAGCAAAAAGAAAAGTACAAGAATAATGCCGAAGTTTACCTGTTTTAAAACTTGGCGTCTATTCTTAATTGTGCCATTTTAATGGCGGTAACTGCAGCTTCAGAACCCTTGTTTCCAAATTTTCCTCCGGAGCGATCTATAGCTTGTTGCATATTCTGATCTGTTAATACACAGAAGATCACCGGGATATCATTTTGTACATTAAGATCCTTAATGCCTTGAGTAACCCCTTGACAAACAAAATCGAAATGCTTGGTTTCCCCTTCTATCACACTACAAATGGCAATTATAGCATCCAGCATATCGTAGCTTTGCTGCATTTTTTTACAACCATAAATAAGCTCGAAACTTCCAGGGACATTCCACCGAACAATATTCTCATTGAACACCCCATTCTCTTTTAAGGTATCGAATGCACCTTTAAATAGACCTTCGGTGATATCTTCATTCCATTCGGCTACTACAAGTCCAAACCGGAAGTTTTTAGCTTCCGGCATTTGGCTTTTATCATAATCACTAAGATTCTTTCCTTGAGTTGCCATAGAAAATATTTAGTTCATTGCTTGTGCCTGACCTAAATAGATAGCTACTTGATTTGCCTCTGGAGTATTAGCAAATTCGTCTTTAATTCTATTTAAATATTCAGTTGCTTTTTCACCTTCCCCTAATTGGATCGCAGTGATTGCAGCTTTTAGTAAAAATCTAGGAGCAGTAAATTCATTAGAACGCATTGTAGCAGCCTTCTCGTAATAATTTAATGCTTCTTTAGGTTGATCTAATTGAAGAAATGCATCCCCCATTCCACCTATAGCTAAAGGAGCCAAGATCTCATCGTCCCCATCAAAATCTTCTAAATGATCGATAGCTTCCTGATATTTGTTCGTATTTAAATATGCAAACCCAGCGTAATAGTGGGCTAAGTTTCCAGCTTTTGTACTTCCGTAGTTTTCTATAATATCCAGAAAACCATATTTACCTTCTCCTCCAGTCAATGCCATATTGTATAAAGAGTCACTCTCTACACCCGTTCCAGCCAAAGCAGTATCAAAATATTGTTGAGCTTGAAACATTTCGTTAGAAGCATCTAATTCTTTAGGCTCTTGAATGTAACGTTGCCATCCTAAATATCCTAACACTACAACGGCTGCCAAGCCAACAATAATGTAGATCCATTTTTGATTCTCTGCAACCCAAGCTTCTGTTTTCCCGGCACCTTCATCTAAGGTGTTAAAAACTTCTGCGGTTGTAGATTCCTCCTCTACTTGATTCTTTCTTTCTTCCTTCGTAGACGGTTTAGAACCTTTTTTCTTGTACGTAGCCATAAAATTGGTTTAATGAGTCGCAAAAATAAAATTTTTATTCTTAATTGAAAGGGAAATTATTTCTTATTTTTTAATACTTTCGGCGCGATTCTTTTACCTTTATTTAAATATAATTAATAATCATTAAGCTGAATACCAGCATTTTATGTTTTTAAAATCGCTTTCCCTAGTCAATTATAAAAATTTAGATTCCTCCAGTTTTGATTTCGACTCCAAAATAAACTGTTTTGTAGGCAGAAATGGCGTTGGAAAAACCAATGTTTTAGATAGTATCTATCATTTGTGTTTTGGAAAGAGTTATTTCAACCCAATTACAGGTCAAAATATTAATCATGATGCCGATTTTTTTGTAATTGAAGGCTCTTTAGAAAAAAATGAACGGGAAGAACATATCCTGGTGAGCGCAAAGCGTGGCCAGAAAAAAGTAATTAAAAGGAATAACAAACCTTACGAAAAGTTTAGTGAACATATTGGTTTTATTCCTGCGGTAATGATCTCCCCCGGAGATCGCGATCTTATTATAGAGGGGAGTGATACCCGAAGAAAATTTATGGATGGTGTGATCTCACAGAGTGATCAGGTTTATTTAAATTCTCTAATCTCATATGGAAAAGTTCTCGCTCAGAGGAATGCGCTTTTAAAATATTTTGCCGCCAATGCAAAATTTGATCGTGATACTCTGGAAATTTATAATGCACAACTTTCTGAGTTTGGAAATATCATCTTTAAGAAACGGAAGGAATTCCTAAATGAATTTATCCCTATTTTCAATAAACGATATTCCGAGATCGCGAATAATCAAGAAGCAGTAAGCTTGGAATACAAAAGCAAGCTTTTCGAAAAATCTATTGCTGCGATGTTAGAAGAAAATTTGCAGAAAGATATGATTCTTCAATACACCAGCGTTGGCTTACATAAAGATGATCTTAGCTTTGAAATTGATGGTCATCCTATCAAAAAATTCGGTTCCCAAGGACAACAAAAATCTTTCTTGATCGCTTTAAAGTTGGCACAATTCGATTTTATAAAGAAAATAAGCAAAGTGAATCCTATCTTGTTGTTAGACGATATTTTTGACAAGCTGGATGAACAAAGAGTAGCGCATATAGTAGCATTAGTTGCTACCGATGAACTTGGACAGATCTTTATAAGTGATACCCATGCCGATAGAACCGAAAAGGTGGTTAAGAAAAGCAATCAAACCTATAAAATATTCAACCTATGATGAAAATAAGTATAATTTTCCCGTTGATGATATGCTTAACCAGTTGTAACAACGCTCCTAATGACCAATTAGAGCATATAAATGGTTATTGGGGAATCGAAAAAGTTGAATTTACTAAGGATTCTATTCGAGACTTTAAGATCAATGAAATTGTAGATTATATAGAAATTAAAGACAGTGTTGGATTTAGAATTAAAGTAAAACCTCAATTCGATGGAACTTATATTCCAGCTGGAGAGCCGGAAGATATACGAGTGAAAATGGAAGAGGAGAAAGTAGCTTTATATTATTCCACATCTTTCCATAAATGGAAAGAAATTATTGTAGCTTCAAAAGAAGATAAAATTAGTTTAAAAAATGAGAGAGGCATCATTTATCATTACAAACGATACCAACCTCTAAAATTAGATCTTGATGAAAAAGAGAATGAATGAAAACATGAAGTTGAGTGAGGCATTGGAAAGTTTTGTCTCCACAAATAAGCTTCAGAAAGGTCTTGATAAGGTAAACGTAAAAGATGTTTGGAATGATAAAATGGGGCCTGGAATTGTAAAATACACCACTGCTATCAAGCTTGAAGGAAGCACCTTATACATTCAGCTTAGCTCTTCTGTACTAAGAGAAGAATTAAGTTATGGGAGAGAGAAAATAATTAAAATGCTTAATGAAGCACTTAAAAAAGACTTGATCACTAAGCTAGTACTTCGTTAGATTAGATAGGATTTAGGCACCCCTTGCTTTTTTTTGTCATTGAAGTGCTTTTAATTGCCACGAATTCACGAATATTTTTTGTAAAAAAAATAGTCCTTTCATCCCGACGACTATCGGTAGGAGTCGAGAAATCTTTATATAACGAAATGCCGGTTTAAATAGATTCTTCATTACACTTTGCTTCATTCAGGATGACAAAGATTATGAATTGTCATTCCGACGAAGCAGGAATCTCTTCTAAAAGAAATGCAGCTTCAAATAGATTCTTCATTCCACTTTGCTTCATTCAGAATGACAAGAAATCAATCAAGACCTTCAAAAAAACAAAAAAAGCCGTTTCCATAAGGAAACGGCTTTTTTAATATATCTAACTTAGTTCTAGAATAATTCTCTTCCAGAGAAGTGAAAAGCAGCTTCAATAGCAGCATTTTCATCGCTATCACTTCCGTGAACTGCGTTTTCTCCAATAGAAGCAGCATATTTTTTACGAATAGTTCCTTCAGCAGCCTCAGTTGGATTTGTAGCTCCAATTAAGGTTCTAAAATCTTCAACTGCATTGTCCTTTTCTAAAACAGCAGCAACTATAGGTCCTCTTGTCATGTATTCAACTAATTCTCCAAAGAATGGACGCTCGTTATGAACAGCATAAAAAGTTTCAGCATCTTTACGAGACATCTGAGTTAATTTCATTGCTACGATTCTAAATCCTGAAGTATTAATAAGTTCAAGGATCGCACCGATGTTCCCGTTTTCAACTGCATCGGGTTTAAGCATTGTAAAAGTTCTATTCTTAGCCATTTTATGTTTTTAATTTTTTTGCAAAAATACGCATTTGTACACTTTATGCAAGAGTATCCTATTTTTTTATAAAATATATACGCTCTCTTGAGTTCTGGACCAACACTTTAGGGCTAGTAAATTCTATATCTTTCGTATAAAATTTTGACTTTCCAATAAGGAACTATTTTTGATATATACTATATTCGTTGCCAAAAGCATATTTCAGAATTTAATATTCAAAAAAAAGAACTTTTCAACACAAGACCCCTGATAAAACTTTACTATAAAACAATTAAAAATGAGCGCTTTTTCCCCATTAATAACAATACTTTCTAGAAAATTTCTAATTCTTGTTATAATTAGCTTTTTAAGCTTTTCATGCTCTAATGATGATGCTATGACTGGTTTGAACGAAATTGAGGAGAATTCAGGTCTTCCAGAATCTGCTCCAGTAACACCTTGCGAAAATGGAATGGCCGGGGATTTCCCTTGTAGTGATTACGATCTGGCATCTCATATTAGTATTTCTCAATTTTCTGCAACTTCAGGAAATGATTCTTGGGGATGGACAGATCCAGATACCGGGAAGGAATATGCGATCATGGGATTAGATAATGGTACTGCATTTATAGATATTTCTACCCCTACAGAACCTTTGTATTTAGGAAAACTACCAACTCAATTTCCCGGGGCTTTACATAGCGACATAAAAACATATTTAAATTATGCCTTTATTGTAAGTGAAGCAGAAGGTCATGGTATGAAAGTGTTTGATTTAAAAAAACTTAGAGATGTAAGCAATGCCCCAACCACTTTTCAAGCAGACGCATCCTACAATGAATTTGGACATGCTCACAATTTAAATATCAATGAGGCAACCGGATTTGCTTATGTTGTAGGAACTGAAACCTTTGCCGGTGGACCACATATTGTAAATATTCGGGACCCACTAAATCCGATTTTTGCAGGTGGTTATGAATTGGACGGCTATAGCCATGATGCGCAAGTAGTAACATACTCTGGTCCTGATACAGATTATACTGGTAAGGAATTATTTATTGGAAGTAATGAAGACGAAGTTGTAATTGTGGATATATCTGATAAATCGAATCCCAAGCATATTTCCTCTATTTCTTACGATGATGTGGGCTATACCCATCAAGGTTGGTTTACAGAAGATCAAAAATATTTTATTGTTGGAGACGAGCTAGATGAACATACTTCAGGAATTAATACCAAAACTATCATTTTAGACCTTATAGATCTTGACAATCCAAAAGTGCACACTAGTTATAATGGGCCTTTACCTGCAATAGATCATAATGGATATGTAAAAGGTAACTTATTCTATCTTGCCAATTACACCGGTGGAATGCGAGTTATTGATATTTCAGATATCGAAAATAAGAATCTACGTGAGGTGGGTTACTTCGATAGTTTTCCTTCAAATAATTCTAATGCTTTTAATGGAGCATGGAATGTATATCCATTTTTCAATAGTGGAAATATCATTATTAGTGATATAGATAATGGTCTTTTTATTGTAAGAAAAAGGCAATAAAAGCACTTACCCGTTTAATATACACTCATATAAAATAGCTTGGATTCGACTCTTTTTATAAAATATATATTTTGTAATTTCACGGTCGAATTTAAAGTTTGAAATACCAACGACTTATAAATATTTTTAAAAATTGATTGAGAGTTCCTAATTTGGAACCAAAGATTTCAATTCTGTTGTGATTTCGCTTTAATTGGCAACAAACTATGATTGAACAAAGCATTTTAGAAATCACTTCTGCCCTATCCCGGGCAAACAATATTGTAATTGTACCTCATAAAGGACCAGATGGCGATGCTATTGGTTCTACCTTAGCACTCTATCACTTTCTAAAAGAAAAAGGACATCATGTAAACGTGATCTCTCCTAATGATTATCCCGATTTCCTTAAATGGTTGCCGGGCCAGGAAGATATCCTGATCTATGAAAAAGATTATATGATCTGTAAACCATTGATCGCTGATGCAGATATCATCTTCACACTAGATTTCAATGATCTTTCCAGAACCGGTGATATGCAGGATCCCTTAACAGAGGCAACTGCTACTTTTATAATGATAGACCATCATCCAGAACCTGCTACCTATGCTCCTCACACTTATAGTGATGCAACCATGAGTTCTACCTGCCAAATGGTGTATCAATTTATTGAAAAATTGAGATCGGTTAAAAGTATAACTCCTGAAATTGCAACTTGTTTGTATACAGGAATAATGACCGATACCGGTTCTTTTAGATTTAGATCTACTTCCAGCCAAACCCATAAGGTAATAGCAGATCTAATTGAGAAAGGTGCAGATAATGCGAAGATCCATCAGCAAATTTATGACACTTCTTCTGAAAGCAGATTGAAATTACTGGGAGTTGCACTTCAAAACCTTAGAGTAAATAAAGAATTAAGAACTGCTTATATTACCCTCTCTCAGGAAGAATTAGACAAAAATAATTTTAAAAAGGGTGATACGGAAGGTTTCGTAAATTATGGATTATCCCTGGAAGGAATTGTTTTCGCGGCTATATTTATAGAGCATAAGGTAGATGGAATTATTAAAATAAGTTTCCGCTCCAAAGGTAGTTTCAATGTAAATGAATTTGCTCGTGCACATTTCCACGGAGGTGGTCACGTGAATGCTGCTGGTGGAAAAAGCACTATTTCCTTAGAAGAAACTATAGTGAAATTTAATAGTACGATTCCTCAATATAGCGAACAACTAAGTTTATGAAACTAAAGTTTATATATGTAATACTGCTATTTATGGGTTTCCTTGGATGCAAATCTCCTGAGGCCAGGCGTCCTGTTACACAAAACTCAGGTTCATTTATTAATGAATCTATTCAGCGAAACAAAAAACTCGTTGCCAAGGAAGAAGCTATAATCCTAAAATTGATAGAAACAGATTCTACTCAAGATTATATAGCTTCCAGCAATGGTTTCTGGTATTATTACAATAAAAAATCTTCCGATTCTTTAAATGTTGAAATGCCTGAATATGGCGATGTTGTTAGATTCGATTATAATATAAAAGCATTAAACGGCAACTATATCTATGATGTTGGTGAGATTCCTACTAAAAGATATGCCATGGATAGGGAATACCTTTTTGGCGGATTAAGAGAAGGGCTTAAACTTATGAAAGAAGGAGAAACGGTGACCTTTATTTTCCCGTCTCACAAAGCTTTTGGATATTACGGTGACAAAGATAGAATTGGCACTAATATCCCTATAATTACAGAAGTTACATTACATTCAATAACCCAAGAAATAAATACTAATAAATCTGAAAATTAATATGAAAAGATTAAGCATGCTTTTAGTTTGTGCCATACTACTTGGCCTAGTAAGTTGTAAAGAAGATTATCCAGATCTTAAAGATGGTCTTTATGCCGAATTTAATACTAATAAAGGATCCTTTATAGCGGAACTATATTACAAGGAAACACCTACAACAGTAGCAAATTTTGTGTCTTTGGCAGAAGGTGAAAGTCATAAAATGGTTGACAGCACCTCTAAAGGGAAAAAATATTACGATGGGCTTATTTTTCACAGAGTTATAAAAGACTTTATGATCCAAGGAGGAGATCCAACTGGAACAGGAAGTGGAGATCCGGGATATAGATTTCCAGATGAAATAGTAGACACACTAAGTCATGCTACTAAGGGAACTTTATCTATGGCTAATGCTGGTCCTGGAACCAATGGAAGTCAGTTTTTCATCACCTTAGCACCAACTCCTTGGTTAGACGGAAAACACACTATTTTCGGAAAAGTGTTGGAAGGAATAACTGTAGTAGACAGTATTGGAATGGTAAAGACTGTAGCCAGAGACAAGCCGGAGCAAGATGTAGTTTTGCAAAGCGTAAAAATCATCCGTAAAGGAAAAGATGCTAAGAACTTTAAAGCCGTAAAAACTTTTGAAACTAATTTAGCAGAAGCTAAAATTAAACAAGATGAAAAGGAAGCTGCACAAGTGGAATTGAAAAAAGAGAACGCTTCAAAATATTTGGCTTTAAAAGCTGATACAAAAGAATTGGAAAGTGGAGTTAAAATTCACTATTTAAAGAAAGGTGAAGAAACCAAAATACCTCAAGGATCTACTGTTATGGTGAACTATGCAGGTTATTTTGAGGATGGAACTTTATTCGACACGAGCTGGCAAGATGTTGCTGTGAAAAATGACGCACTTAACCTTGCCAAAAGAGATCAAAATGGTTATCAACCTATGGCAACCAAATACGGTCCAGACGCACCTATGATTCCAGGATTTAGAGATGGTTTATCTGCCATGAATGTTGGAGATCGCGCAGTGGTCTTTATTCCATCGCATTTAGGATATGGAGAAAGAGGTTATGGTCAAGCGATTCCACCAAATACCGATCTTATTTTTGAAATAGAAATTGTAGAAATTCAGAAATAATACGGAATTGCATATAAATAAAAATCCCGCTTCTTAAATGAAGTGGGATTTTTTTATGAGAAATAATTTAAGTCAGTATTCGCTATTCTAAGTATCCTATATAGATTTCGACAAACTCAATCTGACATAAATCTTCAAATTATTTCTTTGGAATATTTTTAAGTACCTCTAAAACGAATTTCCAATACTTCTGGGAAGAAGAAATACTTGCACGCTCATCTGGAGAATGCGCTCCTCTTATAGTTGGACCAAAAGAGATCATATCCATTTCTGGATAATGGCTTCCAATAAGTCCACATTCCAATCCTGCGTGGCATGCAGCCACATCAGCTTTTTCATTGAACAGTTTAGAATACAAATTATCTAATACAGTTAAAATATCTGAATCCCTGTTTGGTGCCCATCCAGGATATTCTCCAGACAAAGTAACCTCACAATCTGCAAGTTCTAAACTAGCTCTTAAAGCATTGGCAAGATCGTCCTTAGAAGACTCTACAGAAGATCTGGTTAAACATTTCAAGTTTATGCTGCCATTTTTAATTTCAACTTTCGCTAAATTATTAGATGTTTCCACCAAACCTTCAATCTCAGGACTCATTCTATAAACTCCATTATACAAAGCATAAATTGCTTTTAAGATAAGTTCCTGAATTTCTGAACCCATTACCTTGGCTGGTGCATCTACCTTTACTAAATCTAACTTCATATTAGGTTCCAGCTTAGCGAATTCCGTTTTAATGGCTTCAAAATCCTCCATTATCCCAGCTTCGAATGCTTTGATCTGGAAATCATCTACCAGAACAACAGCTTCACTTTCTCTTGGAATGGCATTTCTAAGTCCTCCCCCATTAATTTCAGCAATGCGAATTCCAAAATTTTCAGAAGCAGAATACAATAATCGGTTCATCAATTTATTGGCATTTCCCAATCCTTTAATAATATCCATTCCAGAATGTCCACCTTGAAGGCCATTTAGCGTGATCTTAAAAGCACTCATTCCTTCTGGAGAAGCTTCTTCTTTATATTTTCTGGTAGCTGTAACATCTACACCTCCGGCGCAACCTATCCCTATCTCATCATCTTCTTCTGTATCCAGATTCAAAAGGATATCTCCTTTAAGTAATCCAGGCTCTAAACCTTTTGCACCTGTCATTCCGGTTTCTTCATCTATGGTGAATAAAGCCTCTATCGCAGGATGTTCTATGCTATCACTTTCCAAAATAGCCATGATGGTAGCAACTCCTAACCCATTATCTGCGCCTAAGGTTGTGCCTCTAGCTCTTACCC
>JAGXIJ010000063.1 GCA_024635675.1 Gillisia sp.
TAGCAGTACTACTATTACTTAAAACTGTTTTCGCATCCCGCAAGTCAATATTCTGTGTGTAGTGATGTGTAATAACTTCGGCAATTCCTCTGGAAGCTGTTGCTAATACCTCATCTGCTTTGGAGAATCCTGCTTTAAACCCAAGATTTCCATAAACTTCTCTTAATTTATTATTATTGATAACAATTAGAGAATCTACATGTTTTCTTAGATTTTCTACTCCCTGTTGTGCCTGTTCATTTCGCATTTTTCCTTCAAACTGAAAAGGAATTGTAACGATCCCAACAGTAAGGATATCCATTTCTTTGGCTTGTTTGGCAATCACAGGCGCAGCTCCTGTTCCAGTTCCTCCACCCATACCAGCGGTAATAAATACCATCTTTGTGTTATTGCCGAGCATTCGTTTGATATCCTCGCTACTTTCTATCGCCGCATTTTCACCCACTTTTGGGTCTGCTCCAGCTCCTAAACCTTCCGTAAGGTGTACCCCTAACTGAATTTTATTTGGAACCGTGCTATTTTCCAAGGCCTGGGAATCTGTATTACAAATAATAACGTCCACACCTTTAATCCCTTGTTGGAACATGTGATTGATGGCATTGCTACCACCCCCTCCTACTCCAATAACCTTAATCACGTTGGATTGGTTCTTAGGTAAATCGAATGAGATATTATCGAATTCTGTACTGCTCATAAATCCTGTTTTACTGGTTCTATATTGTTATTCTGCGTTGTCTAAAAAATCTTTGAACTTTTCTGCCCACTTATCAAAAACACTCTTTCTTGGTGCTTTTGGATTGGCTGAATTGTTTTCTTCTTGTTCATCTTCTGTGCCAAAGTAATGTGTTCCTTCTTCCGACATTGTTTCTTTCTCTTCAGTTCCTGCCTGATTTTGAAACCTAGCTCCTTTTTGCTCCAGGCTATTCAACACCAAACCTACAGCAGTTGCATAAAGTGGGCTCGTAGTTTCTGAATCGCTATCGCCAGCTAAATGCTCATTAGGATATCCAATTCTGGTATCCATTCCGGTAATGTATTCTGCCAGTTGTTTTAAATGTTTCAACTGTGCCCCACCACCTGTAATTACCATTCCGGCAATTAATTTTTTCTTTTGCTCTTCGTGCCCGTAATTTTTTATCTCTAAATAAACCTGCTCTATAATTTCCACAACACGAGCATGGATGATCTTAGATAGGTTTTTAAGGGTGATCTCTTTTGGCTCTCTTCCTCTTAATCCAGGAATAGACACAATTTCATTATCCTTATTTTCCCCAGGCCAAGCCGAGCCGAATTTTATCTTTAATAATTCTGCTTGCTTTTCTATAATAGAACAGCCCTCTTTGATATCCTCTGTAATTACATTTCCTCCAAATGGGATCACGGCGGTATGCCGAATAATTCCATCTTTAAAAATGGCAAGATCTGTAGTTCCACCTCCTATATCGATAAGAGCTACTCCGGCCTCTTTTTCTTCCTGACTTAAAACTGCATTTGCAGATGCTAAAGGCTCTAAGGTTACTGCTGAAAGTTCCAAACCGGCACTTTTCACACAGCGCCCAATGTTTCTTATGGAAGATACCTGTCCCACTACTACGTGAAAATTAGCTTCTAATCTTCCTCCATACATTCCTTTTGGCTCTTTGATCTCTGCTTGCCCATCTACCTTAAATTCCTGTGGTAACACATGAATTATCTCTTCTCCCGGTAACATCACCAGTTTATGTACCTGGTTGCAAAGCGTATGAATATCGTCCTGATCTATCACCTCATCCGGATTTGGACGAGTGATATAATCACTGTGCTGCAAGCTTCTAATATGCTGTCCTGCAATCCCTACAACCACTTCTTCGATCTTTAATCCTGAATCTGCTTCTGCTTCTTGTATCGCCTGTTGTATGGATTGTATTGTTTGGGTAATATTATTCACAACCCCGCGGTGGACACCTAAACTTTTAGATTTACCAATTCCGATGATCTCCATTTTCCCGTATTCATTCTTGCGCCCAATCATTGCCACGATCTTTGTGGTTCCAATATCCAGCCCTACTGCAATTTCGTTGTGTTCCATCCCTTATTTTTTAGTGCAAACAACTTGATTTCCAAATTGAAGATCCACCATTTTGTAAGTATTTATTAAATCGTCTTTAAGTGCTTTTTTATAAAAAGCTTTAAAATTGTTGAATTTTTCTTCTATGCGTTCAACTTTTCCGAAGAAGAGGTTAAACTCTGTTTGTCTTAGTTCTAATTGATACATCCCATCTTCCAAACCGGTGATCGAGGTAATATGCTCTGTTAGAAATTGATCTTTGTTAATATAATCTACTAACGGAAACACCTCTTCGATCCCTTTTTCCTTCACATTTATTAGAACCGGAACCCTGGCAGAATAACTTTTAGACAGTGGCATTTTATCTCCCATCCTATCTAAATAATAAGCCTTATTCCCCAAAACCCTACCAATGGGACGACGTTGACTTATTTTTGTTTTTAAAATCCCATCTAGTGTTAAAAACACCTCGGCATTTTCTATCATCTCGTGTTTATTCAACAACTCTTCTACCCTATTCAAATCTAAAGTTTCTTTACCTACTCTCGTTACCTCTATCTTATTTAGTATTAACAATTTATTAACCGATTCTTCAGAGACATATAGGTTCTCAGATTGGGTAAATTGGATCTCAATTTTCTTCAATTTTCTATCGTTATTTCGCTTTTCAGCAAAGCCATAGAAAAAGATGATCATCGCTAAAAGCAAAAAGCCTTTTATGTAATTGAAATTAATTTTCATCCTTAAAATGTTTTTCAACTTTAATGATCTCCTCGCCAATATCTCCTGCGCCCATCATAACAATAACGGGGCTTTCCGACTGATCTAACTCTTTTATTATTTGATCCTTCTCTATTAATTTTTTGTTTGGATTTTTAATTTTTTGAAGCAACCACTCAGAGGTAATTCCCTCCATTGGAAGTTCTCTGGCAGGGTAGATATCCAATAATCTAACCTCATCGAACTTACTTAAACTCACCGCAAAATCATCGGCAAAATCTTTGGTTCTGCTAAATAGATGTGGCTGAAAAAATGCGATCACCTTTTTATTGGGATGCATTTCCCTTACAGCCTGATGCACCGCAGCAATTTCTGCCGGATGATGTGCATAATCGTCAATTAAAATTCTGGTGTCAGATTCAAACCTATAGGTAAACCTTCGCTTAACCCCTTTGAAACTATATAATGCCCTGGCGAGTTCATTGGTTGGGGAACCAAAATGAATGGCAATCGCCAGGGCAGTTATAGCATTCAGCAAATTGTGTTTGCCCGGGAGGCTAAACTTTAACCCTTCTAAAATAATTGTTGGGGTAATCAGATCGAAATGGTATGTTCCGTTCTTTACTGTTATATTTTGAGCAGAATAATCTGCGTTATCTTCAATTCCAATAGTTTCCCCGTTAAGCGGCAACCCATTCTTTACAAATAGCTTACCATTCTCCGGAATTAAGGCTGCAAAATCGTTAAAAGACTCAATTAATTTTTCCGGGGCTCCGTAAATATCTAAGTGATCGGCATCCATAGAAGTTATAGCCGCAATATTTGGAGAAAGATTTAAAAACGACCTGTCAAATTCATCTGCCTCCACCACCATCACTTCATTTCCATTAAGAATAAGGTTGCTTTGAATATCCTCACTAATCCCTCCAAGAAAAGCAGTAACCTTTGCCCCTGTTTCTTTTAACAAATGACCTAAAATAGCTGTAGTTGTTGTTTTACCATGTGTACCAGCAACGGCTAAGGTAAATACCCCTTTGGTGATCATGCCAAGCACAACTGCCCGTTTTTTAAGCTCAAATTCCTGTTGAATAAAATAATTATACTGCTTACTATCCTTCGGAATTGCCGGAGTATAAACAATTAATGTATTCTCTGGTTTTATGAAGACTGAAGGAATAGTTTCAATTTCATCTTTATAAACAATCTGAATCCCTTCTTCCTCCAAAGATCTCGTTAGAGAAGTTGGAGTTTTATCGTAGCCGGCAACTTGTTTTCCAAGAGAATTGAAATATCGCGCTAACGCACTCATCCCTATTCCGCCAATGCCGATAAAATAAAGGTTTTGTATGTTTTTAAATTGATCCATTAATTTTTTAAAATTCTTTCCATGGTATCTACAATTGCTGATGTAGCTCCCGGTAAAGCAAGTTTTTTAATATTGTCAGAAAGATTCTTTCGCACCTTTTCAGAATCTAATACCAATTGTATAGTTTCTGAAAATTCCATAGCCAGATTCTTTTCATCTAACACATAAGCCGCATTTTCATTTGCAAGCGTCATGGCGTTTTTTGCCTGATGATTTTCAGCCACATTAGGAGACGGAATAAAAATAACCGGTTTCCCAACGATGCATAATTCTGAAACACTAATTGCGCCAGCTCTGGATATAATCACGTCGGCTGCAGCATATGCCAGATCCATTCGGCTTAAAAATGCATGAGTTTGAATATATTTATTATCAAACTTTTTATACTCTTCGTAATACAAAGAACCCGTTTGCCAGATAAGCTGTATTTGTTGTTTTTCGAAAAAATCTACAAATTCCTCCATTAACTGGTTAATTCTTCTTGCCCCCAAACTTCCACCAAACACCAAGACCGTTTTTTGATCCTTTTTAAGCTTAAAGAATTCCTGGGCTTCTTCTCTTTTATTTGCCACATCCAGAATATCCTGCCTAACAGGATTCCCTGTTTTTACCGTTTTCTCTAATGGGAAATATTGTTCTAAATGATCGTATGCAGTGCAAATTGCATCTGCCTTTTTTCCCAACAATCTATTTGTTATCCCCGGATATGAATTTTGTTCCTGTATTAAAGTTGGGATATTCATAGAATTAGCAACTTTCAATAATGGCCCACTTGCAAATCCACCGGTTCCTATAACCACATCTGGCTTGAATTTCTTTATGATCTTTCTGGATTCCCAAAGACTGCTTATCATTTTCAATGGAAAGCTTAAATTTCTTTTAGTAAGACTTCTGTCTATACCAGAGATCCAAAGCCCTTCAATTTTATATCCTGCCTGTGGAACTTTTATCATTTCCATTCTGTCCTTAGCTCCCACAAAAAGAATTTCTGAAGAAGGGTAGCGTCGTTTTATTTCATCGGCAATAGAGATCGCAGGATA
>JAGXIJ010000064.1 GCA_024635675.1 Gillisia sp.
CTATACCATTTCTTTGTTCTCTGATCTTACAAAGCGTGTAACACTTCAAAATCTTTACAACGATGGTGGATTCTCCAACATGGGTGTAAGCCAGCAAGTAATGGAAACATTTACTAAGGATATGGAGTAAATTTTATTCCAATTCAAGATTAAAGAGCTGCCCAGAAAGCTTGTAATGTGTCATCCTGTCCCGAGACATCGGGAGTATTCAGGATCTTAACTAAATAATTCTAATCTTAGTTAGAACTGAAACATTACTGACTTTCTGGACAGTTTTTTTATAACCATTACCGAAATATTATAATATTGAAGTTTGTAACTTTAAAAAATGCAATTAGAATATTCATTTATCATCCCCGTATACAACCGACCAGAGGAAATCCAGGAGTTGTTGCAAAGTATGTTACAATTGCAATTTTCGAGATCTTTCGAAATTGTGATCGTAGAAGATGGGTCCCATATTTCTTCGGAAGAGGTGATTAAGGAGTTTGGGGATAAATTGAATATCAGCTATTATTATAAAGAAAACACCGGCCCGGGAGATTCCAGAAATTATGGAATGAAACTGGCTAAAGGTAATTATTTTCTCATTTTAGATTCAGACGTTTTACTCCCCGAAAATTATTTGCAAGAAGTGGATTCATTTTTATCGAAAAACTATTTCCATTGTTTTGGTGGTCCAGACGCGGCACACGAAAGTTTTACAGATCTTCAGAAGGCTATAAATTATTCGATGACTTCTTTGTTAACTACTGGGGGTATTCGTGGGAATAAGCAAGCTGTTAATGATTTTCAACCCCGAAGTTTTAATATGGGCTTATCTAAAAAGGCATTTTTAGAATCTGGTGGCTTTGGACTTATACATCCCGGGGAAGATCCAGATCTTGCTTTGAGATTAAAAAAAGAGGGTTTTAAAACGATCCTAATTCCAGATGCTGTAGTATACCATAAGCGGAGAATAGATTGGAATAAATTCTATATACAGGTAAATAAATTTGGGATGGTTCGACCTATTTTAAATTCATGGCATCCGGCATCGGCAAAGATCACTTTTTGGTTTCCTAGTTTATTCATTTTAGGATTGCTTTTTTCTTTAAGCTTATGGATGTTGGGATTTTCCTTATTTATTCTTTTCTATCTGTTTTATTTTTTAATAATTGGATTAGATGCAGGAATAAAAAATAAAAGTGGTTATATTGGAATTGCGGCAATGATGGCTGCGTTTATTCAGTTTTCAGGCTATGGAATTGGGTTTTTGAATTCCATTTGGAAATTGAAGTTTTTAAAACAACAACCTCAGGAAGCTTTCCCTAAGTTATTTTTTACAAATGAAATCTAAATTGAAACAAAAGAGACCGTGGATAAAAAGAGGTCCATTAAAGACTTTCTTATTCTTTCTAGGATTTTCTGCGGCAATATGGGTTGCAGTTCAGTTTTCGAAAGAATATACGGAAGCCATAGAATTACCCATTTCCTATATAAATCTTCCAAAGGATAAAATACTCATTGACGATACCCCCAAAATACTGGATATTCGAATTAAGGACCGTGGGTTTTATATCGCATGGATTGGAGTGTTTCCTCCAAAAATTACAATAGATATTAGCGATGCCACTGAAGAAGAAAATTTCTTAATCTACGATCTGGAATTACAAAAAACCGCAATTTTATCTCAATTAAATCTAGATTACGAGAAAGCAACCTTTCTTCAGAAAAACATCAAAATAAGCTTTGAGCGACGGGCGGTTAAAAAAGTGGCAGTTGTATCCTCGATAGATCTTAATTTCGCGGTGGGTTATTCAGCCTTGGAAGAAATTAAACTACAACCAGATTCTATAATGCTTAGTGGTCCGGTTACGGTGTTAGATACTCTTGAATTTATAAGAACTAAACAGCTAAAGATCAATAATATTAGTAATGATGTGAAAGGGAAAGTTCAATTGGAGACAGAAAATATAAATGAAGTTTCTCTGTATCAAAATGAAGTTAATTACTCTGTTAGAACTGAAAAATTTACGGAGGGTAAAGCTGAGATCCCAATTATATTATTGAATGTTCCCGAAGGAACTAATGTGGTGATCTTTCCTAAGGAATTGGTTATTTATTACCAAGTGAGCTTAAAAGATTTTGAGAAAATAAAATCTTCAGCTTTCCAAGTGGCAGTAGATTTCATGAATGCTCGAGATAGTGACGGTTTTCTAATCGCTCAAATTATTCAAAAACCTACTCAGGTAAATAATATTCGGCTTAATGAGAAAAAGATCCAATTTGTAATAAAACGATGATGGTTGTAGGACTTACTGGAGGAATGGGAAGTGGTAAAACCACGGTTGCAAATTTCTTCAAGGAATTGGGCGTACCTGTGTACATAGCAGATAGTGCCGGAAAAGATTTGATGAATAGCAATTCTGAATTAAGATCTAAGATCGTTTCTTTATTTGGGGAGAACGCTTATAGGAATGATCTTTTAGACCGAAAATATGTTGCAAATCAGGTTTTTAATTCCCCAGATAAACTTCAGCAGTTAAACAATATCGTACATCCTGCGGTTGCTCTGGATTTTGAACTTTGGAAGGACAAACAAGAAAGCCCATATGTGATCTATGAAGCAGCAATTCTTTTTGAGACCGATGGTTACAAAAAGTGTGATTTTATAATTTTAATTACTGCGCCTTTAGATGAAAGGATAAAAAGACTGCAAAATCGAGATAAAAGTTCTTTAGAAGAAATTGAGGCTAGAATTAAGCATCAATGGAGCGATAAAAAGAAGCGAAAATTATCTGATTTTGAAATAATTAATAAAAATCTCTCTTCTACAAAAGATCAAGTGCGAAATCTTCACGAAATTCTGATAAATACTAGTAAATCTTAGGGCTAGTTTTGTTAACATTTGGTTAAATGAGGGAGGCTCTAAATGTTAAAATATTACTTTTGAGACATGAATAAAAAATTGTTCCTCCTACTCGTCGTGTTGATGAGCTTGTCGCTCATTGGGATAATTTTCGTGCAGGGGTATTGGATTAAAAGTACTGTAGATGATAAGGAAGAGCAATTTTCTTACAATGCAAAACAGGTACTTATAAATGTTTCCAAGGAACTACAAAACAACGAGTTAGAATCCTATTGGTTCAATTTTGATTTTAATGACAATTCAGAATTAAAATATAATAATAAAAATATCGATAAATATTCCAATTTAAATAATCGGGGCTATGGACGAAATACAAATGAAGATTTTGGTGAAATCATAGAAAAGAATTATAAAGAATCTTCAAATTTTTTGGTTGCAACTGCAGATAGTCTTCAGTTAGCAAAATTAATAAATAGCAAAGTCAAAGATTTTTTAAATAAAGAGAATGGATCTGAAAGGGTCTCTGCAGAGGAGCGGATAGATCGTTTGATGAGAATGGGAGAGGTAGAAAAGGATATGTTAAGTGCCTATATTTCAGAGTTCACCTCTAATATCCCAATTCACAAAAGACTTTCTAAAGAAGTTATTGATAAAACAATTAAAAATGAATTACAAAATTTCAATATAAAGTCTGGATTCGAATATGGTGTTTATACCAACTCATTAGCAACTAAAGTTCATTCCGATAATTTTTCGATGGATTCCCCTGCCACTTATTCGGTTCCATTATTTGTAGATATAACGGGGAAAAGTAATTATCAGTTATTGGTTAGCTTTACGCAAAAGAAGGAAGTGGTTCTTTCATCTGTTTCACTTATGGCATCTTTGTCTATTATATTTACCCTTATAATTGTTGTTGCATATTCCAGCGCATTATCCCAATTAATTAAGCAAAGACAGATATCACAAATTAAGACCGACTTTATAAATAATATGACGCATGAGTTTAAAACTCCTATTGCTACCATAAATTTAGCCTTAGATGCGATTAAAAACCCGAAGGTGGTTAACGATCAAAGTAAGGTTGATAGATACCTGAAAATGATTCGGGATGAAAATAAGAGAATGCATGCGCAGGTAGAAAATGTGTTGCAAATTTCTAAATTAGAGAAGAATGAACTCGATCTTAAGAAAGAACGATTACAACTTCATGAAGTTATAGAAGATGCGCTTACCCATGTAGAACTGATTGTTGAGGACAGAAATGGATATGTCCAATCTCATTTTGGAGCATTGAAATCGTCTGTTTTAGGAAATGAAGATCATTTAACAAATGTGATAGTAAATATTTTAGATAATGCTATAAAATATACAATAGAAGAACCTAAAATTGATATTTACACAGAAAACGTTAGAAATTCCATAATTTTGAAGATCAGGGATCAAGGTTCTGGGATGAGTAAATCTGTACAGAAGAAAATATTTGAAAAATTTTACCGGGAACATACCGGAGATATTCATAATATAAAAGGCCATGGTTTAGGTCTTGCATATGTAAAACGAATCCTAGACGACCACCACGCTACCATTTATGTGGAAAGCGAACGTGGAAAAGGAAGTACATTTATAATTAAATTACCACTAATAACTTAATATATGGAAACTGAAAACAAGAAAATTTTGCTGGTAGAAGACGATCCAAATTTCGGAACGGTTCTAAAAGATTATTTGGCAATGAACGACTATGAAGTCACTCATGCTAAAAATGGAATGGAAGGTTTTGAGAAATTTAAAAAAGACGATTTCGATCTTTGCATCCTGGATGTAATGATGCCTTATAAAGATGGATTTACCCTTGCTAAGGAAATTCGTGAAAAGAATGAAGATGTGCCAATTATCTTTCTTACCGCAAAAGCGATGAAAGAGGATGTATTAAAAGGATACAAAGTAGGAGCAGATGATTACCTTAATAAACCTTTTGATAGTGAAGTGCTTTTAATGAAAATTAAAGCCATTATGCAGCGTAAAGCTACAGATAGTGTTGCAGACAGCAAACAATTTGAATTCCAAATTGGAGGCTTGCATTTAAATTCTAAGTTAAGATTCTTAACGTATAAGGATAAAGAACCTATAAAATTATCTCCAAAAGAGAATGAGTTATTAAGGTTGTTGGCTTTACATGAAAACGATCTTATGCCAAGAGAATTGGCACTTACCAAGATTTGGAGAGACGATAATTACTTTACATCCAGAAGTATGGATGTATATATCGCCAAACTACGTAAGTACCTTAAGGTAGATGAGAATGTAGAGATCCTTAATATTCATGGGGAAGGTTTTAGATTAGTAGTTAAGAATAAAGAAGGCGAAGCCTAAATAGAAGAAATTTCAGTTTCCTAAAGGGACTGTATAAAGGTTAGTAGGCATTTTGGGGTTTAAATTTCGGGAGTTTTTCTGAACTTTAATACTCAGAACATGTACTATCAGCATTTATACAGTCCTTTTTGTATTTTAAAGTTAAGTGCCAAGCACAATATTATATGGGAATCGGCATTATATTTGTAATTTCCATGCAAGAGGTATGATAAATAACTACGCAAACATTTTTAGGTTTCAAATTGCCAAAGGCGCTCGCTTTGGTGGGAATTGCTTGATGTTTTTTGGCGTGTTGTTTTTGATGGTTTTTTCTTCGATGGAAGTGGTGGGGCAAGCTAATGTTACGCCTAGTTATGAATGGTTGAATGCAGTTTCTTTTGGTTCCGTAACACAAGCTGAAACTAGTGGATTAACAATTGCGATTGATACAGATTCTAAGGGAAATGTATACAGATTAACTTTTGGCGATGGTGTTTTGAAATATGATTCAGAAGGGATATTTATTGAAAAAATAATTCAATCCAATCAATTAAATGATCCTCTAGATATAGCGTTAGATAGTAATGATAATATCTATGTGATAGATTATGAAGATCAAGCTCCATTTTCTGACAATGGGAAAATTATGATTTTTAATCCTCTTGGAATACAAACAAATAGAATACTAACATCATATTTTCGCCCCTTAGGTATTACTTTAGATAAAGATAATAATATTTATGTTGTTATTTATAATGATGGATCTGGTGCTGAAAGTACCGTTAGTAGTGAATTAAGGGTATATAATTCGAGTAAAACACTCATGAAAAAGTTTGAAGGGACTTCTTTACATCCTTTATTACAGCCCTATAGAATAGGAGTAGATTCTCAAAAGAATATTTATATAAGCCATACTGCAAATAATGGGGAGGTCGTTGTGTTTAATAATTCATATAACTACCTAACAACCTTAACTGGGATGGGATCGCCTGGAAGTGTTGTTGTAGATGAATTTGATTTTATTCATGTTGTTGATTATTCTAATAAGCTTGATTTCGAAAAACTTTTAGACTATGAAAATTTAAGTCCTTTTGAGGCATTCTTATTATATACAGATATAAGGACGGGAATTAATAATAAAGAATTTGGAATAAGAATTTATGACAAAAACCGAAATTTGCAATCTCCTTTCTTTAAAGATCATCTCGAATTGCCAATAGATATTGCTTTTAATAATTGTGATAGAATGTATGTTGACAATGCGAATGTAACTGGATCCACATTTAATCCAAAACTAGAATTTGATCTCGAAATCTATACGCGAACCCCTTCTTTTGATACTGAAAAACCAACTATAGTTTCTTGCCCGGGAAACCAAAATGAAAGTTTAACAGCTGGGTCACTTATTTTGCCTGACTACCAAAATTCAGCTACGTTTATCGATAATTGCGATAAGGACCTCACATTAGTGCAGAGTCCTGCAGTTGGTACTATAATCACGAATACAACTCAAGTTACTATAACAGCTAAGGATGATGCAGGGAATGTATCTGATACATGTGCTTTTCAGGTTATCATAGCAGACGATAATTCCGCTCCTGTTGTCAATAATGATAATTATTCTATAGATCAGGATCTAACACTATCCATCGGGAGTCCCGGCGTTTTAGGAAATGATACTGATGCAGATGACGATGTGCTCACTGCTATCATTCAAACTTCAACTTCCGATGGAACACTTACTTTAAATGCAGATGGATCTTTTACATATACCCCAAATAGTGGTTTTACAGGAGTAGATACTTTTACCTATGTAGCGAACGATGGCACTATAGATTCTAATGTTGCAACTGTAACAATTACTGTAAATGAAGTTGCTCCACCCAACAATGCCCCTGTTGTAAATAATGATGGTTATAATACCGATCAGGATATAACTTTATCGGTTTCTGTTCCGGGCGTTTTAACTAATGATACC
>JAGXIJ010000011.1 GCA_024635675.1 Gillisia sp.
AAGTGATGGAGGCCATAATGGATTAAAGGACATCCAGCTTCAGCTAAATACAACAACATATAATAGATTTAGGTTTGGGATAAGTGATGAATTTTCATCTGGCCGACAAGTTGATTATGTTTTGGGAGAATGGTCTTCAGAAGAAGAAAAACAACTTCCAGAACGCTTTGAAAAAGCGGCAGAGCTTATAAAATCCTTCGTAACTGCAGGAATCAACATTACAATGAATACTTTTAACGGTAAATTATAATCACTTGAAAGAACATATAGGAGCATATACTTTTAAAAGTGAACACCCAACAGTTATCACCATTGGAACTTTTGATGGGGTACATATTGGACATCAGAAGATTATTGAAAAACTGGTAAATACAGCTAAGCTCAGTAATATGGAATCTGTCATCCTTACCTTTTTTCCGCATCCAAGGATGGTACTGCAAAAAGAAAGTGATATAAAGCTTATTAATACCATAGATGAGCGTAAAAAAATCCTTTCCAATTCGGGGATAGATCATCTTATTATTCACCCTTTTACACATCAATTTTCCAGACTTACAGCGAGAGAATTTGTGAGAGACATCCTGGTGCATAAATTAAATGCCAAAAAGATAATAATTGGCTACGATCATAGATTTGGGAGGAACAGAACTGCAGATATTAACACCTTAAAGAAATTTGGGGAAGAATATGAATTTGAAGTAGAGGAAATTGGACAACAAGAAGTGGAGGATGTCGCAGTGAGTTCCACGAAGATTCGAAAAGCCCTAATGAATGGGAATATTGAAAAAGCAAACCTCTATCTTCTACAACCTTTTATGCTTACTGGAACTGTTGTTAAAGGAAAAGGCTTAGGCAAGGAATTCGGGTTTCCTACGGCCAATCTTAAAATTGAAGAAAAATACAAGTTAATTCCCAAAAATGGGGTTTATATAGTACGTGCCGAAATAAATGAGATTCCCTATTTTGGAATGATGAATATTGGTACAAATCCTACGGTGGGTGGAACAGAACAAACTATCGAGACTTATTTTTTCCTCTTAGATCAAGATCTTTATGGTGAGAAATTGGAAATTGACATGCTTGCCAGGATCCGGGACGAAAAGAATTTTGACTCTATAGACTCTTTAAAAAGAGCAATGAAGCAAGATGAAGCATTTACTTCCCAGTATATTAAGGATAATTATGCTGAATAAATGGCTTTTCACACATATCGACAATTCTGCCTTGGTGGTTTTTCGAATATTCTTTGGATTGTTAATAGCCCTAGAGGCTTTTGGAAGTATAGCTACCGGTTGGGTTAAACGAACTCTTATAGAGCCACAGGAAACTTTCAATTTTATAGGTTTCGAATTTTTACAACCGCTTCCCGGAAACGGAATGTTATACTATTATGGCGTAATGGGCTTGTTTGGCTTGTTGGTAATGGTGGGTTACAAATATAGAATCAGTATATTTTGTTATACTATTATGTGGGCATCGGTCTACCTGATGCAAAAATCCTCTTATAATAATCATTATTATTTATTGATGCTCTTATGTGGCATCATGTTCTTTTTGCCGGCACATAAAAATGCTTCTATAGATGCCTGGCGAAATCCTTCCCTGAGGGAAATTTCAATGCCTCGTTGGGTCTGGCTTTTTATTGTATTTCAAATGTGGATCGTGTATACCTACGCCTCTATAGCAAAATTATATCCAGATTGGTTTACAGGGGAGTTTCCTGAAATTTTAATGAAACCTAAAGCAGATTATTGGCTGGTGGGAGAATTTCTTCAGCAAAAATGGGTGCATTTCACTATTTCATGGTTTGGCTTTTTATTCGATTTACTTATAATTCCGTTATTACTCTATCGAAAAACAAGGGTGCCAATATTTATTGCCGCAATATTCTTTCATTTATTTAATAGCTTCATATTTCATATCGGGATCTTTCCATACCTCTCCCTTGCTTTAATTTTGTTCTTTTTCCCTTCAGAAAAAATAAACAAATGGTTTCTTAGAGGAAAAAAGAAATATTACGATGAGAAGGAGATCGTTATTCCGAAATACAGAAATGCCTTTTTAGGAGTGATCTCTATTTGGTTCATTTTTCAGCTTGGGTTACCATTAAGACATTGGTTTTATGAAGATGATGTATTATGGACAGAGGAGGGGCATCGACTTTCCTGGAGAATGATGCTTCGTAGTAAAAGCGGAAGAACAGAATTTAAGGTGATAGACAAGGACACCAAGAAGATTGAATATATAGATAAAAGCAAATATTTGTCTAGGAAGCAATTGGGCGCAATTAGCTCAAAACCAGATATGATTTGGCAATTTGCACAACGTATTAAACGCGAATATGCTAAGAAAGGGCAAGACGTGCAGGTATTTGTAGATTCAAAAGTTAGTGTTAATGGAAGACCCTATCAGCAATTTAGAGATCCAAAGGTGGATCTGGCTAATGAGAAGTGGCATCATTTTAAGCACCACGACTGGATTTTACCTTCCAAACTAAAATAGGTTATATAGGCTTATTCCGGTTTTGAATCTATAAATTAGATGAATTTGTATATTCAATCCATGAAATATAAACTACTACTTGTATTAATTCTACTTAGCTTTTTAGGACATTCTCAACAGAAAATTAATATTGGCGTAACTGAAAGTATCCACTCAGGGATTTTGGGTGAGGACCGATTGTTAGATATTCACTTGCCCGAAGGTTACGAAAAGGATCAAAAAACTTATCCGGTGTTATACCTACTGGATAGCTTTTATAATTTTGATCATGCAGTGGGAACGGTAAACTACCTTATTCTTAATGAACTAATTCCTGAGATGATCATTGTAGGAGTTAGAAATACAAGACGTAACCGTGATCTTACTCCCCAGTCGGATAAACTTAAGCAGAGAAATATAGATAGGTTGCCTAATAGGGGTGGAGCCGATCAGTTTATTAACTTTTTGAGTAAGGAATTAATTCCATTCGTTGAAAATAACTACCGTGCGGCACCCTATAAAATATTGGTTGGTCATTCTTTGGGAGGGCTTTTCAACGCTTACAGTTTTTATAAAGAACCGGAGCTTTTTAATGCATATCTCACGATTAGTCCGAGTTTATGGTATCAAAATGATTTGCTGGAAAAAGATCTTGACGAAATCCTAACGGATAAAAAAGATTTCAACTCTAAGTTCTATTTAACTATTGCTAATGAGGGAGGGACCATGTTGGGAAACACCTATAAGCTTGTAGGTAAATTTAAATCTTATATAGCGGAACATAAGGAGGTAGAATTAAAGTTTGAGTTTGATCCGATGTTTGAACTAACTCATGGGTCTATTGGTTTACCTGCAATTTTTAACGGGCTCAAATTTATTTTCGAGGATTTGCAGTATGAAGTGCCGTCAAACAAAGAAAATATTATAGCACAGGGTGGTCCGCAAATGGTGATAAAAACGATTAGTGATTACTATGCTGAACTTTCAAAAACATATGGATTTAAGATTAGTGACGAAAGAACAATGTCCCGACTGGGATATACCTTACTAAAAGAGGAAGATTTTCAAGAGGCAGCGTTACAGGTTTTTAAAACAAATACGGAGAACTACCCTGAATCATTTAGTGCTTTCAGAAATCTTGGCGGAGCCTATAAAAAGATAGGTGATATAGAGAAGGCTAGAGAGAATTATGAAAAGGCTTTAAAACTTATAAAAGAAACAGACGATCCTGAATGGGAATTCTTCCAGACTGATCTGGAGAATTTAAATTTAGAAGGATAATGCTGCTCTGAAGGCGTAGATTACCCCCAAATACTATATGATATTCTTCTTGGCTTTTGTTACATTTGCTGCTTACTAAAAAATAGTTGGCCTTATGTTACAAGTAAGCAATATTAGAGCGCATAAAGAAGGGTATATCCAAGCCCTTAAAAAAAGGAATTTTAATGCGGAAGATGTCTTTGAAGAGATCTTAGCTTTAGATGAATCCCGTCGCTCCACACAAACGCAATTAGATGAAACTTTGGCCGAATCCAATCAGCTTTCCAAGGAGATTGGAATGTTGTTTAAGACAGGCGAAAAGCAAAAAGCGAATATTTTAAAAGAGAAAACTGCTCAATTAAAAGATAAATCAAAAGCACATGCAGATAGTTTCAATGAAACAGTTGCTAAACTGGAACAACTGTTATATACTGTTCCCAATATTCCTAATGATCTGGTTCCTGCAGGGACTTCAGAAGAGGATAATATAGAGATCTATAAAGAAGGTGATATCCCTGTTTTAGCTGAGGGTTCTATGCCTCACTGGGAATTGGCGAAGAAGTACGACATCATAGATTTTGAGTTGGGAAATAAAATTACCGGTGCAGGATTTCCTGTTTATAAAGGGAAAGGAGCACGATTACAACGTGCATTAATTACTTATTTTCTTGATAAAGCAGTAGATGCCGGTTATACTGAATATCAATTACCATTATTGGTAAATGAAGCTTCAGGATTTGGTACAGGACAATTACCAGATAAAGAAGGACAAATGTACCATGTAACCGAGGATAATCTGTATTTAATCCCAACGGCAGAGGTGCCAATGACAAATCTTTTTAGAGATAGAATGTTAACCGAAGCAGATTTACCTATTTCTTGTACAGGCCACACTCCTTGTTTTAGGAGGGAAGCTGGATCTTATGGCGCACATGTTCGAGGTTTAAACAGGCTGCATCAATTTGATAAAGTTGAAATTGTACGCGTCGAAAAGCCAGAAAATTCTTATGCAGCATTAGACGGTATGGTAGATCATATTAAAGATTTATTGAAGGATCTGAAGTTGCCATATAGAATTCTAAGATTGTGTGGTGGGGATCTCGGTTTTACAGCTGCAATAACCTACGATTTCGAGGTGTTTTCTACTGCGCAGGATAGATGGTTAGAAATAAGTTCTGTATCTAATTTTGAAACTTTTCAAGCAAATAGATTGAAATTGAGGTGCAAAGATAAAGACGGTAAAAAGGAGTTGGTGCACACCCTAAACGGTAGCGCCTTGGCACTTCCAAGAGTGCTTGCAGGAATCCTTGAGAATTACCAAACCCCTGAAGGAATTAAAGTGCCGGAAGCATTGGTGAAGTATACCGGATTTAATATGATCGATTAGTTACAATGATAATTTTTCTAATTATGATTCAAGGGGGTTGAGATTATTCACTCCGCTTTGTCTCTTTCAGACTGATATAAACTTTTGTCATTCCGACCTTAGGAGGAATCTCTTGCAAACTTCTTTCCAACGTCTTGCTTCTTTGAGATTCTTCAATCCACTACGTTCCTTTCAGAATGACAAGCGGGTTTATTTGTAATTCAAGTATTATATAGATCTAGAATTAAATTTTAAGAGCCTTTCTAGCAAAGCACTTTTAATCTTATATAGTTATTCCCAAACACCGCATTTTGTTATCTTTACAAAATGCGGTGTTTTCTTTATATAGCCTTATTTTTTGTAGGTGTTCAGAGCGTTTTTTGCCAATCGGATGTATTGGCACAAAAATATCTGGATCAGGGGGAGTATGCCAAAGCACTTAGTATTTATCAGGATCTTGTAAAAGAATCTCCTGGAAACTCCAATTATTTTATGGGTTTGGTTACAGCTCATCAGGAGTTAGAAGATTTTGTGATGGCAGAAAGTTTACTCTTGGAAAGACTTAAAAACACCAATAACAATCCAAGCACTTTAATAGATTTAGGGCATAACTACGAGCTTCAGAATAATCCGGAATTAGCTAAAAAGCAGTACGTTGATGCTTTAAGTGCCTTAAATGAAAAAGCGAATTACGCGTATTCTATTGCACGTAATTTCGAAAAATATAGTTTGTTAGATTATGCCGAACAAGCCTATGTTTTGGGAATGAAACTAAATCCTGAAATGAATTTTGATCTTCCATTGGCTAGAATTTATGGGGAGCAAGGGAAATTGGATGAAATGTTTGCAGCATACCTCGAGCTTATTGTAAAACAGCCGGAAGTTGGCAGTAATCTAATGAGGGAGTTTGACCGTTATATATTGGAAGATCCCACCAATCCGGCAAATATTTCCCTGAGAAAACAGTTGTTACAAAATCTGCAAAAAACGCAGGATGTACTATACAGTGAACTATTGGCCTGGCTTTTTATTCAGCAGAAGGATTTTCAAAAAGCTTTTCTTCAGGAAAAAGCAATTTATAGGAGAAACAATAAAGACTTACAACGCATTATTCAACTTACAGTCTTGGCGAAGTCTGAAGGGGATATAAGATCGGCTAAGGAAATAGTTTCATTTATAATTGCAGAAACTACTTCGCCGATAATTTTGATTCAAGCGAATCAATTATTGCTGGATATGAAATTGAGCACGGCAAAGGAGTCAGATTTTAAGGAGCTCGAAAAAGATTTTCAGCAGGTGCTTTCCGAATTTGGAACAGGTTTGGAAACTATGGCTATACAAATAGATTATGCCAATTTCCTGGCTTTCAAAATGAATAAAATTGAAGAAGCAAAACAATTATTGAATACGCTTTCTAAAAGCCAACTAAATAATTTTCAGCAAGCTGCCATCAAAATGGTGTTGGCAGATATTTTAGTGTTGGATCAAAAATTCAATCAGGCGCTTATATATTATTCCCAAATCCAGACTTTAGTAAAGAATGATGAAATAGCACAAAATGCACGATTTAAAGTGGCTAAAACCAGTTATTTTAAAGGAGATTTTACTTGGGCACTTTCTCAATTAAATGTGCTAAAAGCTTCTTCTACACAATTAATTGCAAACGATGCGATGGAGTTGAGTTTGCTTATAAAAGAAAACAGTCTTGAAGACTCCACCCAAACCGCATTAAAATTATATGCCAGGGCCGATTTATTAGCTTTTCAAAATAAAATAGATGAGGCTGTTGGAGTGCTAAATGAAATTTTACTGAATCATAAAGGAGAAAAACTCGAGGATGAAGCTTTGTTAAAACAGGCAGAATTGTTTAAGCTTTCTGAAAATTGGAAAAAAGCCGAAGAAAATTATTTAAAGATCCTGGAATTTTATGGAAAGGATATTTTAGCAGATAATGCTACGTTTTTATTGGCAGAACTCTATAATGATAAATTTGGGAACCCGGAAAGAGCTAAACAGTATTATGAACAGATAATTTTTAGTTTCCCGGACAGCATTTATTTTGTAGATGCTCGTAAAAAATTCCGTTCCTTAAGAGGAGATGTATTGGAATAAGAATTATTTAATTACTTGTGGTTTTTGTCTCCCTGAGCGGAGTCGAAGGGTCAAAAAAATCATCTCGACTACGCTCGATGTGACATTTAAAACGAAGCTGGAAAGCATTGCACATATTTAAAAACTAAAAAATGTACATATATAATGTAACTATAAACATTCAGGAGGACATTCATGAGGAATGGGTTAACTGGATGAAAACGGAACATATTCCTGATATGTTAGCTACAGGGAAATTTAAAAAGGCCTTGATGAGTAGGGTCTTGGTAAATGAAGAAATGGGTGGGATCACCTATTCAGTTCAATATACCACAGAGAGTAAAGCAATGTTGCAAAAATATTATGAGGAGAATGCTCCTGCTTTAAGAGCAAAATCTAAACCTTTTGAAGGTAAATTTGTAGCTTTTAGAACCGAAATGGAAATAGTAAGTGAGCAATAAGCTGTACTTTTCATAAAATATTGAGCAGTAAAAAACCCCTGCATGAAAAATAATAAGAAGAATCCTTTTAATTCAAAGGATAATAAATTCAAGCAAAGCAAATATACCCCCGGAAAAGAAGATTTTAGATCTGATGGAGATGTTAGAGCGAAAAAGCATCTTGGGCAACACTTTCTTACCGATGAGGTTACTGCAGCTAAAATTGCAGACACCCTTGACTATGATGTTTATAAGAATGTATTGGAGATTGGACCGGGAATGGGGATGCTTACCAAATATTTGCTTAAAAAAGACATCAACCTTCATGTAATAGAAATAGATTGGGATAGTGTGGCATATTTGGGTGAGAATTTCCCCCAATTAGAAGATAAGATCCATGAAAAGGATTTTTTGAAAACCGATATCACCGAGTTCTTCGAAAAAGAACAATATGCGATCATTGGGAATTTCCCATATAATATTTCCACCCAAATTGTATTTAAGACTTTGGAAAACCGGGAGTTGATTCCGGTGTTTTCCGGGATGTTCCAAAAGGAAGTTGCCCAGCGAATCGCGGCTCCACATGGAAATAAAACCTATGGAATTCTTTCTGTACTAACTCAAGCCTTTTACGATGTAAGTTATTTATTTACAGTGCCTCCAACGGTATTTAATCCGCCCCCAAAAGTGGAAAGTGGCGTGATACGATTGAAACGCAAAGAAAATTTCACTCTTTCATGTGATGAAGCTTTATTCTTTAGGGTGGTTAAAACAGCCTTTCAACAGCGTCGAAAAACCCTGAGAAATAGTCTAAAGACGTTTGATTTATCCGATAATTTGAGGGAAGATACTATCTTTGGGCAACGACCAGAGCAGTTAAGTGTACAAGAGTTTATAGAACTTACAGAAAAAATTCACCAAGATGCAATTTGAATTAAGTGACGAATTAATCGAGAAAATCGAATACCTCATCGAACAAAAGAACGATGCGGAGTTACGGTTGCATTTAGAAGAAATACACCCTGCAGATATCGCAGAGATCCTTTCGGAACTGGATATTGAAGATGCCACTTTTATTGTAAAATTACTGGATAGCGAAAAAACTTCTGAAGCTTTAATGGAGCTGGAGGAAGGAGTTAGGGAACGAATTTTAGATAGCTTATCTGCTAAGGAAATTGCAGAGGAGCTGGAAGAAATGGATACCGATGATGCCGCCGATATTATTTCTGAACTTTCCGAAGAACGTCAACAAAAGGTAATTGCCCAGATCTTAGATGAGGAACATGCCGATAATATTGTGGAATTACTGCGATATGATGAAGATTCTGCCGGTGGACTTATGGCAAAGGAGTTGGTAAAGGTTAACGAAAACTGGAATGTTACAGGATGCATGAGCGAAATGCGCAATCAGGCAGAAAATGTAACCAGAGTACATTCCATCTATGTGGTGGACGATAAGAACAAACTAAAAGGGAGACTTTCTTTAAAAGATTTGCTTACAGCCCCTAGTAAAGCACACATAAGCGACGTATACATCCCTCAGGTAGATTATGTGAATGTGCATACGCCTGGGGAAGAAGTTGCCAGGATCATGCAGAAATACGATCTGGAAGCTATTCCGGTGGTAGATGAGATGGGAAGACTGGTTGGTAGGATTACCATTGATGATATTTTAGATTTTGTAAAGGATGAAGCTGAAAAAGATTACCAAATGGCAGCAGGTATTTCTGAAGATGTAGAAGCCGATGATAGTATTTGGTTGCTTACCAGAGCACGTTTACCTTGGCTTGTTTTAGCACTTTTTGGAGGTTTTATAAGTGTTTCTGTTTTAGGAACTTTTGATGGCGCCATGAAAGAACATGCTGCGCTTTTCTTCTTTGTGCCTTTAATTGCGGCGATGGCTGGAAATGTTGGGGTACAATCTTCTGCAATTGTTTTACAAGGTCTTGCAAATAAAAGCTTGAAAGGCTCTTTGCTGAAAAGACTTTTAAAGGAGATCGTATTGAGTCTTTTTAATGGGGTGGTTTTAGCTATTCTATTAATAGTTGGAGGGATCGTTCTACTCGGCTTCGATATTACATTTGGGCTAACTATTGGGATTTCTTTAATTTCTGTGATAGTGATCGCTTCGCTAATTGGAACTTTCGTTCCTATTATTCTAGATAAGCAAGGGATAGATCCTGCAATGGCGACGGGTCCATTCATTACGACCAGTAATGATATTTGCGGAATATTAATATATTTTAGTATTGCAAAATTGATATTAGGTTTCTAACTTAGTGTAATCTAGTTGCAATCCCTCCTAAGTAGTTTATTTCATCTCACCTGAATATCTCATTTTATGAAAAGTATTAATCTTCAATCTAAGTTTGAAAAATTTAGTAAAAACTGGAATCCGCATCAAATTGCAGTGGTAGATGATATGCAAATATTACTTGCGAAACTGAAAGGAGAATTCATCTGGCACACCCATGAGGAAGAGGATGAATTATTTCAGGTTGTAAAAGGCACTTTATATATACAATTTAAGGATAAGACGGTTGAAGTGAATCAAGGTGAAATTATAGTTGTTCCGAAGGGGGTAGAACATTGTCCATTTACAAAGAACGAGGAGGAAGCTCATGTGATGCTCTTCGAAAAACTTTCAGTAAAACATACCGGTAACATAGAGAGTGAGTTAACTGTAACCTCATATCCAAAAATTTAGAAATCATGATCATTCTCCACGCCGATAGTAATAATCCGTTATTGATAAAAGAACTACAAAAAGCAGGTTATCATAATATTGAAGGATATAATATTAGTCAAGAGGAAATTATTTCCAATCAGCATTTATATGATGGGATAGTGATTAGAAGTAGATTTAAGATCGATAAAGATTTTATAGATGCAGCCCCTAACTTAAAATTTATTGCAAGGGTTGGCGCAGGGCTGGAAAGTATAGATGTAGACTATGCAAAACAGGCTGGGATAGAACTATTTGCTGCCCCCGAAGGGAATAGCAATGCTGTGGGAGAGCATACTTTGGGAATGTTATTAGCACTACTCAATAAGCTTAATAAAGCGAATAGAGAGGTTCATCGAGGCTATTGGAACCGTGAAGAGAATAGGGGAACAGAGCTGGATGGTAAAACAGTTGGAATTATTGGGTATGGAAATATGGGTAAGGCCTTTTCCAAGAAACTTCGGGGTTTCGATGTTAAGGTACTTTGTTACGATATCTTGAAAGGAGTTGGAGATAAAAACGCTACTCAAGTAAGTTTGGAGGAGCTTCAGGAAAAGGCAGAAGTGGTTAGTTTACACACACCATGGACACCTGTAACTAATAAGATGGTAAACACCAATTTTATTAATAAGTTTAAAAATCCATTTTGGTTCATTAATACTGCTCGTGGAAAAAGTGTGGTCACAGCCGATCTTGTTGTAGGTCTAATTGAGGGTAGAATCCTAGGAGCGGGTTTAGACGTTTTGGAATATGAAAAAGATTCGTTTGAACATTTATTCTTGGATCGGGATATCCCACCCGATCTTAAGGAACTTATGTTTTTAGATAATGTTATATTAAGTCCGCATGTTGCTGGATGGACCGAGGAATCTCATAAAAAACTTGCCGTTACCATTGCCTATAAGATTATAGATAAATTTGGAGAAGCGGTGTAGTAAATATTAAGAACCTAATGATAAGGCATTCTTTTAGGTTTTTTCTCCATTATCTTTTAAAAAAGTATGTCATTCCGAAGCATTGAGGAATCTTTTCAAAGATAAATGTTCTTACTGAGATCCTTCGACAGGCTACCATTGACGTATTCCAAAAAGTCCGACAACACTCCTTTTAGTCGGTAATGATCTGTTTAATTTTTAAGATTGTTCATTTTTTTGCGTGTCCAAAAAAACGAACCAAAAAAAGGACACTTTTTTGTAGGTGTTTCCAATTATGCTGCCGCATAATTAGAACCATACTTCCCCGACTAAATTCTCTCCAAGCCCGCCCAAACGGCACGGGCGGGGCTTCGAAAATTTTACGCCGTGGAAGCACTACAC
>JAGXIJ010000065.1 GCA_024635675.1 Gillisia sp.
TAAAAAGCAATCGCCTTTAGATAATTCTATAGCCGATTGCTTTTTTTGTTATTTATTTAAGTGTGGATTTTAAAGTTCTATAGCTTCAGAGGAGCCAAATCATTTGGACATCTCCAGCAATTCTTCAACATAACACCTTTTATTGGAGAGTCTCGGGATCTTATGTTGTCCGCCTAATTTGTCATTTTTCTTCAGCCAATCATAAAACAACTTTTCACGAGCCTGATGTACTTTAGGCATATTAAGTGTCATATTATTGAAACGTTTGGCTTCGTAATCACTGTTCAATTGCTGTAA
This sequence comes from Gillisia sp., assembly GCA_024635675.1. Lineage (GTDB taxonomy): Bacteria > Bacteroidota > Bacteroidia > Flavobacteriales > Flavobacteriaceae > Gillisia. The sequence goes on from JAGXIJ010000065.1 coordinate 298, forward strand.
GGCCAAATCTAGTTCAATAATAAACACATCTAGATTCTCGGGAGGAGTTTTAAACTCAATGATCCATTCATGAGCCCCTTTTTCTTTACCTTCCATAAAAATAGGTGCTGCAGTATAATCTATGATCTGGCAACCGGTGATTTGAGATGCCTTTTTAAGGGCGTTGTCGGTATTTTCAATAATAAGCTCTTCCCCAAATACATTAATATGATGCTTAGTTCTTCCTGAAACTTTAATTCGGTACGGACTGATGGAGGTAAATCGCACGGTATCACCAATTTTATAACGCCACAAGCCCGCATTGGTGGTAATAACCACTGCATAATTTACATCGGTTTGAACTTCGCTAAGCGGAATTATTCTCTGCTGGGTTGTGCCATAGGCATCCATTGGAATGAATTCATAAAAAACTCCATAATCCAGCATGAGTAATAATTCGTTGGAATTGTTGAGGTCCTGGCAAGCAAAAAATCCTTCTGAAGCATTATAGATCTCGTAGTATCTAAAGGAATCCCTAGGCAGGATTTTCTTATACTGTTCAGCATAAGGTTCAAAATTCACGCCTCCATGAAAATAAACTTCCAGATTTTGCCAAACTTGAAATAAGTCTTCTTTTTTACTGGTTTCTAAGACATTGTTTAAAAGCACCAACATCCAGGAAGGAACTCCTGCAAGACTGGTTACTTTTTCCTTGATAGTTTCATTTACAATAGCCTGCATCTTTATCTCCCAGTCGTTCATTAATGAAACTTCGTTACTAGGTGTGCTGCTAAATTCTGCCCAAAAAGGCATATTTTCTATGAGTATTGCGGAAAGGTCTCCATAAGAAGTACCATTATTTCTATAAATCTCCTTGCTTCCACCTAAACGCAAGCTCTTCCCGGTAAATAATTGAGATTGCGGATTATTGTTTAGGTACATGCATAAAAGGTCTTTCCCAGCGGCATAATGACAGTCCTCCAAAGAATCATCGCTTACAGGAATAAATTTACTTTTAGCATTGGTTGTACCACTGGATTTTGCGAACCAATTAATAGGAGTAGGCCAAAATATGTTGGGCTCGCCTCTTCTACTTCGTTCTATAGCCGATTCATATTCCTCATAAGAATGAATAGGTACTCGTTTAGCAAAAGATTCGTAATTGGTTATTTCAGAGAAGTTATATTTTTTTCCAATTTCAGTATGTTTGGCGGTGCTTATGAGTGACCTTAAAAGCTCTTGCTGAACTTCATTTGGATACTTCATAAACAACTCCATTTGATGGATGCGCTTCTTTAAAAACCAAGAGGCGATAGAGTTTACTAGTGGAATTGGCATTATTCTTTTATCTTTAAACCTGATTTAAAAACGCTTGGTAATATACAGTATATCCGATAAAATTAATACTAATCTATTAGCCTGCAATATGCATTATCTATAAAATTAAACAAAATACTATGAGATACGAGGGTGTTCTAACAAAAATGAAAACCGAACTGCAAAAAGAAGTAGAATATTACTTTGTATTTGAGTCTGATTTCCTGCATGTTAATCAGATTTTGAATAAACGGATCAGCATAAATTTTTTGAGATACCAATGTATGAATTGTGGATTGGAGAAAAAGGTTTTCGCTCAGGGGTTTTGTTACGATTGTTATACCTCCATCCCTCAAGCCGGAGACTGGATCATGAAACCGGAACTAAGTACGGCTCATTTAGATCAGGAAGATCGGGATCTGGAATATGAGAAACAAGTTCAGTTGAAGCCACATATTGTATATCTCGCAAATTCCAGTAATGTGAAAGTGGGAGTAACCAGAAAAACACAAATTCCAACAAGGTGGATAGATCAGGGAGCACATGAGGCTATTGAGATTGTGGAGGTTCCAAATAGATATTTGGCAGGAATCACTGAGGTTGCTTTAAAAGCCTATGTTGCAGATAAAACGAACTGGCGAAAAATGCTAACTAATGATATTAAGGATCTTAATTTAGTAGAAGAACGTGAAAAGCTGAAACAATATATCCCGGAGGAGGCGATGCAATATTACTTGGCTAATAATACTGAAACAGAAATTCATTTCCCGGTGCTACAATATCCTAAGAAAGTAAAAAGCCTAAACCTAACTAAAGCACCTTTTTATGAAGGGGTCCTAAAAGGAATTAAGGGACAATATTTGTTGTTTGAAGATGGTACAGTGTTTAATGTGCGAAGTCATGAAGGTTTTGTGGTGGAATTGTCAATACTTTAGTCTTCGACAGGCTCAGACTGACAGTATAATTGAAATTTTCGTCATTCTGTTCCGATAACCATTGGGATGTCGAAGTTTGGTTCTTCACTAAAAATAGTCTTCGACAGGCTCAGACTGACATTCATATTTAATATAACCGTAGTTCTATTTCGATAGTTATTAGAATTGTTTCAGTATCTGTCCAATAAAAGCTATGAATAAATAAAATCATTGGCCACAAATACACGAATTATTCTTTTGAAAATTCTCAAGAAATTATTCGTGAATTTGTGGCAATATTCAGAGAGTCAAAAAAAGCCGAATAATACATACATACATAGCTGATTTCAGAATCTATAAGAAGTAATAATAAGATATAATATTATTTATTTCACCTTCGTAGTATCTTCCTTCTTAGGTTTTTTCTTTAAAATATTTCCTAAAATATCCTTTGCGGCATCCTTTACCTGCTGTTGCTGCTGAGTTTTCACAGTATCTTTTGGAGTAAGAACCGGTGTCCCTATGGAATCTACCGTTTTTGGAGTTTGCTTGGTTTGTCCGGTAAGTATGTTTCCCAATGCATCTATTCCTTTATTGGTAAGTTCCTTTTTTTGTTGTGCTATTATCTGTTGAGTAAGTCCGCTAACGGCTTGTTGCATATTTAAATTTATTTGAGGGCTTTGAAAATTTCCCTTTAGTCCAATTGGTAAAGCGACAGTCATGTTTTCAAGATCTTGTGCAGATAATTTAGAAAGTGTATTTCCAATTTCGCTACCCAACATTTTGGCAGGGACATCCAGCGTTAGATTGTAATCCATAATATTGTCGAAACTATGATTTCCTGAAACTGTAACCTTGATTCCTTTTACATTGAAATCGAAAGGAGCTACAGCAACATTTCCATCGTTAAAGGTGAGTTTCCCTTTTAAATTATCAAGATTGATATCCTTGAAATTGATAAATTTTAATTTTTCATCGAGTGTGGCAAGGAGTGCCATTTTTTCGGGATTTACTTGTGCAGTTAGAATTTGTGCTAAAGCTTGTCCCGCAAGACTGGAAAGTTGTGGAGTGAAATCCTCATTAAGATTTCCTGAAAGATTTATTTGAGTTTGTAGTTTTCCTTGTAATGCTTTAGCGATAGGGGCAAGGTTTTGTAAAAGCTCTAATCCGTCAAAGGATTTAGAAATATCCAAAGCGTTTAATCCCATATCCATAGAGAAGGTTGGAACGCTCCCTTTAGTTGAAACATTTCCGCTTAGTCCAATAGAACCATCAAAAATATTTGCGGTCACATTTTGAAGGGTTGCGGTTTCATCTTTAATGATCATGGTGCCCACCACATTTTTTAATGCTAGATTATCGTACAATACGGTATTTGCATTAAACACCAAGGTGGCATCCAAAAATGATGGAATTTTAATAGCTTCTTTTCCAGTAACTACGGTTTTAGGTTTTTCTACAAGAACTCCTTCTTTATCTGTTTTTTCAACAGTTTTAGTTTCTGCAATCATAAAGTCGTTTACTGAAAAGGTGTTGGATTTTACCTGAAAATTTCCTTTCAACTGTTGGTCTGTAATTAAGTATCCCATTAAATTCTGAATAGATCCGGTGGCGTTGATATCTGTTTGCCCACTTGTTAGTATCATTTCAGAAACCTGCACATTTCCTTGGTTAAATTTAAAATTGGCCGAGGAGATTTTCACTTCATTTGGGATCTCAGGAGTTTTATAAACGAAATTCTTTATACTAGCCACCCCACTACTATTCACATTCTGATATTGTTCTTTCTCAATAGAATTCATGTCGAAAGAAGTTTTTAGATCGGCGGTTAAAACACCATTTAGATCCTGTTGCATTTCCAAGGGATAGGCCTTTTCCAGATTGGCTAGATTTATAGTTCCTTTTACAGCAAGATCTACCAACATATTTCCCGTAAGATTTTTAATTTTTCCATTTCCACTAAAGGTATCTTGATCTATTCTGAAACTCATTTTATTAATATCCAAAAAAGTGTCGTCTAAGAGACCTGTTTCGTTTATTACAGCAACGTCTATATGGATATTATCTACTCCCTTTGGTAGATTGGGATATTTAAAAGATGCATTGTTAGAGCTTATTTTAATGTCCATTTTAGGAACATAAGTGTCGTCTACGATTCCTTTTATTTCTCCGCTTACTGTAAAATCACCATTGGTATCTACATTTTCTATATTCTTAGCATAGATAGCAGGAATTACAGCCAAGAAGTTTTTAAAGGAGGAGGAAGGAGTCTTAAATGATAGATCTATTTCGTTGTTGTCTTCATTCACTTTTACATAACCATCAAAAGTTAAAGGCAACTGATTTAAAGTGGCTTTATTCTCTAAAAAGGTGTATTTCGTATTATCCAGATCCATCTGCAGCACCGCATCCAGAGCTAATTTGTTTTTGTTTAAATAATTGGTTCCGGCGTAATCCAAAGAGATTAAAGAAGTGGTCACTGTTTTTAATTCAGATTGGGCTAAAGAGAAATCTCCTGTACCTTGATGGTTAAGATTATCCAGAGATAAAGATATTTTGTTCCCCTCGTCTACATACTTAAGTTTGGAGTTATTTATTTCGTAATGTTTTAGATCCAACTTAAAAGGATTTGAAGTCGAAGCTGTATCCACAATAGTAGAATCTATGATGGCAATGTCGTAATTATTATTCCCTAAAGAATCTATTTTAATATTTACAAAGGCATTATTCAGTATCAGTTCATCTATTTTTTTGGGTTGGTCACTTCCTTTAAATAATTCCTTGATAGACATCTCTAGTAATAATTCATCGGTAACTGCAAGGGTGTCACCTGCAAATGGTGCTTTATTAATTATGCTGAGGTTATTTAATACCAAGGTTGCTTGTGGAAAACTCCTAAATAAGGTTAGATCCAGATCACTGAATTCTACGGTAGCATTTACATTTTTATTGATGGTTTTTTTAACCATGTCTTTTAACTGGGCCTCAAATATAAAGGGAGCAGTGATTAGGAGTACGATGATCACCAACAGGGAAAATCCAATAATTTTAAATGCCTTTTTCATATTACTATATTAGTTTCCTCATTATGGAGGTATGGTTTCTTACTGAAAAATATTCATAAAATTTAAAACAATCTTTGAGCCAATTGGTTAATTTAATAGGAATTGTTACGTTTTTTATGAGTTAGTATTAAAAAGCAAAGTTAAGAGTATGTAATTTCCTTTTACTTAATTTGTTGTGAAAATAATTATAGCCGTAAATGTCTAAAAGGATGCCTAATCATGCTGTAGCTGAAGATGTGTAGTGTAATTTTGAATCTGAATAATTTCTTTTCAGAAATATAACCGAACATAAAAACATGGGATATAATATCGTTTTAATAGAACCGGAAATTCCAATGAATACTGGTAACATTGGTAGATTGAGTTTAGCTTCCGGGTCTACCTTACATTTAGTGAAACCTTTTGGGTTTGAATTGGATGATAAAAGAGTAAAACGCGCCGGGTTGGATTATTGGAAACATATTTCTTTAAAGATCTATGAAAGCGTAGATGATTTTTTTCTTCAGAATAAGGATAAAAAAATGGCGTTTTTCTCTAGTCATGGGGAAAAGGAGTATTGGGAGCTGGAGTATACAGATGAGATGTTTCTCATTTTCGGAAAAGAATCGAAAGGATTGTCGCCGGAGATTATTGAGAATCATCTGGACGATCTCTACAAGATCCCCATATTTAGCGAACATATTAGAAGCTTAAACCTTGCAAATGCCGTAAGTGTGGTGGTTTATGAAGGAATTAGAAAACTTAGAACCTAAATTCCTATTTCTAAACTTCAGGATCTTTGTTGGAGGGTAATTTATTTTTATATAAAGCCTCTTCCGGAAATGGAAATACGATCGTAGAATTTTTCTCGGCCGCAATATTAGATAAAGTCTGGTAAAGTCTTAATTTAATGGCAGATGGAGATTGATCAATCAATTTCCCTGCTTCTAAAAGTTTCCCGGCTGCCTGCTCTTCTGCCAAAGCAAGAATTATTTGTGATCTTCTGGATCGCTCTGCTTCGGCCTGACCTGCCATCATCCGTTTCATGTTTTCAGGTAATTGAATGTCTTTAATCTTCATCCCTATTATTTCAATTCCCCATTCCCGAGTCTCTTCTTCTACAATGGTTTTAATATTTTTTCCCATTTCCTCCCGTTTAGATAAAATAGTATCTAGTTCTACCTTTCCGCAGACATCTCTTAAGGCAGCTTGAGACAATTGGGTGATCGCATAATTGTACTCCTCTACTTGTAAAACAGCTTTTTCTGGATCGTTAATTCTAAAGAAAACTACTCCGTCTATACTACAAGGCACATTATCCTCTGTCATTACTTCTTGGGATAAAATATTAATGGTAATAACCCGAATATCTACCACCTGAATGGTTTCTACCAATGGAATAATCCATTTAAACCCAGGTGTCAGGATATTTACATACTTTCCGAATCTGAATTTTAAAGCCCTTTTATATTCAAAAATAATACGGATCCCACTTAAAATAAAAAGGAAGAATAGAACTGCGAAAAAGATGGATGGTGCCATAATTCAAGATTTAGGTTAACATTATAACTCTAATCTATTAAAGCAGGTTTTAACGAAAATCTTCATTTTAGATTTTCTAAATTAATAATGTCGACTTTTTGAGATATAATCAACATCCACTCTTATTAAAACCGGGTGGGGAATATAAAAGATTCTTATAAATTTAAGGATTATTAGGTGAGAATACAAGGTGAATATAATTTGATTCTATAATTTTTTGGAATATTAAATATAGAATCCTTTTCTCATATTCAGAATATTAAAATGTGATAGTAATTAAAAGCACATTTTTATTCCCTCTCTCCAATAAAGTTAAGTCTATGTTGATTTGTTTTACTTAATTTGCCATGAAAATAATAACTCCCTTTTTAAAACCTCATACTTACGTTTGAATTCTCCAAGATCATATTATATCGCGTTGGGTAGCAATGATGGTAATAGAATGCAATTATTGCAGCAGGCGGTACAAATTATTTATATCGAAATAGGAGATATTCAGGCAATTTCCAAAGTATATGAAACTCCAGCGTGGGGGTTTGAAGGAAATGCATTTTTAAATGCTTGTATAACTGTTTCTTCCAGATTGTCTGCTGAAGAGATTTTGCAGCAATTATTAGCTATAGAAAATGAATTAGGGAGGTTAAGAACGAATACTGAAGGATACCAGAATAGAACGATAGATTTGGATATTATCCTTTCTGAAGATCTGGTAATAGATTCCGATTCTTTAAAGATTCCTCATCCCGAAATGCAAAAAAGGAAATTTGTGTTATTTCCTTTATCCGATATTGCTGCCAAGCAAATTCATCCTCTTCTAAAAACTTCAATTTTGGAGTTGAAGAAACAATTAAAAGATGATTCTGCCATTGAACTTTATCCTGGAAACTTAAGTTCACCAGCCAGGAAATATAGCTTTGTGAATTACAATTATATTGCGATAGAAGGAAATATTGGAGCCGGGAAAACAAGTTTGTCTACTATGATCTCGCAAGATTTTAATGCGAAATTAATCTTAGAACGTTTCAAGGATAATCCGTTTTTGCCTAAATTTTATGAAGACAAGAACCGGTATGCGTTCCCTCTGGAAATGTCGTTTTTAGCCGATAGGTATCAGCAACTTTCAGATGATCTTGCTCAATACGATCTTTTCACAGACTTTATTGTTTCAGATTACGATGTCTTCAAATCCTTGATCTTTGCAAAGATCACGCTACAGGAAGATGAGTATTCTTTATACGAGAAGCTCTTCAGAATAATGTACAAGGAGCTAATTAAGCCCGATCTTTATATTTATTTGTATCAAAATACAGAGAGATTACTGGAGAATATTAAAAATAGAGGTCGTGATTACGAACAGAATATTCAGCCGGAATATTTAATAGAGATCAATAAAAGCTATTTATCGTTTATAAAATCCCAAACCAATATTAAGGTAAAGATCATAGATATTTCGGAGCTGGATTTTGTGAACAACCGTAAAGATTATTTTTATATTCTGGATAAAATTGAGGATAGCTTAAATTAATCTTATCCTTTCGTGTTAATCTTACTGAAAAGATCCCACAAAACCACACCGGTACTAACAGCTATATTTAAAGAATGCTTGCTGCCCAGTTGCGGAATTTCTATGATTCCATCACTTGCCGATACTACTTCTTGCTGCACTCCTTTCACTTCATTCCCAAAAACTACCGCGTAAGTTTTATCATATTCAGGAGTAAAATCATTTAGCATGATGGCACCTTCCGCCTGTTCGATGGCCAAAACTTCAACTTTTTCAGCCTGCAGTTTTTTTATTAAAGGAATGGTGTCCTCAACATACTCCCAGTCCACTGTTTCTGTTGCGCCTAAAGCCGTCTTTTGAATGTCTTTATGGGGAGGAGTAGCCGTTATGCCGCACAAGTATACCTTTTTAATTAAAAAGGCATCAGCAGTTCTAAAAACAGAACCAATATTATTTAAACTTCTAATATTATCCAGAATTACGATCAAAGGAGTTTTAGTAGCTTCTTTAAATTCTGAAATAGATTTTCTGTCTAACTCGCTATTTTTTAATTTTCTGTTTCCGGACATGCGGCAAAAATATGAATTTGACAGGAGTTATTGGTGATCTATCCTTTTATTCCAAATGAGAAATTTCTTTATAATCTAATCTTTCCTAAGTAACTTGCTTCCCTATTTAAAAATCATTATAAGTGCGGCCTCAAAAATCAATAAAACCAAAGAAAATAAAATTCAGAGAAAGTTTCGCTTCGCTAAAATTTGTGCCTCGTTTCTTTAAAGAAATAAGGAAAGTAAATCCACTTTTGTTTTATGCCAATGTGGTAAGCAGGGTGATAAATGCAATACTTCCTGTGGTTTTATTGTGGATAGGTAAGATAATTGTAGATGAGGTAGTGCTCCAGATAGCGGCAGAAACTAAGGACTATGAACGACTTTGGTTATTTGTGGGAATTGAGTTTGGGTTAGCGATACTTTCAGATCTTTTATCTAGAGCAATCGCACTTACCGATTCCCTCTTAGGGGATCAATATTCCATAGATACTTCAGTAAGGATCATTAAAAAAACTTCAGAAATTAATCTGGATCAGTTAGAAGATTCAGAATTCTACGATAAGTTAGAACGAGCCCGGCAGCAAACCACCGGAAGGGTAGGGTTAATGTCTAATATTTTAACTCAAGGTCAGGATATAATTGTAATTATCTCTTTAATGGCAGGAGTAGTTGTTTTTGAACCATGGCTGATTATCCTATTAATTGTCTCTATAGTTCCAACCATCATCAACGAAATAAAATTTAGTGGGACCAGTTATTCCTTAGCTAGAAGCTGGACTCAGGAACGTAGAGAATTGGACTATTTAAGATATGTAGGTGCCAGTGATGTTACTGCCAAGGAGGTGAAATTATTTGGACTCTCAGATTATTTGGCGAATAGATTTAAAAACCTCTCCAACATATATTACAAGGAAAGCAAGCAACTCGCTAAACAACGTGCAGCCTGGGGTTCATTTTTTAATGTGATAGGAACCGGGGCGTACTATGGAGCTTATGTTCTCATAGTTTTTAGAACTGTGGTTGGAGTGTTTACTTTAGGTGATCTAACCTTTCTTTCGGGATCCTTCAATAGATTACAAACGAAGTTGCAGGGGTTCTTTACACGATTTACCATAATTACAGAAAGTGCACTGTATCTGCAAGATTATTTTGAATTTTTGGATCTTAAATTTGATAAATCGGAAGAGGTAGCTGGCTTGTCTTTACCGGAAACGATTAAAAATGGATTCACTTTTAAAAATGTTGGTTTTAAATATCCCAAATCTGAACGTTGGGTAATTCGAAATGTAAATTTTGAACTGAAGGCAGGTGAAAAACTGGCATTTGTAGGAGAAAATGGAGCAGGAAAAACAACCCTTATTAAGCTCTTGCTACAATTTTATGAGCCAACCGAAGGAGAGATCTTGCTGGATGGCGTGCCAATAAAGAAATACAATCAGCTTCAATATCAGCAATATTTCGGGGTAATCTTTCAGGACTTTGTGAAATTCGAATTAACGCTGCGTGAAAATATTGCAATGGGTGAAATTGACGAAATTGGAAATCAGCCCAGAATAGACAATGCTGCAAACAAAAGTCTCGCTAATCAGGTTGTTGTAGAATTACCGGGAGGTTACGATCAGCAATTAGGGAAACGATTTAAGAACGGAAAAGATCTTTCCGGTGGGCAGTGGCAAAAGATAGCTATAGCGAGAGCATATATGAAAGATGCAGAAGTATTGGTGTTGGATGAGCCAACTTCAGCATTAGATGCAAGGGCAGAGACAGAGGCCTTTGATAGATTTATAAAATTAACTGAAGGAAAAACTGCAGTGATCATCTCTCACAGATTTAGCACAGTGCGAATTGCAGATCGTATAATGGTGCTAAAGGATGGTACCGTTCTGGAAATAGGAACACATGAGGAATTAATGGAGAACAATAAATTATATACTGAGTTATTCAATCTTCAAGCTGCAGGATATCAATAAATGAGTTCAAAGAATATTGAATATTTCTTGCTTTAAATAGTCGGTTAAACCCGACTATAGGTTGCTATATTGCGTAATTTTAACTGTATTTCTCTCCCCATTATTTGTTTTGTTGAATGCTAATTTCTTACTGCTATGAAAACCGCACTTCATTTCAAATTTCCTGCCATTTTATTTGGATTCTTTATTTTATTACAAAGCTGCACTGTGTATCATTCAACGTCTACAGATATTGGTCATGCAGTACAATCTCAAAATAAAGTGAAGGTTAAAACCAACTCTAAGGAAAGCTATAAATTCAAGAAAATAATAGAGAAGGATAATTTGTATTATGGAATTGCAAAGGCAAATTCGAATCCCGTTATGAATTATTCGGGTAAAGAGAAAGTAGAATTGTATTCCAAAAACTTAAATTCTTACCCAATAGAGCTTCAGAATATTAAAGAAATATACACTAAGAATAGAGAGTTGTCGACTATTTTATCTATCGGTATTCCAGTTGTGATTGTTACAACGGCTATAATTGTTATAGCTCAATCCTTAGACTGGAGCTTTGGGACTGATAGTTTTACAGGATATTGATCTTTTCCTAGAATTGGTCTGGTTAATTGAACTGAAGGATAATTTATTCAACCTTATAAATAAACAAACCTATCTATTGAGTTTTCATTAGATTTTATTCGGTCCAAAAGATGGAATGTTAAAATATTTTAATAAATAATATTTTAATTAACACATTTTTAATAACTTAGAGAATCTTATTTAACAAATAGGATTTTTATTTTTTTACTCCCCACTAACATATCCCAAAGAATTGTTCCGACTTTAATCGGAATATAGCCCCATATTTTAGTTTTAAATATTAGCACTGATTCTTGAATATTAAATTCTGGATCGGGATTTTATTATAATTAATTAACTAACTAAAACCAAGGATTATGAAAACAATTAAATTACTAGCGCTACTTATGTGCTGTTCTATGTTCACATTTAACGTGCAATCTCAGGAAGAATCCAGATATCAGAAATATCTAATTCATATGGACCCTGTAAAGCCATCCATGCAAGCCGAATATGAAAAGACAGCAGCAAAATTCGTAAAAATGTGCAAGGATAATAATTATGCTCACGATTGGATGACCCTTACCACAGAGAATAATGAATATCATTATATCTCTACTATGAATAATTTTGCCGAGCTCGATAAAAACCCAATGGCCTCACTTAGAGAGAAAGTTGGAGCAGAAGAGTTTGGTGAAGTGTTTAAAGACTTTGATAAATGTTATGATAAGCACACAGACTATGTATTGTCACTGGATAAGGAGCTCAGTTATATGCCCGACGGTATGAAAACAATGATTGAAGGTGAGAATTATAGGGAAAACACCAAGTATTATTTTGCTCCTGCCGATATGGCTAAAGCCGTAGACGTAGCTAAAGCTTTCAAGAAATTTTATTCAGACAATAATATGGGGATGCATTATAGATTATATAATAGCGGATTTGGAACAGATAGCACCTATTTTTTGGTTGCTGTAGCTGCAAAAGATGCCATGGATATGGAACGGAAAAGTGCAGAAGTCAGAAAAGCGATGGGGCCTAAAGGGGCGGAGCTTTTTGGTAACCTAAATAAAATATTATTAAAAACCGAAACGATACGAGGATGGATGAGACCAGATCTTTCCTATGTAGCATCTAAATAGATCTTGATACTATATAATTCACTTCGGATCTTTTTTAATAGCCTACATAACCCTATAATATAATATTATGAAAAATATTTTTTACTGGATATTGCTAATTCCATTTTTAGCAATATCTCAAAATAGCAGTGAGTATTTGGTATTCGAAAATGCTTTATTATCTCCTAAGTTGGACAAGATTTCTCAATTCGAATCTGGACTTGCATCACACAACAAGACATATCACAAAGAAGGTCCTTTTGGAGCCAGAGTGTATTGGATAGGAAATGGACCTGATACAGGAAAGTATATGTGGGTAATGGGGCCACTACCTTGGAGTGGGTTCGATACAAGACCAGAAAAAGAAGGGCATGATGAAGATTGGAACTCTAATGTATTGCAATATATGATGCCGGAAACAGATCAGATCTACTGGAAATACGAGGTTGGGCTTTCTAATTTCCCAAAGGATTTTACTGTAAATAAAATGCTGGTTGATATTTATGATGTAAAGCCATTTCAAGGCGCAAAGGCAATGGCCTTGCTAGAAAAGATAAAAAAGGTGATGAAAGATAAATTTCCTACTGAGACCTATGGCGTTTACACCAACGAAATGCCAAGCACCAAAGATGGAAAAGATATCGCATTTATTTCCTTTTTCGAGAAATCGGCATGGATGGGGGATGACTGGCAGTTTGCCGATAAATATAATGAAGTTCATGGCGCAGGTAGTTTTGGTACCTTTCTTAAAGACTGGGAAAATGCCACTCAAGGGAAACATTCCGAACTTTGGCATTTTAGACCGGAACTTAGTGGGTTAACCGGGGAAGTTAAAGTAGCGGAGCGACAATAAAAATAGTTTGTTCTTAGCCAGTAAAACCTCCAGCTTCATGTAAATGAAATTGGAGGTTTTAATTTGTATGCACTTTAAAATCTTTATCTAATTTATTCTAAATGCAATTTATTGCTGAAATTAATCCTGAAAAGGATTTGTGAATAATTAAGGATAAAACCGACTCGATAAATTTCTAATAGCCTTTGGGATTGAGTATTTTAGCAAGAATTAAAATTTTATTCTTTTGGCAGCAAAAAAACCTAAGCAAATGACCCCCTTAATGAAACAATATAACTCCATTAAGGTGAAATACCCTGATGCGTTGTTATTGTTCAGAATAGGGGATTTTTATGAGACTTTTGGGGAAGACGCCATTAGAACTTCCAGAATACTGAACATTGTACTTACAAAAAGAGGTAACGGATCTGAAACAGAGACAGCCTTAGCAGGATTTCCGCATCATGCCTTGAATACGTATTTGCCTAAACTGGTTAAAGCAGGATTGCGAGTTGCTATTTGCGATCAGTTAGAAGATCCTAAGCTCACCAAAACCATTGTAAAACGTGGGGTTACAGAGTTGGTTACTCCAGGAGTGGCAATGAATGATGAGGTATTGAATAGTAAAGCCAATAACTTTTTATGTGCTATTCATTATGGTAAGAAAAATATGGGAGTTTCTTTTCTGGATGTTTCTACCGGAGAGTTTTTAACAGCACAAGGCACCCCGGAATATATAGATAAACTACTACAGAATTTTGGTCCCAGTGAAGTACTTATTCAAAAGAACTACAAAAAGGAATTCACTAAAATCTTTGGCGATAGTTTCCATTGTTTTTATCTGGAAGATTGGGTTTTTAAATTAGACTATGCCTACGATTCCTTAAATGAGCATTTTAATACTAAATCCTTAAAAGGATTCGGAGTAGATCATTTAGAGGAAGGGATTATCTCGGCAGGAGCAATCTTATATTATTTAAGCGAAACCCAGCATCATAAACTTCAGCATATTGCTTCCATAAACAGGATCGCCGAAGAAGAATATGTTTGGATGGATCGGTTTACCATTCGGAATTTGGAGTTATATAATTCCAATGCGCAAAATGCGGTCACGTTATTGGATATTATAGATAAGACTATATCCCCAATGGGAGGTAGAATGATGAAACGATGGCTAGCCCTTCCGCTTAAGAATGCCGAAAAGATTAAAAGCAGGCATCAGGTAGTTAGTTATTTTATTCAGAATAAAGCAGAACTGGAGAGTCTTCAGAAACATATAAAGAGAATAAGTGATCTGGAGCGTTTAATTTCCAAAGTGGCAACTGGGAAAATTTGCCCACGGGAGGTGATCCACCTTAATAGCTCTTTAGAAGCCATCTTGCCAATTAAAAAATTGGCTATGAATTGCAAGGAGGAAGCCTTGAAGGTACTGGGAGATAAATTGCAAAGTTGTGAGGTGTTACGCGAAAAAATAGGGGAAATGCTTCATGAGGATGCTCCTGTGAATATTGTAAAAGGGAACACGATTGCAAAAGGTTTCCATAAAGAATTGGATGACCTGCGCAATCTTGCTTTTTCTGGAAAAGATTACCTGAATGGGATGTTGGAACGGGAAAGTAAAGCCACAGGAATTACCTCTTTGAAGATTGGGAGTAACAATGTATATGGGTATTATATAGAAGTAAGGAATTCTCATAAAGATAAAGTCCCGGAAGAATGGACCCGTAAGCAAACCTTGGTGAATGCCGAGCGTTATATTACAGAGGAGCTGAAGGAATATGAGGGTAAGATCCTTGGAGCTGAAGAGAAAATATTGCATTTGGAGCAAGAACTTTTCTCAGGTTTGGTAGAATGGTTGAGTGATTACATAAAGCCGGTACAACAGAACGCACGTTTAATAGGTCAATTAGATTGTTTGTCTTCTTTTGCACAACAGGCAATATCCGAGAACTATAATAAACCAGAGATAGACGACTCTACTGAATTGGAGATTAAAAATGGTAGGCACCCGGTTATAGAAAAGCAATTGCCACATGGGGAACATTATGTAACTAACGATGTGTTTCTTGACAGGGAAACACAACAGGTCATCATGATCACCGGGCCTAACATGAGTGGGAAATCGGCTATTTTAAGACAAACAGCGCTTATTGTTCTCTTAGCTCAAATGGGAAGTTTTGTGCCTGCAGAGGCCGCTAGAATAGGTTTGGTAGATAAAATTTTTACCAGAGTAGGAGCGAGCGACAATATCTCTATGGGGGAATCTACCTTTATGGTTGAAATGAATGAGACAGCGAGTATTCTTAATAATCTTTCTGAACGCAGTTTAGTGTTATTGGATGAAATTGGGAGAGGAACCAGTACTTATGATGGGATTTCTATTGCCTGGGCCATTACAGAATACCTACATGAACATCCTACTCACGCCAAAACTCTATTTGCAACTCATTATCATGAATTAAATGAAATGGGAGATACCTTCGCTCGTATTAAGAATTATAATGTTTCTGTAAAAGAATTAAAGGATACGGTATTATTTCTTCGGAAGCTTGTTCCGGGAGGGAGCGCCCATAGTTTTGGGATCCATGTGGCCAAGATGGCCGGAATGCCACAGCAAGTTATTAGCAAGGCGAATAAAATTCTAAAAAAATTAGAAAAATCACATAAAATGGAAGATTCTGGTGCTATTTTAAAAAGTTCTGCAGAACAAGAAATGCAGTTAAGCTTTTTTAATTTGGACGATCCGTTGCTTCAAGATTTAAAACAAGAGTTGTTGCATATTGATATTGATACACTTACGCCAATAGAAGCATTAATGAAGCTTAATGAGATAAAGCGAATGTTGGCGGGCAAGCAAAAAGCAAACCTCGATGCACATTAAATATTGTAAAAAATCCTTTGGTATTATAAGAATTGTTTTAAATTTGCAACCGCAATAAGGAATTATTGCAGCTCCGGGAAACCGGAAATGTTCTTACGAATCGCGAAAATAGCTCAGCTGGTAGAGCGCCACCTTGCCAAGGTGGAGGTCGCGGGTTCGAATCCCGTTTTTCGCTCTGAAAGGCGAAACATTTGAAGTTTGCGGGATTCCCCGACGCTTCGGGGCCGTTTTTCGCTCTGACAGTGCGAAGAAATCGCTTTTATAATAAAAATCCACGCTCGGATGGTGGAATTGGTAGACACGTTGGACTTAAAATCCAATGATCAGCAACGGTCGTGCGGGTTCAAGTCCCGCTCCGAGTACAAAAACCCTCTTTATCTTATTGATTTAGAGGGTTTTTTAGTTTTTGAGGATTAGTATAGTTCTTTTTAAATATGGATTATCTAGGAATTCAAAATTGTAATTTTTCTTATTTTAATTGCTAAACCCTTACTAATACGGGTTTATTTATGTTTTAATTAATAAGATAAGGGTGAGTTTATTCGTCCTTTGTAGGTGTAGGAATAAGGAAAAACCACCTTTAATCGATTATTTTTACACAAAACAGAATTTTATTCGAAAATAATTACATATATTTATAAAACCCCTGTGCCCCGAGTCGTTAAATAACCCCCACGGTATTTAACTAATTTCGACACAAATTGGGTTTAATATATGGGTATTTACTTTTGTAGGTACCTATTATTATTTCATGACATTTCAAATTCTCTGCTTTATTTCTTTATCTCCCAAAACTGCTATTTTATTTTTTAGCGACAATAAGCTAAAGTATGTAGGTGTTCATTGATGAGATTATATTTATTAAATAGAATTAAATCTAAATATTTTGCTTTATGTCTTTTTAACCTGATGGAATAAAGAACTTACCTATCAATTCAATTGACTTTTAGGACACTTTTTTTTGGGGGATATACAGACCTGTATTTTAGTTCTTATTTTAAATATTATGTAAAATGCTATAAAATAGTTTAAGAATTGGAGAAAATATATTTCACTATATTTAATTATAATATAATTTCACTATGAAATATTTCGTGTTAATATTTACCTGCATTTCTTTATCTGCATTTAGTCAAGTTGGAGAAAAGGTTTTTTTTGCAGATTCTCCTCAATCTGATGTACGTGGAAGTCTGTTTTTATCGGAGTTGCAAAAAAAAGTAAATAACAACTTCTCTCTTGAAGATTTGGAAGGTAGCCCTTACCTATATGATAATTTTGTTTTAGGAGAGGTGAGCATAAATAATAAAGTTGATGGGATTTATCCTTTGCGCTTAAATGTGTATAGCGACATTTTTGAAATTAAAACTGATGAGACAACAATCAAAGAAATTCGTCAATTACATTATGTTGAAGTAAAGCTCCAAAACAAACTTTATAGGCTAGTTTCATATTTAAATAATGATAAGGTAATTTCCAGAGGTTATTTTGAAGTTCTAGAAGAAGGAAAGAATGTGATTCTTTTAAAGAAATACGAAAAAATATTTGAACCAGGGGTAAAAGCTAAAACTAGTTTTTATATAGATAAAAAACCACAAATTAAAAATGAAGTTAGTTATTATTTGAGTTTTGAAAACAGTTCTAATGTGCCAATTAAAATTAATAAACTGTCTTCTAAAGAAATATTAAAAGCTTTTCCAGAAGATAGATATCAAATACTGAAATCCTATATTAAAGACAAAAAATTGAATTTAAAGGATATAAATGGTATCAAAAAAGTAATCCGATATTACAATAGTTTATAAGTGTGGCTCAACTAGATGGAATAACAAAAACCGCCTTTGGGCGGTTTTTGTTATTGAGCTAATGATCTTAGTTTAGATCATCTGTAGCTTCTTCCCCGTTCACATCATCTGTATTGTGAATTTCCTCGTCTACTTCCTTAACGACTTTTTTTGCGCCTTTTTCAATCTTTTCCCCTGCCTTTTTTGCATTCGTTTCAATGTCTTCACCTATAGATTCCAGAGCATCCTCAGTTTTCTCTTGAGTTGTTTCTCTGCAAGAATACACGGTTGTTGCCATAGTGGCAAGCATTAAGAATAAAAATAATTTTCTCATAATATTGGATTTAAATGGTTTAACTAAAAAAAGCCATCTCAATAAATTAAGATGGCCTTAGAATTATGAAGGTAAAAAAGACTACATGTCGTCGTCTCCGTTTACATCGTCAGTTCCGTTTACTTCTTCTTTAGCTTCAGTTTCAACGCTTTCAGCAGCTGCTTCAACTTCGTCTCCAGCTTCTTCAGCTGCATCTTCCATGTCCTCACCCATTGCTTCTACAGCATCTTCTGTTTTTTCTTCAGTAGTTTCTCTACAAGAGTAGATAGATAAAGAGAATACTGCAGCTAATAATAATAAAGATAATTTTTTCATTGTAAATATGTTTAATTAGTTGAACAGCAAATTTAAACTAATTTTTAAATTTGCCAAGTACTCTTTTCAGTTAAATATTTCCAATTTTTTTTAGGAATATGTGGTAGATGTAATTCTATGTTTACCCTTTATTTTATAGGGGTGTTTGCAAAATATTTTTACAACAGTGTTTTGAATTAGCTTGGCAGTGACCATAAATACTGGTGTTATATGAAGGCTAATATTTGTTAGGTAAAAAACCTAAACGTATATTTCTGGTTCTTTATAAGTTGTAGAAGTGGCCAAAATTTCGATTTAAATGGTGAATAATTCACTGTTTATTGGAATAATGGATTTTAAAGTTGCTTAAAATTATGGGCAAAACGTTAAAAAATGGTTGTATAGCAGCAATATAGATCTCATCTTTAGCTAGTTAAAATCTTTAAAAAAGCCTTTCTTCGGCGTTATTCTTTGTGTTCTTAAAGGTTGCTTAATTTTTATTTCTTTAATACCAGATGTACTGGAGTAATGCCATCTCAATTTCATTCGTTTAAAAGACATAATTATTCTTATAGATTTATGTTTACTTCCTTTTTCTCTTCCAAACTTTTCATTTTTTCTATTCTGTGTCCTGTTGCCAGATTATTTTCAGCATACCGCGGATCTGTGATATAAGCTTCCTTTCGCATTTTGCTTATTTCAATACTTAAAAAATCAAATTCCTCTGACACATTTCCATACATGGCATAGATTCCCAGTCCTCTAGAACTGAATTTTTCCGCAATAGGAGGGAAGAGAATAGTGTCAAAAAAATGACCTTCTCTGTCTAAAAAAGTGCCAAAACTCATAGGTTTTCCTTTTGCAGTCTTAGTGTTCTTAACTGTTACCAAATATCCGTAGATGAGAATATTTTTGTTTAAAAAATGTGCTAAGTCTTTTTGGCCATAGTTTGTTTTAGGCTGTTCTTGCAGTAATTCAAAATGACTGCAAAGTGGATATCCTAATAATTCTATCTGCTCAAATGCTTCTTCCAGGCAAGTGGTGTGCAAGGCGGGAAGGGTGTAATTCTTGGGCTTCGGAATAAATAAAGGCAACTGATTAGCCTTTTTAGGTGCTTTGCTTAACTTAAAATGTGCTTCCCAGAGTAATTTATACTTATCTATCCCCGTAAACCGAAATGCATTAATTCTTATAAGAATACTTAATTGGTCTATGCTAATGGCAACCCGATTTATAAAATCGTCTAAAGACTTGAATTTGCCATTGAAGTTTCTGTTTTCAATAATACGTTGTGCTACTCGTGATTCCAGCTCTTTTAAATTTCCAAATCCTAAATAAATAGAGGTGCCTTTTATCGTGTTGTGGTAATCTCCTTCATTAATACAAGGAGGTTCTACGGTGCCACCCATCATTTTGGCTTCATGCACATAAAGCTCCGGAGAATAGAAACCACCCCCATTATTAAGGGTTGCCACCATATACTCTAAGGGGAAATAGGTTTTTAGAAATAAACTCTGATAGCTTTCTACTGCATAACTTGCAGAATGACCTTTTGCAAAGGCATATCCCGCAAAGCTTTTTATTTGATCCCAGACTTCCAAAACCACCTTTTCTTCGATCCCTTTCTCATGGCAGTTGGAGATGAACTTTTCTTCCACTCGTTGAAATTCTTCTCGGGATCGATACTTTCCGCTCATTCCGCGCCGCAAGACATCTGCTTCAGCAAGACTTAATCCGGCAAAATAATGGGCCACCTTAATTACATCTTCTTGATACACCATGATGCCATAGGTATCGGGCATTATTTTCACCAGTTCTGGATGTGCATTTTCCCGACGTTCTGGGTATCTATGACGAAGAATGTACTCTCGCATCATTCCGCTCTTTGCCACCCCCGGACGAATAATAGAACTGGCAGCTACCAAGCCCAAATAAGTGTCTGTTTGTAATTTTTTAAGCAACATCCGCATTGCCGGAGATTCTACATAAAAGCAGCCTATGCATGCGGCCTCTCTTATTAGATTGTTTATTTTAGGATCTTCTTTAAAGGTCTTCACATCGTGAATATCAAATGGAGCTGCTTCCGGCTGGTTCTTAGCAATGATATCTAAAGAATCCCTGATTTTCCCTAATCCGCGTTGCGCTAGAATATCGAATTTATAAAGCCCAACATCTTCTGCAATTACCATATCGAACTGTACGGTAGGAAATCCTTTTGGAGGAAGGTCTAAGGCAGAGAAAGCAGTAAGAGGTTTATTGGAGATGAGTATTCCCCCGGCATGAATACTTCGGTAATTAGGCATGCCTTGGATAAGCTCTCCGTATTTAATCACTATTTTATGAATATCATCCTGCTCGTTCTTGGGAAGACCACCTTTACATAGTTTATCTATATCTTCTTTTGGAAGCCCAAATACTTTTCCTAATTCCCGGATAACGGCTCTGTATTGAAAGGTATTGTAAGTAGCAAGCAATGCAGTATGAGTGAATTCTTCAAAAATGAATCTGGTGATGTCTTCTCGATCGTTCCAGGAAAAATCTATATCGAAATCTGGTGGACTGGTGCGAAATTCATTTATAAAGCGCTCAAAATAGAGATCTAATTCTATGGGGTCTACCTCGGTGATCTGAAGTAAATATGCTACAATACTATTTGCGCCACTGCCTCGCCCTACATAAAAATATCCCTGTGCTCGGGCATATTCGCAAATACGCCAGTTGATAAGGAAATAGGAAATAAAATTCATTTCCTTGATCACCTTTAACTCAGTAAGCATTCGTTTTAAAACATTGTCTTTGGCGTTTGGGTAGCGAATAAGAAGCCCCCTTTCGCAAAGTTCCTTTAGAAACCGTTCATCCTCGGCAGAACTTTTTCCAAAGACTTGTTGGTTTTGTGGTTTTCTGTTTTTGGAAAAATCGAAATTTATAGAGCAAGCTGCAAGTAGGTCTTCGGTATTCTTTAGAATGAAAGGGAAATCCTCTAAATGCTCTTTTAAGTTTTCAAGAGGACTCATTTGTTCATCTCTATCCGCTTGGTCTTCCGGGGAAAGTTTGCTTAAAAGGGTGTTAGCATTTATGGCGCGCAACAATCTATGCGCATTAAAATCGCGTTTATTTCTAAATGTAACCGATTGTAGTACCACTAGTTTGGTGGTTAGTGCTTTCAATTTTGAAAACTTTAATTTTCTTAATTCAGCAATACTTACCCCTATGAATTCATTTGATTCAAATTCAGTTATTTCTGAAGCTAGTATTTTTTCAAAAGGATAAATAACAAAAGCATTTTCAAATGGAGGGGCTTTATCTGGAATGGCTAGTTTTTGCTGAAGATGTTTAGAAAGGAAATTGTTTAGTTCCTGAAAACCTTCATTGTTCTTTGCGATGCCTACAAATTGTTGCTGTGCTCCATTTCTAAAATCTATCCCCAAAACAGGATTTATATTATAATCTGAAGCCATTCTCACAAAATTGAGGGAGGCCGAAGTATTATTTATGTCTGTAAGCACCAGTTTTTGGACATTATTTTCCCGGGCAAGTTCCAGAAGTTCTATTTCTGAAAAAGTCCCAAAGCGCATGCTGTAATATGTGTGGTTGTTTAAGTACAATTTTGGTTCTCTGTTTTAATAAATGCTGTGTGCTCTTAGATGTTTTTTATTCTCCCCATAAGCTTCGAAAGGTTATTGCTTTCTATGTGCCAACACTACTGGGGGTTCTCCATTAAAAGGATTGGTCATTCTGCCGATGGTTTTAGCTCCTAAAGAAGCCGCTCTTAATACACTTCTGTCTCCATATTTATTTCTAATGTTGTCCATGGCGTTATATAAATGCAGCACCTCTTCGTTATCATCGAACAAATTGATCTGATAATTTCCTCCGGCTAAATGACTAAAGCGTATCCCAATGAGCCTAACCAATAACCTGCGGTTGTATAATTTTTTGAATAAGTCTTGAAGCTTAGGAAGTAAAATATGATCGGCACTGGTGTAGGGAATCTTGAGCTGTTTGGTGTAGGTGTTAAAATCTGAATATCTTATTTTCACTGCGATACAGGAGGTAAGTTTATCGCCACGCCGTAACTGATACGCAAGATTTTCTGTCATAGCGGTTAAGATGCTGGACAATCTGTTTACATCTATAGTATCTCGGTCGAAGGTGCGTTCGGTGGAGATAGATTTTCTTTCAGAATAGGGGATAATGGGAGTGTTGTCTATTCCTTGTGCCCGATGCCAGATAGTAGTACCGTTGGCGCCCAATACTTTTTGGATCATTTCCAGTGGCATTTCTTGTATTGTTTTTATATGTCTAACGCCTAAATTGCGCAGCGTTTGATAGGTTTTGTCCCCTACCATCGGTATTTTTTTTACTGAAAGGGGTGCTAAAAACTCTTTTTCAAATCCGGAATCTATTTTTAGTTGATTGTTGGGTTTCGCTTCATTAGTTGCCACTTTAGACACGATCTTATTTACAGAAAGTCCGAATGAAATAGGCAATCCTGTTTCCCGAATAATTTTTTTACGCAACTCGGTAGCATATTTATAACAGCCAAAAAAGCGATCCATTCCGGTAAGATCTGCATAGAATTCATCGATACTTGATTTTTCAAAAAGCGGGACCTCTGCTCTTATTATATCGGTTACATCTTTAGAATGTTTGCTGTAAGTACTGGCATCTCCTCTTATAATAGTGGCTTCCGGGCATAATTGTCGGGCTAGTTTCATAGACATTCCCGAATGCACCCCGAAAGCTCTGGTCTCATAACTACATGCCGCAACCACTCCGCGATCACTAGTGCCGCCAACTAATAAAGGCCGGTTTTGTAATCGAGAATCTATTTTCCTTTCTACAGAAACATAGAAAGTATCTAGATCCAGATGTAAGACTGTTTTTGCCATTTTATATCCTATTCCGTTTTAAATTTGGAATCATTACAAAATTATGGAATTATTCCATTTAAACGGAATAATTCCAATATAAAAAATGGACTTATTCCAAAAAATGTTATATTTGGATATGGGAACAGATGTAACACTTGAAATTAAGCGATTTAAGGAAATTCGCGACGATCATAATTATACGCAAAGTGAATTTGCAGAATTGCTTGGGATTAAAAATTCTACAGCTGATATTGAACGCGGTCGCACAAAATTATCTGGTAAGATTGTCTCCGAATTATTACGCCAATTTGGAGTGAATCCCCTTTGGCTATTTGGAGAAAGCTCCCAAAAAATCTTACAAATCAATAAAGGAGATGTGAGCCCAAAAGTTATTACCGTAAATAGTGGAGAGGAAGAAAATATCATTTTAGTAAATCAAAAGGCTGCGGCCGGATATCCTCATAATGTTCAGGATGTAGAATGGTACCAGCAATTACCTGCTTTTGATATTCCCTTACCCGAATATAGAAATGCTTCGTATCGCGGATTCCAGGTAGAAGGAGATAGTATGATGCCTAACTTACGTCCAGGGGAATGGGTTCTAGGAAAGGGAATTCCAAGTATAAATGAGATAAGCAGCAATAAGATCTATGTGGTTGTATTATACGATTCTGTTCTTGTAAAGAAGATCAAGAAACTGGACGATCCTTTTAAAGTGGTACTTATTTCTATTAATGAAGAATATGCACCGGTAGAAGTCAAAATAAGCGATATTCAGGAATTATGGCAGGTAAATAGCAAGCTTACTTTTAGCATAGATGCCACCTCAGAAAGTGGACTATTAAGACAATTGCAAGAATCTATGGAAGAATTGAAGAGCGAGTTCAAAAGTTTTAAAAGCTAAAAAAAATCCATCTTGGTTGGAGATGGATTTTTTAATATTTTAATTCATTTTTAATGCTAATCTACAGCATCTTCAACATCATCTGCTACTTTCTCTATACCAGATTTTTCTCGGCAAGAGGTTAACACAATACTAGAAGTAAAGGTTAACGCTAATAAAAAAATTATTTTTTTCATAATTTAAGAATTATTGGTTGTTTTAAATACCTAGCTTTCACTAATAGTAGTATTCATTTAATTGCTTGAGATGTCGATATATTTCTTAAAACAATAAATTACATATCGTCTGTTCCTTCGATTTCAGCTTCTACTTCGTTACCAGCTTTTTTTACAGCATCCCCGGTTTTATGAGCAGCTTTATTAACAGCATCTCCAACATCATCTGCAGCTTCTTCTAGGTCATCACCTACATCGTCCATATCATCGTTCATGTCATCCATATCGTCCATATCATCACTCATTTCCATATCATCACTTTCCTTTTTTGTATCTCTACATGAAGTGAAGAATGCAGTAAGCGTAAACGCTGTTGCTAATACTAAAATTGATTTTTTCATAAGTTTAAAATTTATAGTTATTGGTTTGTTTGATAATCGTGACTAATTAACAGTCAATTCTTTATAAATATATATAAAAAAGGATAAAATCTTTAAAATTTATAAAAATATGAGATAATTAATTATCGTCCCCTATTTTATCAATTTCCTGATCTATCTCCTTATTTACTTCTTTATCAACTTTTTCTGCTGTTCGTTCAAGGATTCCTTTGCGCTCCTCTACAGGTTCCGCTTTTTCGGATTCAACTCTAACTTCTTTTACTATAACCGTTTCTTTTTCGGCTGTGTCTCTACAAGAAATAAGTGTGGTTGCTCCCGTTAAAATTAAGGCCGTTAAATAAATTACTCGTTTCATATTAATTTGCATTTCAATTTAGATATCGAAATTACTACTTAATTAAATGGAGTGTTTATGTTTTTAGAATATTTTAGCAAAAAAAGGACCTTGAAACCAAAATGGTAGATGATTTTAGCAATTTTTAACAAAATTAGCTTTCAAATAATTATTTACCATCTCTGTGGCGCCTACATTATGTTGAATGTATTGTCCTGAAATTTGCCCTGTCTTCGATCTGAATTCTGAGTCGTTAACTAGTTTGTTAAGAATGGAGATTAGTTCAGTTCCAGATTTTACGGCAATTAAGCCTTTAAGATTTTCCAGTATAATAGCCTCTGGAAATTTTTCGAAATTAGTGCCCGTTATAATTGGAATCCCAAATGTTGCGGGTTCCAGTATATTATGAAGTCCAGTGGTCCCTACTGCCCCACCAACGTAGGCGATGTCTGCATAACTGTAGATCTTGGTCAATAAACCTATGGTATCTATAATCATCACCTTAGAATCTGCTAATTGTTTCCCCTCTTTTTCTGAAAAGAGAACAGAGGGAATTGAAATGCTATTTTGAAAATTCCTGATCCTATCCTGATCTATGGTATGAGGGGCAATAATGATCTTAACGTCCAGATTGTTTTGTACTATGAAATCCTTCAATAATGATTCGTCTTCAGGCCAGGTGCTTCCTGCTACAATACACAATTTATTATCTATAAACTCTTCAATAAAATCTAACTGGTTGTTTTGTTGAACCTGGTTACTAACTCTATCGAATCTTGTATCACCACTTACTGTTACATTCTTGAATCCTATGGAATTCAGTAATACTTTGGATTTTTCATTCTGAACAAAAAAATGATTAAAAGCTTCTAATGGTTTCTTATACCAATCGTTTTTAGATCTAAAAAAGAGCTGATCCTTTCTAAATCCACCAGAAATTAAAATTGAATTAATTTTTCTCCCTTTGAGTTCATTTAGAAAATTTGGCCAGAATTCATATTTCACGAAGATCGCAAGCTCAGGGTGAATTAGATCTAAAAAGGATTTTGCATTCTTAATTGTGTCCAATGGCAAATAAACAACGACATCTGCTAATGGAGAATTTTTTTTAATCTCGTAACCCGAAGGGGAATAGAAACTCACTACAATTTTATAGGAAGGAAATAACGCTCTCACTTTTTCCATTACTGGGACACCCTGCTCATATTCTCCAAGGGAAGCCATATGAAACCAAATAACCCGATCGCTATCCTTAATTGCATCTTTTAGTAATGGAAGAGTGTTCTTTCTTCCATCTACGAAAAGTTTCATTTTATGACTGAATATTGTGGAGACAGGCAACAATTTTTCAACTAACCAGATCGATATATTATAAAGTGTTTGCAAGCTGTTTTTATTTGATTGCTAAAATACCTCTTTCCTAAAAATAGCATTGGTGATAGGGTCGATATTTTGTATTTTCGTTGAATTACAAGAAGAAACAGATGAAAAAGATACAAATGGTTGACCTACAGGGTCAATACGGCTCTATAAAAGATCAAATTAACGATTCCCTACAAGAAATAATGAATACTTCGGCATTTATAAATGGTCCGGAAGTTCAAAACTTTCAAAAAGAACTAGAAGAATACTTAGGGGTGAAGCATGTAATTCCTTGTGCAAATGGAACAGATGCCCTTCAAATTGCGATGATGGGACTAGGTTTAAAGCCAGGAGACGAAGTGATCACCGCAGACTTTACATTCGCTGCCACTGTGGAGGTGATAGCATTGTTGCAATTAACTCCGGTTTTAGTAGATGTAGATCCGGAGACTTTCAATATAGATCCTGAGGCCATTAAAGAAGCAATAACACCTCGAACCAAGGCGATAGTCCCGGTTCATCTTTTTGGTCAAACAGCCAATATGGACGCTATTATGGAAATTGCCAAAGCCCATAATTTATTTGTGATCGAGGATAACGCCCAGGCTATTGGTGCCGATTTCCACTCTAAAGAAGGAAAAACCATTAAAACCGGAACCATTGGAGATGTTGGTTCTACTTCATTTTTCCCTTCTAAAAATTTAGGATGTTATGGGGATGGCGGTGCTATTTTCACCAATGATGATGATCTGGCTCATACTCTTAGAGGAATTGTGAATCATGGAATGTACGAGCGATACCACCATGATGTTGTGGGTGTGAATTCCAGATTGGATAGTTTTCAAGCAGCAGTGCTTAGGGCTAAATTGCCCAAACTGGATATATATAATGAAGCACGAAAAGCGGCAGCTATAAGATATGACGAAGCCCTTGGAGGTCATGATCATATAATAATTCCACATAGATCCGGTGATTGTGACACCCATGTTTTTCATCAATACACCTTAAAAATCACCAATGGGAAGCGTGACGAATTGGTAAAACATTTAAATGAACAAGGAATTCCTTGTGGAGTGTATTACCCAATTCCGTTGCACAATCAAAAAGCATATAAAGATGCGAGATATAATGAAGCGGATTTTCCGGTTACCAATCAATTGATAAAAGAAGTGATCTCATTACCAATGCATACCGAGTTGGATAACGATCAAATAGATCATATAACCAAGACTATCATTGAATTTGTAAATAATTAAAAACCTTTCTATGAAAAAATTATTACCAATAATTTGCGGGCTTATATTCGCTTCAACAGTAAATGCTCAGGATATTTATATCCAAAGCGGAAAATTAGTAGACACTAAGAATGGGAAAGTGCTGTCTGAAAAAACAATTATTGTTTCCGGAGATAGAATTAAAAGTGTTGAAGACGGATTTGTTCAGCCTAAAAATGAAGGTGATAGTTTAATAGATCTTCGGGAGATGACTGTTCTTCCTGGTTTAACAGATATGCATGTGCATATTGAAGAGGAATCTAATCCTGGTGCATATTTAGAGCCCTTTACTTTAAATGAGGCAGATCGTGCATTTAATTCCTTAAGCTTTGCAAAAGTAACTCTCATGGCTGGATTCACAAGCGTTAGAGATCTTGGTGGAAGCGGAGTGAACATTGCTTTAAGAAATGCTATAAATAATGGAAAGGTAGTTGGCCCAAGAATATTTACGGCAGGAAAATCTCTTGCTACAACTGGGGGGCATGCAGATCCTACCAATGGTTTTAACGATAATTTAGTTGGAGATCCGGGACCAAAAGAAGGAGTAGTGAATGGGCCGGAAGAAGCAAAGAAAGCGGTAAGACAACGGTATAAAAATGGAGCCGACCTTATTAAGATCACAGCAACCGGAGGAGTTTTAAGTGTTGCAAAATCAAGTTCTAATCCTCAATTTTCCATTGAAGAAATAAAAGCTATTACAGAAACAGCAAAAGACTACGGATTTCATGTAGCGGCGCATGCACATGGGGACGAAGGAATGCAACGCGCAGTGAAAGGCGGGGTTAAGACCATTGAACATGGAACTTTAATGAGTGAGCAAACTATGGATCTTATGAAAGAATTTGGGACCTATTTGGTGCCAACCATTACTGCGGGAAAGGAAGTGACAGAAAAAGCAAAAATTAAAGACTATTACCCTGAGATTATCGTGGCTAAAGCTTTAGAAATTGGACCAAAAATTCAAAATACTTTCAGCAAAGCATACAAAAGGGGAGTGCCAATTGCATTTGGAACAGATGCAGGTGTGTTTCCTCATGGACAAAATGGAAAAGAATTCGGGTTTATGGTTGAAGCAGGAATGCCAGCGATGGCAGCCATTCAAAGTGCAACCATTACTCCGGCTAAAATATTAAACATGGAAACCGAATCTGGGCAACTTGCTTCAGGATTTTATGCAGATATTATTGCAGTAAAAGAAGATCCAACCAAAAATATTAAAACCTTAGAAGATGTGAGATTTGTAATGAAAGACGGTAAGGTTTATAAAAACTGAGCAACTATTTTTGATAGAAAGAAAAAAAGCCATGATCTTAGATTATGGCTTTTTTGTGAATTTTATAGAGATATTATACTTCTGCAGAGCTTGTATTAGCAGCTCTATCTATTTTCTTTACTAATCCTTGTAGAACTTTACCGGGACCAACTTCAATAAATTCGGTAGCGCCATCTGCTATCATATTTCTAACAGAATGTGCCCATTTAACAGGGGCAGTTAATTGAAACACCAGATTCTTTTTAATCTCCTCTGGATTAGTCACAGCGAATGTGCTTACATTTTGATATATGGGGCAGCTTGGAGTGCTAAAGGTAGTTGCTTCAATAGCTTCAGCCAATTCTTTTCTTGCAGGTTCCATTAACGGAGAGTGAAATGCTCCACCAACAGGTAAGATCAATGCACGTTTTGCTCCTCTTTCTTTTAATGTTTCACAAGCTTTTTCTACTGCCGCCAAATCTCCGGAAATAACCAATTGCCCGGGACAATTATAGTTTGCTGCTACTACGATTCCATCAATTTCAGCACATATAGCTTCCACTAATTCGTCTTCCATACCTAGTACGGCTGCCATGGTAGAAGGCTCAAGTTCACAAGCGTGTTGCATTGCCAAGGCCCGTTTGTATACTAATTTTAATGCCGCTTCAAATTCCAATGTTTTATTGGCAACTAAAGCAGATATTTCCCCAAGAGAGTGTCCTGCCACCATATCTGGCTTAAAGGAATCTCCCATCATTTTACTCATGATCACAGAATGTAAAAATATTGCAGGCTGAGTCACTTTTGTTTGTTTAAGATCTTCCGCAGAGCCCTGAAACATGATATCTGTAATGGAAAAACCCAGTATTTCATTGGCTCTTTCAAAAAGTTTTTTTGCTTCTGGATATTTCTCATAAAGATCTAAACCCATTCCTGTAAACTGTGCTCCCTGACCGGGAAATATATATGCTTTCATATTTTCATTTTAGTATGGCTAAAATAGAAATAAAAAAAAAGACCTCATAACTTATATGTTAGAGGTCTTCTTGAATGTGATTCCTTGTATTACAGACTTAATTTTCCCTTTTCGCCAACATCTGCTTTCTCTCCAGTAATTGTTGCCATTCCCATTTTTAATAAAGCTATATATTTATTTTGCTTTGTGTCCCAATAATAAGCCTCATTTGGTGAGAATTTTATTGCTGAAATGTTTGGGTCGTTTTTATCTTCAAACCATGCATCGTCAGTCTTACTGTAAAGATCATGAATAATGTCTTTATCTAAATGTATTGACGCCGAACCATAAATACTGATAAATTCCATGTCGGAGTTATCACTATATAAAAGTTGCGTCTTTGAATCTTTTGAAATATTAGCATTATGCTCGCTATTTTTCCCGCTCAAAAACCAAATATTCCCAGCCTCATCAACTTTTTTAGTAGACATAGGGATCGCGTTAATAGGTTGGGTATCCAGATCGGTTAGCATCATACAAAAATCGATATCTTCCACCAATTTTCTCATTTTCTTTAGTGCTTCGGTATTTCTTAAATTTTCTGTGCTCATAATATTTTTATAAGCAAGATACCAAGCAATTGAAACCTATTGAATTAAGGAATAGCCAATTATTGATCTAGTTCTGTTAAGAATTGTGAAAATAATATGTGTATTGAATATTATTTAGAAATATTAATTTGAATCTTACTTGTGAAGTGAAGAATATAAAAAGCATTTGTTTTCGCGCTATTTATCGACGAACATAAGTGAGATAGGTAAATGAGAACTTGTGTTTTTCATCTTTTTCATGAAATTCCTCTTTCTCGACAACCCAAATATTTTCATCGATCTCGGGAAAATAGGTGTCGGCATCAAACTTTCCATGAACTCTTGTAAGTTCAATTTTATCGGCAACATTCATTGCCAATTTATATATTTCACCGCCTCCTATAATAAAAGGTTGGTGATCACCTTTGCTAAAATCTACAGCACGTTCTAGTGAGTGGACAGTTACAATTCCCTCTTTTTTGAAATTATCTTTTCTGGTAATTACCACATGAGTTCTGTCTGGCAGTGGTTGTGGAAAAGTATCAAAAGTCTTTCGACCCATGATAATATGATGTCCAATAGTCAAGTTTTTAAATCTTTTGAAGTCATCTGGAAGATGCCAGACCAAACCACAATCTTTCCCTAGTTCATTATTCTCTCCGGCAGCTGCAATAATTGTTAGCATAATATCAATAGTTTTTAGAAGGAGTGTTTGGGTCTATAAATTTAGGGTCTGGATTTTCTGAAATAATGGGTTTAACAGGCTCTTTTGGTAATGGATAATCTCTGTCTACTATTTGTTGAAGCTCAGCAATTCGTTCCTTTTGTTTTTTCACTAACTTTTCTAATTGCTTTTGTTCCCATTCTTTTCCCATAAAACTATTTGTAACCCAAACATTTATTACATGGATAAAGAAAAAGAAGGCCCATAATAATACTGCCCAAACAAACCAATTGTACCCTAAAATAGTATAGTCTTCCCGGTAGCCAATCACCACATTAACAACTATCAACAAAACCGAGCCAACTAAAAAGATCACGAAATGTTGAAATAATCTTTTTTTCTGGTGTGCTCTTGCCCGTGCATTTTCAAATAACTGGCGCTGATCTGCCTCTAGTTTAGAAGTGTTTTTCTTTTTAGAAAACATATTAAAAGGTACTTTAGTGTCTACCAAATTTACAGATTTTTTGGTCTAATGTTAAAACGCTTATGAAGAATTTAAGAAAAGCCTTTCCTGTCCTACGCCAATACGTGTATTTGAACAATGCCTCTAGTGGATTAC
Organism: Gillisia sp.; assembly: GCA_024635675.1. Lineage (GTDB taxonomy): Bacteria > Bacteroidota > Bacteroidia > Flavobacteriales > Flavobacteriaceae > Gillisia. The sequence goes on from JAGXIJ010000065.1 coordinate 32,307, forward strand.
TCTCTGAAAAAGTCTTTGAATACCGTCAAGATCATGATCTGGATATGCTTATTTCTGGAAGTATTTTCAGGGATAAACAAGGGGAGATTCTGGAGGAAGTGCGAGAGACCGTTGGAGAGTTTTTTAATTGCGCTCCAAATAGAGTAGGGTTAATCCATAATTTTTCCAGTGGATTCAATACGCTTTTAGAGGGTATAGATAAGTCAAGTAAAATATTGTTGTTAAAGGAGGATTACCCTTCTATAAATTGGGCAGTCAATTCCAGAGAGTTTAAGGTTAGTTATGCTCAAATAGATGAAAATCTGGAGAAAAATATTGAAGAGGCCCTTGAACAAAATCGACCAGATCTTTTTTGTTTCAGTATTGTTCAATATGAAAACGGGATAAGAGTAACCACTTCTTTCTTGCGAGAAATGAAGGAAAAGTTTCCTGAAACCCTTTTTGTGGCAGACGGGACTCAATATATTGGCACCGAAAAATTCGATTTTGATTCCTCGAAAATAGATGTAGTGATTGCTAGTTGCTATAAATGGATGAATGCGGGTTACGGAAATGCTATTATGTTGTTTCAGGAGGATGTGCCTAAAAAGATAGATCCAAAAAGTGTTGGTTTCAACTCTCTGCAGGGAAAGTATAAAGCCCATAAAGGGAATTTTTTAGGAAAATTTGAGCCAGGTCATCAGGATACCTTAAGTTTTGGAAGTATAATGGCGGCAATAAAATTTATAAATTCGGTTGGAATAGATCTTATTGAGGAGCGTATTAACCTGTTGTCCAAAAAGGCGAAACAAGAATTTGAAAAACTTGGATTGTTGGAAGAAGCTGTAGTGAAAAGAACTCAGCATTCCTCTATTTTTAATATTGGGGGAAGTGATGAGCTCCTTCAATTCTTGAATAGTAAAAACATTATATGTTCCTTGAAAAACCCCGGTGTGCGGGTGAGTTTCCATTATTTTAATACTGAAGAAGAAATTGATTTTTTGGTAACTGTATTAAAGGAATATCTTAAAAAGTAATTATTCGGTAACCTTTATCTCTTTCCAGAAAGCCACATAATTTTCTATTGGTTTGGCAGCATGACTCGCTTGCGGATAATACCATGCGGAGTCTTTATTTGTTTCCCCATCAACTTCCACGTTGTAGTATGATGCTTCTCCTTTCCAAACGCATCTTGTTGCAGTGTCACTTGGTTTGAAATATTCCGATTTTATAGATTCTTGTGGAAAATAATGATTGTTTTCTACCACTTTTGTGTCGTTACTTTCTGCAACTATTGTGTTGTTCCAAATAGCTTTCATATTTAATAACTTTAATTTTAAATAGCATTATATAATAAAATCACTTTTTTCTGAAGATGTAATTCTTGTAATAATCCTTTTCATCGGTAAAGGAATTAATGACTTTTAGATCTGCCTGGCTTGCTAGCCATTCCACAACTGTATCATCGTATTTCTGGGAAATTTCGGTATGTATGCTTTCCCAAGCGTCAAAATTTACCGTAAGATCTAAATTCTTAATAGTTACCGTTTGCTTTTCCTTACTAACCAAAAAACTCTTCGCAGTACCTGTTTCAGGATTATAGGTTTCCCAGTGAATAAAGGAATCGAGGTCGAAATTTCCGTCCATTTCGATGTTTATCCTTTCTAAAACATTCTTATTGAAGGCAGCTGTGACACCTGTAGGATCATTGTAGGCATCTAAAATAGTTTGAGGATTCTTCTTCTGATCGAAGCCCATAAATAGCATATCGTCGGGACTCATAGCTTCCTGGATTTGTCTCAGGAAATTTATTGCATCTTTATGAAGCAGGTTTCCAATATTAGACCCTAAAACCAGAATCACTTTTTTCCTGGTGTTATAATCGGCTAAACGCTCTAATGTTTTGAAATATGTGCCTTGTTGTGGTTTAACAGAAACTGAAGGCAGCTCTTTTTTAAGCGATTCCTGTAATTTGTCCAATGCATTCTGGCTAATATCTACAGGTAAATAATCGAAATTTATCTTCTTATCTGCTAGATATCGTAATAATAATTTTGTCTTTTTTCCATCTCCGGCTCCAAGTTCAATTAGGTCGAAACCATTCGCTCCCGCAAACGCATCAGCAATCTCTTGAGTGTTGGTTTTAAATATGTTATACTCGCAATTTGTGAGATAATATTCCGGTAGGTTCATTATCTCCTGAAACAACTTATCTCCTTTCTTATCGTAAAAATATTTAGATGATAAATGTTTCGGGTAGCTGGTTAAGCCAGTATAAACATCTTCCTCGAAAGCAGAAGTAAAGCGCGTATTTGTATTATTTTTCATGTACTAAAAGTCGAATTATTTGGCCAATCTTACACCGGTAAATTGCCATCTTAAATGTGGGTGAAAAAAGTTTCTATAGGTAGCTCTCGTATGATTTGTAGCAGTAGCCACAGAGCCTCCCCGAAGCACCTTTTGATTCACCATAAATTTTCCGTTGTATTCCCCTAAAGCACCATCTGCTTTTTTATAATCAGGATACGGACTGTATGCACTTTCTGTCCATTCCCAGCGATTTCCCCAATCAAATTTTTCTTGAGCTATTTCCCATTCAAATTCTGTTGGCAATCGCATTTCTTTCCATTGGGCAAAGGCGAAAGCTTCATAATATGAAATGTGCGTTAACGGAGCTTCAAGATCTAATTCGTGTAATCCACTTAAAGAATATTGATGCCATTTACCATCTAGATTATGCCAATAAGAAGGAGCTGTAATCTTTTCTGAATTTACCCAATCCCAAGCTTCGGCATGCCATAAAAGTACATCTTTATAACCTCCGGCTTTTATGAAATCTAAAAACTCTCCATTGGTAACTAATTTATTGGAGATCTGGTAATTATTTAAATATACCTTATGCCGACCTATCTCATTATCATAAAAGAAAGAATCTCCTTTATGTCCAATTTCATAAATGCCTTCCGGGATTGATAACCATTCTTGTTGAAATTTCTGAACCTGATTTTCTTCAAAATTATCCTGATAAACAGGTAATAGCGGATTGTTACCTAAGATATATTTTATATCTGTTAGCAATAATTCCTGATGCTGTTTTTCATGATGACAGCCTATTTCCAATACATTCGAAATTTCGTCTGAAAACTCATTAGGTTGGTTGAAAAGATCCAAAATCGCATTTGTGACATAAGTGCGATACTTATAGATCCATGCGACGGTAGGACGGGATAAATTCCCTCTATCGGTTCTCACCACTTTCTCCCCAACACTTTCATAATAACTATTAAAGACAAAGGCCGAGTTTTCATCAAATAATTGATAATCCTTCTGATATTTTTTCAGCACAAACTCTTCGAAGAACCAAGTGGTATGCCCTAAATGCCATTTAGGAGGAGAAACATCTGCAATAGGTTGTACCACATAATCCTCAATTTCCAAGGGGGCACAAATATTTTCGGTTTGGGCCCTTGTTTCAGTAAAAAGGAGGAATAAATTATCTTTTGAGATCATAGATTAGATGGTAACATAAGGTTACCATCCAAAGTTACAATTTTTTAGGAGCGAGTAAAATCTATGCGAGTTAATGCAAAGTTAAAGTAAGGTTTAGCGGGAATTTAAAAATTGAAAGGCATCTTATATTTTACCTCGATTTTTTTCCCACCTCTGTGTCCTGGCTTCATTTCCGGGAATAATTTCGTGATGCGTATAGCCTCCTGATTAATCAGTTTTTCTGGACCTTCTGCAGATACTTTGGCCACTTTTCCCTGTTCATCAATATAGAAAGTAATCACCGATCTTCCTCTAACGATCTTTCCATTAGAATCTTTCGGGTATTTAAAATTCGCTTTGATGTGTTTGGCAAGTTGCTTATTAAAACAATCATCATCAGATAGCTCGCTTTTTTCACAACCGGGCCATACGGGTCCAATCTCTTTCATGGTGATGGTATTCCCTTTTACGGTAACTCCTTCCTGGGCTTGAGAGCTAGCTGTAATAATAAAGAAAGCGGCAATAAAAAGTAAATTTTTCATAAGTAGGTAATTTTTTAATTTCGAGGAATACCTCATAATACTAAACCCTAATCAAGGAGTTAAACCGCAACTTTTCCTTTTATGTGAGGATGCGGATCATAATTTTCAAGACTGAAATCTTCAAACTTGAAGTTAAAAATATCTGTCACTTCAGGATTAATCTTAATTTGAGGTAAGGCCCTTAGATCCCTGCTTAATTGAAGTTCCAGCTGCTCGATATGATTGTTATAAATATGAGCATCGCCAAAGGTATGAATAAAATCCCCGGCTTCGTAACCACATACTTGTGCCACCATCATGGTGAATAGGGCATAGGAGGCAATGTTAAATGGCACTCCCAGAAAAATATCGGCACTACGCTGATAAAGTTGACAAGATAATTTTCCATCGGCCACATAAAATTGAAAAAATGCGTGACATGGAGGTAGCGCTGCTTTCCCGTTTGCAACATTTTCTGAAAATGATTTTGAAGTATCAGGTAATACAGACGGGTTCCATGCCGAAACCAACATTCTACGGCTATTTGGGTTGTTCTTTAAAGTAACTATTATTTCTTTGATCTGGTCTGTATCTTCGCTATTCCAGTTTCTCCATTGATGTCCATATACAGGTCCCAGATCTCCATTCTCATCGGCCCAGCTATTCCAAATACGCACTCCATTTTCTTGAAGGTAATCTATATTAGTGTCTCCATTTAAGAACCAAAGAAGTTCATAAATAATAGATTTTAGATGAAGCTTTTTGGTAGTTACCATTGGAAATCCTTTACTTAGGTCGAACCGCATTTGGTAGCCAAACACGCTTTTTGTGCCTGTACCGGTTCTGTCTCCTTTTTGAGTCCCGTTCTCCAAAACGTGTTTTACAAGTTCATGGTATTGTTTCATGCTAATGTCTTTCTGAAATACTATTATATATATTTTCTAAAAATAAGAAAACAGGTAAAATTAACTGCTTAAATCCCTAAGAGTTTTCAACTTTGTTTCAACGATATTTATCAATCCTCCAAATCTTCCAAATCCTCCACCGCACATCGATCTGCATGATGAGCATTTCGTTCTCCCATTGGTTTCTCTAGGCCAATAGTAGTATCATATCTGGTTTGATGTTCCATTTCAGAATTTATTTCGGCACCCATTAGTACAATAAATGCAGTTAAAAAGAGCCAGAGCATTAAAATAGCCACTGCGGCAAAACTTCCGTAGAGATCATCATAGCTGCCAAAATTGCTCACGTACCAGGAAAATAACATAGAGCCTGCAAGCCAAACTAAGGATCCCAGCAGTGCACCCCAACTTACCCAACGTAATCTGGGACTACGACGATTGGGAGCGAATTTATAAACCATACTTAGGGTTAGCACTAGAATTATCCCCAGCAAAACCCAACGAAACCAAGTAAGAATATGTTCTATTTGAGGAGTAAGGCCAATATTTTTAATGAGTAACGGAAAAAAGATCACGATCAATAAACTTATAAGTCCAATCACAACGCCACCTAATGTAAAGAGCAGGGTCAGTAGATTTTTTTTGATTATACCCCGAGTATCTATTTCATCATAAGCAATATTCACTCCCATAAAAAGGGCGTTCGTGCCTTTGTTTGCACTCCAAATACTTACCAATACACTTATCGCCAGTCCCCAGCCAATTTCCTTTTTAGACTTAGCAATTACCGGCTCCAAAAATTCTTTGATCATCCCAAACGCCTGTTCTGGTAAAATGAGACTTAATTTGGAGATTTGCTCCCGGATTTGATCCGGTTCCAGCACTAAACTATACACAGAAATTGTCGCAATGATAGTGGGAAAAACTGCCAAGAAGAAATAGAATGCTACACCTGCGGCCACAATCTGAACATTATCGGCTTTCATTTCGTGGAAAGTTCGCTTGCCGATATCTATCCATCCTGCCAAAGGAATCTGGTGAGGCCATTGGGCATCTTCACCACGATATTTTCTTGTTTTTTGTGATTGGTTCATTCTAATAGGGTGACTATTTCAGTAGTAAACAATAGCTTAAACATTGAATTGCCCAATTTAGAATTAATCAATTAGTTTATATGGTTGATTTTAAAAAGATTGATAAGGTAAGTTTCCTTTGACCTTTATTTTTTACAGATTTTGTGAGAGTGAATAATTTTCTCGAGAACAGGTTCAAGACTTTTTCTTCTGAAAGATTAAGTTTTGTATTAAAATCTTTAATTAGATTTTTTAATTAAGATGTTACCCGATGATCATCCCGGCAATAGTTGCCGATAAAAGTGATGCAATGGTTCCACCTAATAAAGCCTTCATTCCAAATTCTGAAAGCACCTTTCGTTGTCCTGGGGCTAAGGAACCAATTCCTCCAATTTGTATTCCAATGGAAGCAAAATTCGCAAACCCACAAAGCATATAAGTAGCCATGATAACCGATTTTTCATAGTTCAAACTTAACGCATTCATAGGATTTTTTAGATCTGCCAGTTGGATATAGCCAACAAATTCACTTGCTGCAAGCTTAATTCCTAGGAGTTGTCCCATAAGCATCATGTCCTCTTTTGCAACTCCAATAAGCCACATTAAGGGAGCAAATACAGTTCCCAGAATAGATTCTAAAGAGAATTTATCATAAGGAGTATAATCTGCCATCAGGAGATTTAAGCTGGTTATTCCTCCTATCCATCCTAATAAATAGTTGATCATTGCAATAAATGCAATAAAAACCAATAACATAGCTGCAACATTAGCGGCAAGTTTTAAACCTTCTGTAGTTCCATTGGCGATAGCATCTAAAATATTGGATCCTATTTTTTCTGAAGAAACTTCCACATTTGTGTTAATAGCTTCTATTTGCGGATATAATATCTTAGAAATAACGATCGCTCCCGGAGCTGCCATTACAGAGGCAGCTAAAAGATGCGTCGCAAAATGTAATCTCAGTTCAGGATCATCACCTCCAAGAAATCCTATATATGCAGCAAGTACACCACCTGCAACGGTGGCCATCCCACCAATCATAACCAGCAGCATTTCAGAACGATTCATACGTTCCAAATAAGCTTTGATCATTAATGGAGCTTCTGTTTGCCCTAAAAATATATTTCCAGCAACACTTAAACTTTCAGCTCCAGAAATTCCCATGATCTTGGTTAGAACCTTAGCCATTCCTTTTACAACAATTTGGATAATTCCAAGGTAAAACAAAACAGAAGTCAATGCCGAAAAGAAAATAATAGTAGGGAGTACCTGAAATAAGAATATGAATCCGAAACTTTCTACATTCATCATTCCGCCTAATAAAAACTCACTTCCAGCTCTTGTAAAGTCAAGGATTAAAACAAAAATCCCCCCAACGAATTCGAATATGTTTTTTACAAATGTAATTTTTAGAACTCCAATAGCGAGTAATAATTGTGCTCCTAAACCAATAAGAACGGTCTTCCAGTTAATAGATCTTCTGCTGCTACTAAATAGGAAAGCAATTAGTAGTAAGGAAACCATTCCTAAAACACCTCTGGAAACGCTGTTGAAAGAGATCCCGGCGCTAGGAATCATCTGTTTATTTGTGCTAACAGGGAGCACCTCCTCTATAGATAAAGGGGTTTCCTGAAAAGTATAAGTATTTGAGTTATCTGATAATTGAAGAGATCCTTCAGTTAATTCAGCAATTCTAAAATTCTTTATAGAATCTCCGGCAGGTTGATTAAAGAAAAATACCAAAAGATTGTTTTGGTACAAATAATCTCCCTGTGCTTTTAATGTCTCATCTTTCTCTGAATTGATGGTAAATCGGCCATCTTCGAGGATCAAATTATCGTTAGAAGCAAATCCGGAAAGAGTTTGAGTGGTATCTTTTGCAGACTGGAAAGTCCAGGATTTTGAAATTGTTTGAGAATGTGCGGTAATAATTCCGAATAAAATAAAGAACAGGCAACACCAGTATTTCTTCATAAATAACTACTTATTTTCTTTTTGAAATCTCGTCTCTAATTCTGGCTGCCTTTTCATAATCCTCATTCTTAACTGCTTGTGCGAGTAGATCTTCAAGTTCTGACAGGGACATTTTTTTATAATCCACGCCTTCAGGTTCAATATTTTCGGCAAGTATATCATCTACTTCCGATATTTCTTTTGCGGTAGATGGGGTTAATGATCCAGATTCACCTTTTAAGAAAATACCTGCTTTATCCAGAATATTTTTATAGGTAAAAATAGGAGCATCAAACCGTAAAGCCAAGGCGATAGCATCGCTGGTACGTGCATCTATCACCTCTTCTATATTATCCCTTTCGCAAACAAGACTGGAATAAAATACTCCATCCACTAATTTATGTATTATCACTTGTTTAATGTTGATCGCATAACGGTCGCAAAAATTCTTGAATAGATCGTGGGTGAGAGGTCGTGGAGGTTTAATTTCCTTTTCTAGCGCTATGGCTATAGACTGTGCCTCAAAGGCTCCAATAACGATGGGGAGTTTTCTGTCCCCGTCTACTTCACTTAGAATAAGTGCGTAGGCGCCGTTTTGGGTTTGACTATAAGATATTCCTTTTATATTAAGGCGAATTAAACTCATATACCAATAATTGAAAAAGGCTTTCTAAATAAGGACACAATACCAGATTTAGAAAGCCCTTTTAATGCTCGCAAGTTAAAAAAATTATGCGTTTTTAGCTTTAAATTCCTTTAGTTTTTCATTTAGTTTCGGAACAATATCAAAGGCATCACCAACTACTCCATAATCTGCAGCTTTAAAAAATGGTGCTTCAGGATCATTATTGATAACAACTTTCACTTTTGAAGAGTTAATACCTGCTAAATGTTGGATAGCACCGGAAATTCCAATTGCTATATATAAATTGGCGGCAACAGGTTTTCCTGTTTGCCCAACGTGCTCACTATGAGGTCTCCAGCCCATATCGCTCACTGGCTTAGAACATGCTGTTGCTGCTCCTAATGTTTCGGCAAGATCCTCGATCATTCCCCAGTTCTCAGGACCCTTAAGTCCTCTTCCTCCAGAAACAACAATTTCTGCATCTGCAATTGTCACCTTATCTTTTGCTTTATCTACATTGATAACATTAACAGAAAAATCTTCTTCCGATAAATTTGGAGAAAAATCTTCAGCAGTCGCAGCACCTTGAGATTCTTTTACGCCAAAAGCGTTTTTGGAAACACCTATAATCTTAATGTCGGTATCTATTTTGGTGAAATTGAAAGCTTTATTAGTAAAGGCAGTCCTTTTAACTACGAAAGGGCTGGCTCCTTCTGGGATAGCAACAACATTAGAAGCGTATCCTGCATTTAAATGTACAGCCAAAAGAGGTGCGAGATATTTGCTGTTCGCACTCTGGCTAACAACTACAACCTTAGTTCCTTCTTTCTCTGCCGCTTGCTTTAAAGCATCAGCATAAGCTTCGGCATTGAAATTCTTTAATTTTGAATTATTTATTTTCAAAACTTTGTCTACTCCATAAGTAGCAAGTTCTGAAACATCTTCAGTATTAAATGTAACTCCTGTAACAGTAGTTCCAAGCATTTGTGCAACTTCTTTAGCATAAGAAGCTACTTCCAGGGATGCTGTTTTAAATTTTCCTTCTTCTGATTCTATATAAACTAAAACTGACATGTTTTTTATTTTTATTTGTTGTGGATATTTAATTTTTTACGTCATTTCGGCTTTTTTGAAGCCTTCAATAAGTAATTAGATCACTTTTGCTTCTTTATGAAGTAACTGGATCAATTCGTCTAAGTTATCTGGATCCACTAATTTAACGGCTCCTTTAGGAGCTGGTTTTTCAAATTTCTCAGCTTCTGTATGTACAGTAACATCTACCGGTTCTACAACATTTAATGGCTTCTTTCTGGCCATCATGATCCCTCTCATATTAGGGATTTTAAGATCGCTTTCTTCTACTAATCCTTTTTGTCCTCCAATAACCAATGGTAATTTTGCAGAAACGGTTTCTTTTCCACCATCGATTTCTCTAATAGCTTTTGCCTCATTTCCGTCAACTTCAAGTCCAATACAAGTATTTACAAAATTAGCTTCTAATAAAGCAGCAAGCATTCCGGGAACCATTCCTCCATTATAATCTATAGATTCACGTCCGGCAATAATAAGATCATAGCCTCCTTCCTTTGCAACATTTGCAAGTTGCTTGGCAACCTGAAAACCATCTGTTGCAGGAGTATTTACTCTAATTGCACTATCTGCACCAATTGCCAATGCCTTTCTTAAGGTAGGCTCAGTTTCTGGACCCCCAACATTTATTACATCTACAGAAGCTCCTTGTTTTTCTTTGAACCACATAGCACGGGTAAGACCAAATTCGTCATTCGGATTTATTACGAACTGCACTCCATTGGTGTCAAATTGGGTATTGTTGTCTGTAAAGTTAATCTTGGACGTAGTGTCCGGTACGTGGCTTATACACACTAATATTTTCATTTATATTGTCTTTTTAAAAGTTTTTTTTCGTAATCACGAAGATAGGCAAATTTATAGAAATTTTACTATGCATGCATAGTAAATATTTTATCCCGAAGATGCACTATAAACTTTTGTGAATTACTATTTTTGTTTTTTTTAAGCGATACATTTAACAGCATAGATAATTAGAATGAAAACAATTCAATTCAGAGAAGCAATTCAGCAGGCCATGAGCGAAGAAATGCGCTTAGATGATACTATTTACCTAATGGGTGAAGAAGTGGCAGAATATAATGGTGCTTATAAAGCGTCTAAAGGGATGTTAGATGAATTTGGTCCGGACCGTGTGATAGACACCCCGATCTCTGAACTTGGTTTCACCGGAATTGGAATTGGAAGTGCTATGAATGGAAATAGACCTATTATAGAGTTTATGACCTTCAACTTTGCCCTTGTAGGAATAGATCAAATCATCAACAACGCAGCAAAAATGCGCCAGATGAGTGGTGGACAATTCAATATTCCAATCGTATTTAGAGGGCCAACAGGCTCTGCAGGGCAATTGGGAGCTACCCACTCTCAAGCTTTTGAAAGCTGGTTTGCAAACTGTCCAGGCTTAAAAGTTGTTGTACCTTCCAATCCTTACGATGCAAAAGGATTATTAAAAGCGGCAATTCGTGATGATGATCCTGTGATCTTTATGGAAAGTGAGCAGATGTATGGCGATAAAGGGGAAGTGCCGGAAGAAGATTATGTAATTCCAATTGGAGTAGCAGATATTAAGAGAGAAGGAACAGACGTTACTATCGTATCTTTTGGAAAGATCATCAAGGAAGCTTATAAAGCAGCAGATGAACTGGAAAAAGATGGGATTTCTTGTGAAATTATTGATTTGCGTACCGTAAGACCTTTGGATTACGAGACAGTATTAAAATCGGTTAAAAAAACAAATAGATTAGTGATATTGGAAGAAGCATGGCCATTTGGAAATGTTGCTACAGAGCTCACTTATCAAGTTCAGGAAAAAGCCTTTGACTACTTAGATGCCCCTATAATAAAGATCAATACCGCAGATACTCCGGCTCCTTATTCTCCGGAATTATTAAAAAACTGGTTACCAAACAGTGAAGATGTTGTTAAAGCTGTAAGAAAGGTGCTTTACAAGTAATCTTATAAACATATCTTTGCCGCTCCATCTTAATAGATGGAGTTTTTTTTTGCCTAAATATGAAAAATACCCTTTTATTTGCCTGCCTTGTTATTAGCGTTTTTCAAGCCTGGTCGCAAACTAGAATTAGTGGAACGCTTGTAGATGAGACAGATACTCCAATTCCCTTTGCAAATGTTATTTTTTTAAGTACTTCTGAAGGAATTACAACTACAGAAAATGGTTCTTTTTATTTAACATCCAATAAGGACCAGCCAACTGTAGAATTCTCCTTTGTAGGATATCAAACTAAAATATTACCTCTTGAAAAAGGAGATAATCTCAATTTAAAGGTTGTTTTAAAGGAAATGACTGAGTCTTTAGGGGAAGTAATGATCTATCAAGGAAAAACTTCCAAAAAAAATAATCCTGCATTGGACATTCTTCGGAAGATCTGGGAAAACAAAAGACAGAATGGAGTAAAGAAATTCGATCAATACGAATACCGTAAATACGAAAAACTGGAATTCGACCTTAATAAGATAGATAGCACTTTAATTAATAGTCGAATTTTTAATGGGATGGAATTCATATTTAAAGATTTGGATACTAACCGAATTACCGGAAAAACCTATTTACCGGTTTTTTTAAATGAAGCGGTTTCCAAAGTTTATGGCGATAAAAAATCTGGAAAGATTAAAGAAGATCTGTTAGGAAATAAGAATTCAGGATTTAGCAACAATCAACTTTTAATTTCTACCGTAAAAGATATTTATTCTGAAATAGATATTTACGAGAACTACCTTAAGTTTTTCGATAAGAGTTTTATAAGTCCGCTTTCCACCACCGGTATTAACAATTATAATTATGTGTTAGCAGATAGTTCCTTTGTTGGAGATAAATGGTGTTATAAGATTAATTATTACCCAAGAAGAAAAAATGAGTTAACCTTTAAGGGAGATTTCTGGGTAAACGATACTACTTGGGCTGTAAAGAAAATAAATCTTGAAATGGCCGAAGATGCCAATATAAACTGGGTAAAAGGAGTTTATATAGAACAGGATTTCGATGTTTTAAATGATTCTATTTTCTTAATTACCAGAGATTTTTTTCAAGTAGACTTTTCTCTTCGAGACAAAGAAAATGCGCGAGGAATTTACGGAAAAAGAACGGTGCTTTACGACGATTATAAGTTCAATATTAAAAAACCTTTGCAATTTTATGAGCAACGGGTGATAGAATTTAAGCAGGAAGTATATAATAGAGACGATGAGTTTTGGAAGAAGAATCGCTTAGAAGAATTAAACGGTGACGAGCGAGGGGTTTATAAAATGCTGGATACTTTGCAAAATGTAAAAGCATTTAAACGATTGTATAATTTAACCACCACCTTATCTTCAGGGTACATAGAATTCAACGGGTTCGATTACGGGCCGGTTTACGCCACCTTAGGTTTTAATGATGTAGAAGGATTTAGATTAAGAGGAGGTGGAAGAACTTATTTCAGCGAAAACGATCCATGGAGAATAGAAGGCTATGGCGCTTATGGATTTAAGGACAAGAAATTTAAATATGGCATTGCAGGAAAAGTATTGCTGGACAAAAAAATGAGAATTATTGCAACGGCTGGAAACAGGCGAGATATCGAGCAATTAGGAACCAGCCTCACCAATACCACCGATGTGCTTGGACGAAGTCTGGCTTCTTCATCTCTTATTAATGTTGGAGATAACGATAAATTGAGTTCCATTAACCTTTCGGTAGTAAGTCTAGAAATTGAACCCATTAAGAATTTTACCTTTAGATTGGCTAGATCTTACAGGATCTTAAAACCAGCCTCGCCAACATTTAGTTTAGATTTTTATGCAGATGAAGCGCTTACTCAAATAGATTCAGAAATTAATCAGACGGAAATATCTACAATTTTCACCTACACCCCGGGAAGAGAAACCACCGGGTTTGGAGTGGATAGAAATATTATAAATGGAGGAGATTTTCCAACGTTTTTTTTAAATTACAGTTTGGGAGTTAAGGATGTTTTTGAAAGTGATTTTAATTATAAAAAGCTCCAATTTTTTTACAATCAGCCGTTATTAGTTGGTGGTTTTGGAAAAGCCAATGTAAGCATAGAAGCAGGAAAAACCTTTGGAGAAGTCCCACTTGGGTTATTAAGTGTAGTACCTGGAAATCAGACTTATTTTGCCCTTTACAATACTTTTCCGCTACTTAATTTCTACGAATTTGTTACAGATACTTATTTAGCTGTTCACGTTGAGCACAACTTCAACGGAAGATTGTTTTCTAGAATTCCTGTACTACGCGACCTTAACTTAAGGGAGATTGTGGGGGTTCGAGGAGTTTATGGAGAAATATCTGAAGCAAATAAAAATATAGATGCTTCCGGATTGCCGTTAATAGCACCGGATTCTGAACCTTATTGGGAGTATAGTGTTGGGATTGGAAACATCTTTAAATTCCTTAGAATAGACGCCCATTTTAGAGGAAATTATTTTGATAATCCGGATGCCAGAAGCTTTGGAGTAACAGCTTCCTTCGGATTTCATTTTTAACACCCACTATAAGAGGATAAATTACTATATTTGCCGCCTGAAAAATTTGAATAAAAAAGATAGAAAATGTCAGAGACTTTTGATGTATTGATAGAGATCCCAAAGGGGAGTAGAAACAAATATGAGTATGATTTTGAATTAAAGAAAGTTCGTTACGATCGAATGATCTTTTCTTCGATGATGTACCCAGCAGATTACGGATTTATTCCCAACACACTTGCGTTGGACAGTGATCCTTTAGATGTATTGGTATTGGTAGCAGAGCCTACTTTTCCTGGAATTGTAATGGAAGTTAAGCCAATTGGAGTGTTCCACATGGCCGATGAAAAAGGACCGGATGAAAAAATTATTTGTGTTCCTGTTTCCGATCCAATTTGGAATAGGCTTAATGATTTATCGGATGTGAATGGTCACTTGCTTAAAGAGATCGAGCATTTCTTTAAAGTTTATAAAGATCTTGAGAAAAAGAAAGTTGATGTTGGCGGATGGGGAGATGCAGATGAAGCTAAAGAAATCATCAAGCAATGTATCGAACGATATAAGAATTATGAAGGGGATAAAGAGAGATTCGGGATATAAGCGAATATTTTCTTATAAATAGTGAATAATTAAAAGCAATAACTCTAAAAAGTTATTGCTTTTTTATTTATCATTGATTTTGCTACATTAGCGGCATTAACTAAAATTTAACTATCTCTATGGAATCAATGATTATCTATGCTCCAATTATTCTAGCTTTAATTGGCCTTATTTATATGTGGGTTAAAAGATCCTGGGTTTTAAAACAGGATGCCGGTGACGGAAAGATGAAAGAAATTTCAGATCATATCTATGAAGGCGCCCTTGCCTTTTTGAATGCCGAATATAAACTTCTAGCTATTTTTGTATTAATTGTAAGTGTTGCCCTTGCCGTAGTTTCCTTTGTGGTTCCTACAACTCACTGGTTAATAGTAATCGCTTTTATTTTTGGAGCCTTTTTCTCTGCTCTGGCAGGAAATATGGGGATGAAAATAGCCACAAAAACAAATGTTAGAACTACACAAGCTGCAAAAACTAGTTTGCCAAATGCCTTAGGAGTTTCTTTTGGCGGTGGTACCGTGATGGGTCTTGGAGTTGCAGGACTTGCAGTTTTAGGTTTAACATCTTTCTTTATATTATTCTTCAATTACTTTATGGGAGGTGTTTGGACCTCCACCTCAGATATGACGATTGTATTGGAAACACTAGCAGGATTCTCTCTTGGAGCTGAATCTATTGCCTTGTTTGCGCGTGTAGGTGGTGGAATTTATACCAAAGCAGCAGATGTTGGGGCCGATCTTGTTGGAAAAGTCGAAGCAGGAATTCCTGAAGATGATCCTCGAAACCCTGCAACGATCGCAGATAATGTTGGAGACAACGTAGGTGATGTTGCCGGGATGGGAGCCGATCTTTTTGGTTCTTACGTTGCAACAGTATTAGCTGCCATGGTTCTTGGTAATTATGTGATCAAGGATATGGGCGGAAGTATAGATGATGTTTTTGGCGGAATTGGCCCAGTTTTATTACCAATGGCTATTGCCGGTGCAGGGATAATTATCTCCATGATTGGTACCATGTTAGTTAAAATAAGTAGTAACAACGCCA